>JALFIM010000039.1 GCA_022775985.1 Prevotella sp.
GTGGCTTACCGCCAAGGGCACCACGCTGGGAGCCGACGACGGCATAGGCTGCGCCATAGAGCTGGCAATCCTCGACAGCGACGACATAGAGCACGGCCCCATAGAGTGCGTTTTCACACGCGATGAGGAGACAAGCCTCACTGGAGCCATGGGCATGAAGGCCGGATTCATGAAGGGCGACATGCTCATAAATCTCGACTCTGAGGACGAGGGACAGATTTTCGTGTCGTGTGCCGGTGGCAAATCCACTACAGCCACATTCAAGTTCAAGCGCGAGAGTGCCCCAGCAGGATACTTCTTCTTCGAGATATCGCTGAAAGGACTCAACGGAGGACACTCAGGCGACGACATAGAGAAGAAACGCGCCAACGCCATAAAGATTCTTGACCGCTTCCTTTACAAAGAGTTGTCTAAGACAGACCTTCGTCTTGCATCATTCAATTCGGGCAAGATGCACAACGCCATCCCACGCGACGGCAAGGTGGTATTCGCCGTACCCGCCGCCGACAAGGAGACCGTCAGGGCCGACTGGAACGTGTTCACGGCCGATGTGGAGGAGGAGTTCCATGTATCAGACACCACCATGCAGTTTGGCATGCAGAGCGCAGAGCCCACAGACGTGCTGCCGCAGAATGCCGGCCGCAGGTTCATCCTTGCCATCCAGGGCATAGACAACGGCGTGTTTGCCATGTGCCAGGACGAGGCTTTGGCCTGGATGGTGGAGACTTCGAGCAATGTGGCAAGCATAGTGACAACCGACAGTGAGATAAAGGTGGTTACATCACAGCGCTCCAACGTGATGAGCAACCTCGAGAACGAGAGCAACACCATAAAGGCCGTGTTTGAGCTGGCCGGTGCCGACGTAGAGGTAAGCGAGGGCTATCCTGCATGGAAGATGAACCCCGACAGCAAGCTCACCAAGGTGGCCGTGGACTCGTACAAGAAGTTGTTCGGCAAAGAGCCCGTAGTGAAGGGCATCCATGCCGGACTTGAGTGCGGATTGTTCTCCGAGCGCTACCCCGACCTTGACATGGTGTCGTTCGGCCCGACGCTCCGTGGCGTACACACCCCCGACGAGCGTCTGCTCATACCTACCGTACAGATGGTTTGGGCTCATCTTCTTGACATCCTCAAGAACATCTGACCCCTATGACTTCACGCCATATCATCACATCGGCCTTGGCCTTGCTGCTGCTCACCGCTTGCGGAGAGAGCCACAAGGCCAAGTCCTTGGTGGAGGATTTCCTCAACGACAACCTTGCCGACAATGCCATGGGCAACGTCACGTTCACGAGGCTCGACTCCACACGCTACGTCAGGAGCCAAGCCGTAGAGGCCATGCGTGATGCCACGGAGCGTTCGCATACGATGAAGCCCGGCACACGCTACGCCGACATACCGTCTGGTTCGTCGAAGCTCCTGTACATAGGCGTGAGTTTCTCCGACTCACATGGCCGGCAGGTGAAGCGCACCGTGTATCTCACGCCAGACCTGTCGGGGGTCGTGGCCATAAAGGAGAATTAGCGCCACGCGCCTTGACCACTTGGCCAAAGCATGCGCACCGTCACTTGCAAATGAGTGTACGTCAAGCCCGGATACGGGGCAACAGGCTGAAGTCATAGTCCATGACTTCCACGCCGTCACCTCTCACACGAGGTAATGAGCATACGCCTTACACCGTATTCAGGCTTAGCGTACACTCATTTTCTTTTTACGCAACGCCCCTTCCTTTATATTTCAGCATTCAGACATTCACGTATAATGGCATACGGTGATTAACACCTGTAAATACGGTAAAACGTTCCGTATTTCGTTTAATGCCGCAACGCCTTGATTTTCGTAACTTTGCAGCCGTAAACCATATAAAACTACTGATATATGAGCAACAACAAGAAAGAAGTAGCCGTGCTCTTCGGTACAGGAAGCATAGGGCAGGCAATAATCAGCCGCATAGCCGTAGGCAAGCACGTCGTGCTGGCCGACTACAGCATAGAGAACGCGCAGAAGGCCGCAAGCATTCTGGAGAACGCAGGATATGAATGCAGCACCATCAAGGCCGACCCCGGAAGCAAAGAGGATATATGCCGCGTGGTAGACGTGGCCGCTTCATCTCTGGCACCGACATACTCATAGACGGTGGCACGACGGCCAGCTACTGGTACGGCGACTTGCAATATCTGAAGTCAACCCACTAAGAAACATTCTGTATATGAAAAATCTGATTAAGACTCTTGCACTGGCCACGGTAGGACTCCTGATGTCCGTATCATGCAGTGGCGGCAGCGCGACAAAAAGCAACAAGGCAATGAACAGCAAAGGCAAGGTACTGATAGTGTTCTTCTCACACGCTGGCGAGAACTACAGCGTAGGCAACGTGAAGGTAGGCAACACCAAGCTGGTGGCCGACGAGATACGACGTGTCACTGGCGGTGATGAGTTTGAAATTGTAGCAGAGAAAAACTACGACATGCCATACGATGCTCTCACCAAGCTGGCAAAGGAAGAGACCGAGAAGAGGGAGAAGCCGGCATTCAAGGGCGGAGTAAAAAACATAGACCAGTATGACACCATTTTCATCGGTGGCCCTATATGGTGGGGCACGTACCCACGGGTCATGTTCACGTTCTTCAGCAAATACAATCTGAACGGCAAGACCATCATACCGTTCTCTACACACGAGGGCAGCGGACTCGGAAGTGTAGTGAGCGACCTGAAGTCCATCTACCCGAAAGCCAACTTCAAGGAGGCATTCAGCATATATGGCCATGAGACACGCAAGGACTCATCCAAGGTGGACAAATGGCTGAAAAGACTCAACTTCTAACATCCTACCCCGTCATGCGGAAGTCATCGCGTACAGCAGTGGCTTCCGCTTTGCTTTTATACTGTCTATGGCCCTACTCCACGCGCTCAAGCGACATGTTTTTATAACAATCTGATACACAATGTATTGCAAAATGGGCCAAAACGCATTGCAAAACGGCCCATTTCAGAACGCGAAACGGCCCATTCCGCAATGCAAAACAGCCCATTTCGCAAACTGGTCTGGCAAGCTATGATTTCTGACACAGGTTTACCTACAAACGAGGTAAGGATTCTTGGTGACGAGCAATGACATACATGGCACAAGATGGCCGCATGTTTGGAGACACATTGTCAGAAATGACATACTTTTACACACACTTTTTCATACATTATAATATTATAATTTGGAAATGAAGTATATTTTATCTACCTTTGCAGACAAAAATTAATTAATTATACTTGATATATGGCTAAGAAATTTGCCGAGCACAAAGGTCTGGATTTGACAAAGACCAATAAAGAGACATTGGCCATGTGGGAGAAGAACGACATCTTCCACAAGTCTATTGATGAGCGTGAAGGCTGCCCTCAGTTTATATTCTTCGAGGGGCCTCCATCTGCAAACGGTCATCCAGGCATACACCACGTGCTGGCACGAAGCATAAAGGACACATTCAACAGATATAAGACCATGAAGGGATTCCAGGTACACCGCAAGGCCGGCTGGGACACCCACGGACTGCCTGTTGAGCTGGGTGTCGAGAAGGAACTCGGCATCACAAAGAAGGATATCGACAACAAGGCTTCCGATAAGTACATCTCTACGGAGGACTACAACCACAAGTGTCGTGAGAACGTGATGAAGTTCACTGCCGAATGGCGCGAGCTGACCGAGAAGATGGGCTACTTCGTAGACCTCGACCACCCTTACATCACTTACGACAACAAGTATATCGAGACGCTGTGGTGGCTTCTCAAGCAGCTCTACAACAAGGGTTTGCTCTACAAGGGCTACACCATACAGCCTTATTCTCCAGGCGCAGGCACCGGCCTCAGCTCTCATGAGCTTAACCAGCCCGGCTGCTACCGCGACGTGAAAGACCTCACCACCACCGTACAGTTCCTCATCAAGGACCCGAAGGCAGAGTGGACCAAGTGGGGCAAGCCTTACTTCATAGCATGGACTACGACTCCCTGGACCTTGCCTTCTAACGTGGCTCTCTGCGTAGGCCCCAAGATTGACTATGTAGCCATTGAGACTTACAATCTCTACAACGGCGAGCCCATGACCCTCGTCATGGCCGAGGCTTTGGTAGGTTCTTACCTCAAAGCCGATCAGGAGTGCAAGGAGGGCGACCTCCTGCCGTTCGACAAGGAGAAGAAGCAGTGTCCGTGGCGCATCATCGACCACATGAAAGGCACAGAACTCGAAGGCTATCACTATGAGCAACTCATGCCTTGGGTGAAGCCTTGTGAGAAGGTTGACGCGTTCGCACCTAAGTTTGTGACAGAGTATGCTGCCGCTCACCCTGATAAGGTATTTGCCTCAGAGGATGGCCGCGATAAGTTTGTGGAGATGGAGAGCGAGGCTTTCCGCGTTATCCTCGGCGACTACGTGACCACTGACGACGGTACTGGTATCGTGCATATAGCTCCTACATTCGGTGCCGACGATGCCAAGGTGGCCAAGGATGCCAACATCCCTGCCCTATACCTTATTAATAAGAAGGGCGAGACCCGCCCAATGGTTGACCTCCAGGGCAAGTTCTATGTGCTGGAAGATCTTGACGACAACTTCATCACAGCCTGTGTCAACAAGGAGGCTTACGCTCATCATGCCGGCGACTACGTGAAGAATGCCTACGACCCGCAGTTCAACGTGGATGGTGTGTGGGACAAGAAGGCTTCCGACAAGGCCGAAGACCTCAACATAGTGCTCTGCTACGAGCTCAAGCAGGAGGGCAAGGCCTTCAAGAGCGAGAAGCACGTACACAACTATCCTCACTGCTGGCGTACCGACAAACCTATCCTCTACTACCCATTGGATAGCTGGTTTATCAAGGACACAGCACGCAAGGAGCGCATGGTGGAGCTCAACAAGACCATCAACTGGCAGCCGGAGAGCACTGGTACAGGCCGCTTCGGCAACTGGCTTGAGAACCTTAACGACTGGAACCTCTCCCGTTCTCGCTTTTGGGGTACTCCATTGCCTATCTGGCGCGACGAGAACCGTGGCGAGAAGTGCATCGGCAGCTTGGAAGAGCTCTATGCAGAGATAGAGAAATCGGTTGCCGCTGGCATCATGAAGAGCAATCCTCTGAAGGACAAGGGGTTCGTGGTAGGCGATTACAGTCAGGAGAACTATGATAAGATTGACCTCCACCGTCCATACGTAGACAACATAGTATTGGTCAACGACGAGGGTAAGCCCATGTATCGCGAGAGCGACCTGATAGACGTTTGGTTCGACTCAGGCTCTATGCCATACGCACAGCTCCACTATCCGTTCGAGGGTGAGATGGCTCGTGGCACAGAGGCTGACCGCGATGCGCTGATTCACAGCACTTACGAGGGCTATGCCATACCGCCGAAGTTCTACCCTGCCGACTTCATCAATGAGGGTGTGGACCAGACTCGTGGATGGTTCTTCACACTGCACGCCATTGCCACGATGGTGTTCGACAGCGTAGCCTTCAAGAACGTCATATCTTCTGGTCTCGTGCTCGATGCCAAGGGCAACAAGATGAGTAAGCACGTGGGCAACGTGACCAACCCGTTCGAGATGATTGACAAGTACGGTGCCGACCCTGTACGTTTCTACATGATGACCAACAGCGAGCCTTGGGACAACCTGAAGTTCGACCCTAACGGTGTGGACGAGACACGTCGCAAGTTCTTCGGCACCTTATATAATACATACAGCTTCTTCGCCCTCTATGCCAACGTGGATGGTTTCGACCCACAGGCCGCACAGGTGCCTACGGAGAAACGCCCGGAGATTGACCGTTGGATTCTCTCTTCGCTCAACTCTCTCATCAAGGGTGTTGACAAGGAGTTAGCGGGCTATGACCCGACACGTGCAGGACGCTTGATAGACGCTTTTGTCAATGACGACCTCTCCAACTGGTACGTTCGCTTGAACCGCAAGCGTTTCTGGGGCAAGGAGATGAGTGAGGACAAGCTCAGTGCCTATCAGACTCTCTATACCTGCCTGATGACTGTAGCCAAGCTGCTCGCGCCGTTCGCTCCGTTCTATGCCGATGAGTTGTATCACGACCTTGGCGGCGAGTTGGAGAGCGTACATCTGGATATGTTCCCAGTGGCCGATGAGTCGGCCATAGACCACGACCTCGAGGAGCGCATGGCCATAGCACAGAAGATTACGTCCATGGTGCTGGCATTGCGCCGCAAGGTCAACATCAAGGTTCGCCAGCCACTCCAGCAGATTATGATTCCTGCCGTAGATGCAGAGCAAAAGGCTCACATCGAGGCTGTGGCCGACTTGCTGAAGAATGAGGTGAATGTCAAGGAGGTGAACTTCGCTGACGGCCAGAGCATTCTGGTAAAGAAGGTGAAGTGCAACTTCCGTGTCATGGGCAAGAAGTTCGGCAAACTCATGAAGGGCATTGCCGCACAGATGTCAGCCCTTGACCAGACGCAAATCAACGACTTCGAGAACGCCGGCAACATCACGCTTAGCGTTGACGGCAACGAGGTGACTGTTGAGACAAGCGACGTTGAGATAATCAGCGAGGACATACCGGGATGGCTCGTAAGCAATGACGGAAACCTGACCGTAGCCCTTGAGGTGGAGCTCAACGACAGCCTCAGACAGGAGGGCATGGCACGTGAACTCATCAACAGAATACAGAATCTGCGCAAAGAGAGCGACTTCGAGATAACAGACCGCATTGTGGTAACGCTCTCTGACAACGAGGAAGTAGCTGCCGCCGTGGCCAACTACGGTGAGTATATCAAGGGTCAGGTGCTGGCAGATGCCATAACTATTGCCGCCAACAACGGCCCCGAGATAGAGTTTGACGACTTCAAGCTCAACATAACCGTTGAGAAATCGAAATAATAACTGAGACAATAACAGGGATGCCCGCAGTCATTCTCCAATGTGGAGAAGCGGGCATTCCTGTCGCTTTCAATAACACCGACCTGTCTGCACCGCCCGTACATACACACGGCACGCACACGCTACTATCGACAAGAAGCGTCGTCAGCAAATGACAGGTACTGGATGTACACATAAATTTACTTTCAAAACCAAACAACTATGACAGAAAAAAGACGTTATAATGATGAGGAGTTGGAGGAGTTCCGCTCTATCATCGATGAGAAACTGCGTCTCGCACGCCGAGACCTCGACTCTATGATGAGACAAATCAGAAATGCCGACGGCAATGATGTCAGCGACACGTCACCCACATACAAGGCCCTTGAGGAGGGAAGCTCATCACAGACAAAAGAAGAACTCGTACAGATGGCCAACCGTCAGCACGAATTCATACAGAAACTTGAGGCTGCCCTGATAAGAATCAAGAACAAGACATACGGCATCGACCGCATAACAGGCGAGCTGATACCCAAGGAACGCCTTAGGGCTGTGCCTCATGCCACTCTCAGCGTGGCATCAAAGAATGCACGAAAGAAGTAATGAGAAAAGACAAAAACAGCACTTCCGGCGATGGAATA
The DNA here is from genome assembly GCA_022775985.1 of Prevotella sp. Lineage (GTDB taxonomy): Bacteria > Bacteroidota > Bacteroidia > Bacteroidales > Bacteroidaceae > Prevotella. The sequence goes on from JALFIM010000039.1 coordinate 7,507, forward strand.
ATGGCCATTGCCATCATCGCCGGACTTATAATCATAGACCAGATTATCAAGATACTGGTCAAGACCAACATGTCAATAGGCGAGTCGTTGCACATAACGGACTGGTTCCAGATTCTGTTTATCGAGAACAACGGCATGGCCTATGGCATGACGTTCTTCAATAAGCTCGTGTTGAGCGTATTCAGGCTCGTTGCCATTGCCGTATTGGGTTACTATCTCGTGAAGCTCATACGCATGCCACATAAGCGCGGCTATATCGTATGCATGTCGATGGTGCTCGCTGGAGCCGCCGGCAACATTTTCGACTCCATGTTCTATGGACTGATTTTCGACGCTTCCACGCCCTACTCTGTATCGCACCTGGTGTCATTCGGCTCTGGCTATGCGCCGTTCTTGTACGGCAAGGTGGTGGACATGTTCTATTTTCCACTCATTGTGACACATTACCCTGAGTGGTTTCCGCTGCACGGCGGAGAGGAATTCATCTTTTTCTCACCTGTGTTCAACTTCGCCGACGCATGTATCAGCGTGAGCGTCGTCATGATATTCCTGTTCTACCGCAATGAGCTTGAGACCATAGGACAAGTGTTCAAGCGCAAGCCCCAGGACACAGAGACCACAGATGACCCGAAAGTCATGTAAAACGAAAGGAGAAACAAGCATGTCTACGTCACGAAAGTCACTGACCGCCATAATAGCAGCCGCATTCATGACCATACAGGTCATGGTGTCATGCAAGCCCTCCATACCGAGTGAGTACCTGTCAAAGGGCGAGTTGGAGGACATACTCTACGAGTACCATATCGCAGACCAACTGTTCAACCAGCAGGGCGGTGACTCACTGACCCTCATCTCATACCGTGCCAACATACTGAAGCGGCACGACGTGACGGAAGAGGAGTTCAAGTCTACGATGATGTACTACACCCGGCACACTAAATTGCTGCACGATGTGTACGAGTCGCTGTCAGACCGTCTCAACAAGGAGATTGTAGCGCAAGGCGGTTCAAGCACAGACATCAGCAACTATGGCCCAGGTGCAGCAGGATCCGACACCGCCAGTATCTGGAACCGTGACAAATGCTTCGTCCTCGCGCCCTACGCGCTCTCCAACAACTATCCTTTCGAGGTACAGGCAGACACGTCCTTCCACAAGGGCGACCGCATAATACTCGACCTTGACGTACACTTCATGTACCAGGACGGCATGCACGATGCCATGGCCATGCTGGCAGTGACATACAGCAACGACAGTGTGTACTACCAGACGACACGCATGACCTCGTCATCGCACTACCGAACGCAGATTGACGACAGCGGACATCTGGGCATAAAGCGCGTGTTCGGTTACGTGTATCTTGCCAATGACCTCAACAACTGGAGCTCAACAGCCCTCCGTTTCGCCGTGTTCTCAAACGTGAACCTGCTAAAGATGCACGTCAAAGAAGAGCCTGCCGCCGTCAGACCAGACTCCACAAGCACACCCAAGCCCAGTGACACTGGAAGGCCAGTCATATCCAATGAGCAGATGGAACAGGCCATCAAGAACGGCCCGAAGGAATTAGCGCCAGTGCAGACTGCCCCACCACCCACTGGCAACAAGCCCAAAGTGCAGTTCGTGAAGCCCCTGCGCACCATCAAACAGGTAGACATAAGCATGGGTACGGACAAGCCACGTGTGAAACCTAAGGACATCAAGCGCAGACAATGACACGTAGAATAGCCGTAAACAGGACTATGGGTGCGGTCATCAGCGACCGTCCTACGGTGCTTGTCATTGACGGAGAGACGGTCACAGGCACATACCCTCTCGAGCATGAGCAAGCAGCGACTATATGGCTCGGCGGCACCGCAGTGCTGAAAAGGCACGATGGAGAGACGCGTGCATACGACCTGCATGGCGACATGATAAAGGAGACAGACATTTAAAGGCGGCACACGAGTGCCGTCATAACGATAAACAACAAATTAACAACGGGTCACGGACTGCCATACGGCCGTGTCTCCTATGGCTAAGTCATCAAGTAGTCAGGCAACGATGCCAACATCACGGCCGAGCATACTTGCAACATACAGCACGAGAGACAACGACAAAACGTGGCAAGCACGAATTCTACGGCCCGACTAAAAACATTTTTTATGTATAGTGTCAACGAACTCGAAGACCGTCTGATAGACCTCGCATTCGCAGAGGACATCGGTGACGGCGACCACACGACATTGTGTTGCATCCCTGAGGACGCTATGGGCAAGTCGCACTTGCTCATCAAGGAAGACGGCATACTGGCCGGAGTAGAAGTAGCGAAGCGAGTGTTCGCACGTTTCGACCCCACCATGCAGGTGGAAGTACTCATCAACGACGGCACACGGGTGAAGAAAGGCGACATCGCCATGATTGTCACGGGCAAAGTGCGCTCACTGCTCCAGACAGAGAGGCTCATGCTCAACATCATGCAGCGCATGAGCGGCATCGCCACCATGACAAACCGCTATGTAGAACGCCTCAAAGGCACCAAGACACACGTCCTCGACACCCGCAAGACCACACCGGGAATGAGAATGCTGGAGAAACAGGCCGTGAAGATAGGCGGCGGCATGAACCACCGCATCGGCCTCTTCGATATGATACTCCTGAAGGACAACCATGTAGACTTCGCAGGAGGCATACGCAATGCCATAACGCGTTGCCACGAATATCTGAAGGAGAAAGGACTCGACCTGAAGATAGAGATAGAGGTGAGAAACTTCGATGAGCTGAACCAAGTGCTCGAGTGCGGCGGCGTGAACAGGATAATGCTCGACAACTTCAGCACCGACGACACCAAGAAAGCAGTGGAGATAATCGGCGGCAAGTACGAGACTGAGTCAAGCGGCGGCATCACCTACGACACGATACGCAGCTATGCAGAATGCGGTGTAGACTTCATATCAGTAGGAGCCTTGACACATTCTGTCAAAGGTCTTGACATGAGCTTCAAGGCCTGCGACTGAGCAAGCGTTCCAAGAACGACGAGAGGCGGAAACGCCCCGACATCTTTTCAGAACAATCATTCAACACAATGAATATCACCAAGAACATTATCGCGGCGGCTCTAATAGCTGCCGCTTCTTTTAGCACCTCTGACACAGAGGCCTGCACCAACTTCATAGTAGGCAAGAAAGCCAGTGCCGACGGCTCCGTGATATGCACATACAATGCCGACGACTACGGTATGTTCCAATGGCTGTGCCACTACCCTGCCGCCAGACACGCCAAGGGAGAGATGCGCAAGATATACGACTGGGACACGCAACAGTACCACGGCGAGATACCCGAGGCCGCTGAGACTTACAACGTCATAGGCAACATCAACGAGTATCAGCTCACCATAGCCGAGACCACATACGGAGGACGCGAGGAGATGGTAGACACCACGGGCATCATGGACTACGGCTCGCTCATATACGTAGCCTTGCAGCGCAGCAAGACAGCCCGTGAGGCCATATCAGTGATGACTTCCTTAGTGGAGCGTTACGGCTACTGCTCTGAGGGAGAGACCTTCACCATCTGCGACCCCAATGAGGCTTGGATTATGGAGATGATGGGCATGGGCCCAGGTTCGCACAGTGCTGTGTGGGTGGCCATGCGCATTCCCGACAATGCAATATGCGCACACGCCAACCAAAGCCGCATAGGCAAATTCAACATGAAGGACAAGCAGAACGTCATCTACTCGCGAAACGTCATCAAGTACGCACGCAAGATGGGATGGTACAAGGGCAAGGACGAGGACTTCTCATGGAAGAACACCTACGCTGCACCCGACTTCAGCGGCCGTCGTTTCTGCGACGCACGCGTGTGGAGCTTCTTCAGGCATTTCGACAACTCTTTCGACAAGTACCTCCCGTGGGCTCTCGGCGAGGATCCCAATGCCGAGGACATGCCGCTCTGGATTGTACCAAACCGCAAACTCAGCGTACAGGACGTGGAGGCATGCATGCGTGACCACTACGAGGGCACCGCCCTCGACATAGCCAACCGCAAGATAGCCGGCGGTATATGGAATATGCCCTATCAGCCGACACCCCTTACATACAAGGTCGGCGACAAGACATATTTCAACGAGCGTCCCACGAGCACACAGCAGACCGGATTCACGTTTGTATCGCAGATGCGCTCATGGCTCCCGAGGGAAATAGGCGGCGTACTGTGGTTCGGCAACGACGACCCCAACATGGTGGCCTACACTCCCGTGTACTGCTGCAGCACCCGGCAGCCCGAATGCTACAACACCCCTGGAGCAGACGCACTGAACTTCTCCATGAACAATGCCTTCTGGGTGTGCAACTGGGTCAGCAACATGGTATATCCACGATACAGCCAGATGTTCCCCTCGCTCAAGGCCGTACGCGACAGTCTTGAGAACAGCTATTTCGTAGAACAGGCCAAGGTGGAGGCCAAGGCCGCCGACATGCTGAGGTCTGACCGCAACGCCACCGTGAAGTATCTCAACGACTACTCCATAGAGAAAGCGCAGCAGATGCTCACGCGCTGGCAGTCGCTCGCTACCTACCTCATCGTGAAATTCAACGACATGGCTGTGAAGCCCGAGGAGAATGGAGCATTCAAGCGGACAAAGACAGGACTTGGGGCACCTGTACAACGCCCCGGCTATCCCGAGGACTACGCACGCAAGATGATAGAACTCACCGGCGACAAATACCGAGTGAAGTAGCATCCTGCCTCACACATTATATATATAAGGGCATACGGCTGTGGACATCCGCATACGTATGCCCTTTTTGTTTACTCACACATACCGCCACGTGCGCCGTATATACGTTCATAAAGGCACTGCTTGCAATTAGTTTAATTATATTTCCGACTTAATATCAGTCTATTAAAAAGTTTTTTGTAAAAATTACAAAAATAATTTGGTCGTTTCGGGAATTGTTGTTACCTTTGCATTATAATCAAAACAAACAAGGAAAGAGAGCGATGATAACGAATGACGCATACCATAGACTTGCAGCTTGCGAGCTACGCCCGTCGATGCAGCGGCTTGCCATTATGGACTACCTCCTTACCCACGCCACTCATCCTACGATAGACGACATCCATAAGGACTTGAGCAAGAAGATGCCGCACCTGAGCAAGACCACACTCTACAACACACTGAGGTCACTCGCGAAAGGCAACGCGGCACAGATGCTCACCATCGATGACCACCGCGTATGCTATGACGGCGACATCCGCCCACACGTACACTTCATGTGCGAGCGGTGCGGCAGGGTTATAGACCTCTTTGATGTCCCGGCACCCGACAAGTCGCTTATCAGTGACATCGACGGCAACATCGTGACCGATGCCCAACTCTACTACAAGGGCATCTGCACAGAATGCCAGAAGTCGGAAGAGCACGCCTGACAAAAGATACAACTAACATTTATACAATAACATTCTAAAAAAAAGCATTATGAAGAAGAAATTTATTTGCACCGTATGTGGATACATCTATGAAGGAACAGAAGCCCCCGAGTCTTGCCCCATCTGCCACGCTCCCAAGAGCAAGTTCAAGGAGATGGCCGATGACGGCGGCGCACCAGCCTTCGCTACCGTACACACCCTCGGCGCCGCTCACGACGAGAACGCCAACGAGGAGATGCTCAAAGACCTCAAGGACCACTTCAACGGAGAGTGCGGAGAGGTAGGCATGTATCTCGCTATGAGCCGTCAGGCCGACCGCGAGGGCTATCCTGAGATTGCGGAAGCATTCAAGCGTTACGCATTCGAGGAGGCTGAGCACGCCAGCAAGTTCGCAGAGCTGCTCGGCGAGGTGCTCAAAGACACCAAGAGCAACCTGGAGGCACGCATCGCTGCCGAGAAGGGCGCATGCGAGGACAAGTTCCGCATAGCCAAGAACGCCAAGGCTGCCGGCATGGACGCCACACACGACACCGTACATGAGATGGCAAAGGACGAGGCTCGTCACTGCGCCGGCTTCATGGGCCTGTACAAGAGATATTTCGGTGATAAGTAATATCACGGAATAGGCATTTAGATTTCACCACACTACGACGGCGTGAGGAGCACAAGCATCCCACGCCGTCTGTGCGTCTTGGCAGCACCTGCGTAAATATTTGATATACAACACGTTGCAAAACGGCCCATTTTAGGTTGCGAAATGGGCCGTTTTACACTCCAAAATGGGCCATTTCGCAGCCTGAAACGGCCCATTTCGCAAAACCACTCGGCCAGTACCGTAGTCTTACACATAAGCATCACAAACCACGAAAAGCAATACACACGTATAGCCAGTGGTGTAAAAACATTACAATTTGACAGGCAAAAGCCCACAAAACGATAAAATTCCTACAATACTACCGTCACAAACCCAAAAACTACTACCCAAAATGCCTATTATAAAAGAAAATTATTATCTTTGCATAGAATAAGCTACGGCTCAGCAATCGGAGCAAGCTCCATTGCACTCGCACTTGCATTATTCTTGCATAGAATAAGCTACGGCTCAGCAATCGGAGCAAGCTCCATTGCACTCGCACTTGCATTATTCTTCATAGAATAAGCTGCGACATGGCAGACGCGCTTTAGGGCCGCTACACTATTCTCACATATTTATAACGAACGACTGCATAAGGGAATGGATATCGCAATAGTAAAATACAACGCCGGCAACATCTACTCAGTAGAGAACGCGCTACGAAGGCTCGGAGCCATCCCTGTGCTCACCGATAATCCCGAGACCCTCATGTCGGCAGACCACGTGCTGTTCCCAGGACAAGGCGAGGCCGGACACACCATGAGGTACCTCCGTGAGCACAACCTCGACACCCTTATACGTGACTTGCGCCAACCCGTACTGGGCATCTGCATAGGCCAGCAACTGCTATGCCGACATTCGGAGGAGGGCGACACCGACTGCATAGGCATATTCCCCGTAGACGTAAAGCGTTTCAAGCCCACCAGCCACGACGAGAAGGTGCCCGCTATGGGATGGAACACCATTGCCGACCTGAAGTCGCCGCTGTTCAAGGGCATCACCGATGACGACTTCGTATATTTCGTACACAGCTATTACGTGCCGGTATGCAGCCTCACAGCCGCCACTGCCGACTACATAACTCCATACAGCGCCGCACTGCACAAGGACAACTTCTATGCCACGCAGTTTCACCCTGAGAAAAGCGGAGCCGTGGGAGAGCGTATAATTAAAAACTTCCTGGATATATGATAGAGCTGATTCCTGCCATTGACATCATCGACGGCAAATGCGTGCGCCTCACCAAGGGCGACTACACACAGCAGACGACATACAGCGACTCTCCCGCCGATGTGGCGAGAAGATTCGAGGACATGGGGTTCAAGCGGCTGCACGTCGTAGACCTCGATGGTGCCAAGTCGAGACACATAGTCAACAAGAAGTGTCTCAACGACATATCGCGCCTCACCAGTCTGGAGATAGACTTCGGTGGCGGCCTCAAGACCGACGACGACATACAGACAGCGTTTGACAACGGCGCGTCCATGGTGACGGTTGGCAGCGTGGCTATAAGTGCCCCCGACCTGTTTGCCAAATGGATTGGCACCTTCGGAGCTGACAAGATAATACTCGGAGCAGACACGCGCGACGGCAAGGTGTCTATAAACGGATGGAAGGAAGATTCAGCTACCGACATCTTCGACATGCTCGACACATACGTGTCTATGGGCATCAGCAAGGTGCTGTGTACCGACATCTCTAAAGACGGCACCATGCAGGGCCCTGCCATAAGCCTCTACGAGGAGATTATGCGGAGGCACCCGTCACTGCACCTGATAGCGAGCGGCGGCGTGTCTGGCAACGACGACATCATGAACCTCGACAGGAGCGGCATACCTGCGGTAGTGTTCGGCAAGGCGTTCTACGAAGGACGTATTGACATAGACAAACTCAGAGAAAATGTATAGAGGACTGGCAAAACGGATTATACCGTGTCTTGACGTGAAGGACGGCGAGACCGTGAAAGGCACCAACTTCGTGCAGCTGCGCAGTGCCGGCGACCCTGTGGAGCTGGGCAAGGCATACAGCGACGCAGGTGCCGATGAGCTGGTGTTTCTCGACATAACGGCTACGTTTGAGGGACGCAAGACATTCACCGACATGGTGAGCCGCGTGGCACGGGAGATAAACATCCCCTTCACCGTGGGCGGAGGCATCAACTCCATAGCCGACGTGGAACGGCTGCTGCATGCCGGTGCCGACAAGGTGAGCGTCAACTCCGCTGCTATCATCAACCCGGGCCTCATCAGTGAGATAACGTCAAAGTTCGGGTCGCAGGTATGCGTCTGCGCGATAGACGCACGCCACGACAGCGACGGATGGCACTGCTACATAAAGGGCGGACGTGAGCGCGTGGAGCTCTCGCTGTTTGACTGGGCTAAGGAGGTGGCCGACCGTGGCGCGGGCGAGATACTGTTCACAAGCATGGACCATGACGGCGTGAAGCACGGCTATGCCAACGAGGCCCTCGCCCGACTCAGCGACATGCTCCACATACCTGTGATAGCAAGCGGCGGCGCCGGCAGCATGGCCGACTTCAAGGATGCGTTCACCATAGGCAAGGCCGATGCCGCACTGGCCGCAAGCGTGTTCCACTTCGGGCAGATAGCCATACCTGAACTGAAGCGGTATCTCGCCGATGAGGGCATCAAGGTGCGCATACAGCACTGACGGCCACAGCCATATAATAATAAGACAACTAAAAGATATAATATACATACAATCATGCAAATCGACTTTGACAAAATGGGCGGACTCGTTCCTGCCATCATACAGGATGCCGATACCAAGAATGTGCTCATGCTTGGCTTTATGAACGAGGAGGCATACAATAAGACAGTAGACACGGGAAAAGTCACGTTCTGGAGCCGCAGCCGCAACTGCCTGTGGACGAAAGGCGAGACTTCGGGCAACTTCCTTGAGCTCGTGAGCATCAAGAACGACTGCGACAACGACACCCTGCTTGTGAAAGTCCACCCCACGGGGCCCACATGTCACAAGGGTACGGACACTTGCTGGGGCGAGACCAATGAGGCCAATCCCCTGCTGTTCCTCACTGAGCTGCAAGACTTCATCAACAAGCGCCACGAGGAGATGCCCGAGGGCTCATACACCACGAGCCTCTTCAAGGACGGACTCAACCGCATGGCGCAGAAGGTGGGCGAGGAAGCACTGGAGGCTGTCATCGAGGCGACCAACGGTACGGACGAGCGTCTCATATACGAGGCTTCGGACATGTTCTATCATCTGATAGTGCTCCTCACAAGCAAGGGCCTCCGCATAGAGGACATCGCCAAGGAACTGCAAGTAAGACACCGCCCCAACTGGCACAAACATTGACCGCAATGCTCATAAGCTACAACAAAGTGAACGTGTATCAGGGTGAGGAGCTTATCCTGAAAGACGTAGACCTCAACATAGACGAGGGCGAATTCGTATATATAATAGGTGTGGTGGGCTCTGGCAAGAGCTCACTGCTGAAAACCATGTACTGCGAGCTCGACGTGTTCAAGGACGAGGCAGAGAAGGCAGAGGTGCTCGGACGCGACCTCATAAACATCAAGCGCAAGGACATCCCTGCCCTGCGGCGCGAGATGGGCATCATATTCCAGGACTTCAAACTGCTCCACGACCGCAATGTGTACAAGAATCTGGAGTTCGTACTCAAGTCCACTGGCTGGAAGAAGAGCAGCGACATAGAGGCACGCATCGACGAAGTGCTCGCCAAGGTGGGCATGGAGGGCAAGAAAGACAAGTGCCCTCATGAGCTGTCGGGAGGCGAGCAGCAGCGCATAGCCATAGCGAGGGCCCTGCTCAACCATCCCAAGATAGTGATAGCCGATGAGCCTACGGGCAACCTCGACCCCGTGACGGCCGACAAGATAGTGTCGCTCCTCCACTCCATCACGGCATCTGGCACCACCGTCATAATGTCTACACACAACCTGCCCATGCTCAACAAGTACCCGGGCACGGTGTACAGGTGCGCCGACGGGGAACTGTTTGCATGCGACGGCAAGCCTGCGACAGGCACCGACGGCAGTGGCAGCAAGGCAGAATAAGGCAAAACAATAGTCGTAAACAATATAACAGCACATATTATATGAAAGTAATGAAATTCGGAGGCACCTCCGTGGGCTCACCAGAGCGCATCAAAGGCGTGGCCTCATTGATAACAGAATCGGGAGAGCCGACATTCGTTGTATTGTCAGCAATGTCGGGAACTACGAACTCTCTTGTAGAGATTTCAAACTATTTATATAAGAAGAATCCCGACGGAGCCAACGAGGTGATAAACAACCTGGAGAAGAAATACATGCAACACGTGGACGAACTGTTCACCACCGATGAGTACAAGCAGAAAACGAGAGACTTCCTCATCAGCGAGTTCGGCTACCTGCGCTCCTTCACCAAGGACATCTTCACCAGCTTCGAGGAGAAGAGCATCGTGGCACAGGGTGAGATTATGAGCACCAACATGATGGTAAACTACCTTGAGGAGCAGGGGGTGAAAGCCATTCTCCTGTCGGCATTCGACTTCATGCGCACCGACAAGAACGCCGAGCCCGATGCTCAGTACATCAAGGAGAAGCTCACCGCCATAATGAACGACAACGAGGGCTACCAGATCTACCTCACACAGGGATTCATCTGCCGCAACGCATACGGCGAGGTAGACAACCTCCAGCGTGGCGGAAGCGACTTCACGGCATCACTCATCGGAGTGGCCGTCAACGCGTCGGAGATACAGATATGGACTGATATCGACGGCATGCACAACAACGACCCGCGCATCGTTGACAACACCGATGCCATAAGGCAACTCAACTTCGAGGAGGCCGCCGAGCTCGCTTACTTCGGTGCCAAGATTCTTCACCCCACATGCGTTCAGCCTGCCAAGTATGCCGGCATACCTGTACGGCTGAAAAACACCATGGATCCGAAAGCCGAAGGCACCATCATAGACAACGTGCTCATCAAGGGCAAGATAAAGGCCGTGGCAGCCAAGGACAACATCACGGCGATAAAGATAAAGTCGAGCCGCATGCTCCTCGCTACTGGGTTCCTGCGCAAGGTGTTCGAGATATTCGAGACATACCAGACACCCATCGACATGATTGCCACGAGCGAGGTGGGCGTGTCTATGAGCATCGACAACGTGGAGCATCTCAACGACATCGTGGACGAGCTCAAGAAGTACGGCACCGTGACCGTAGACTCAGACATGTGCATAGTATGCGTAGTCGGCGACCTCGACTGGAGCAACCTCGGCTTCGAGACCCTCGTGCTCGACGCCATGCGCAACATCCCTGTACGCATGATTTCGTACGGAGGCTCCAACTACAACATATCGTTCCTCATCAAGGAGGCTGACAAGAAGCAAGCCCTTCAAAACCTCAGCAAGCAGCTATTCGACTGACAAGCACCTGATGTCTCATGCCAGTAAGCACGTCTCTGACGGTGCCCGGCGGCATGACGACAGGCAGAGGCATTGTCACCTGACCACGACATCACTCACAGCGATAACGAAAACGGCCCGTCCTGCATGCCTCATCGGCATGCAGGACTTGGCCATCTAAAAACATTTACAAGATGAAAGGGATTTTTCCAGTCAACAAACTCAAGGCCATCAAGACGCCTTTCTACTATTACGACACAGAGATACTCAACAAGACCATTGATGCTATAAAGGCAGCCACGGCCCATCATCCTAACTATCACGTGCATTATGCAGTGAAGGCTAATGCCAATCCTAAGCTGCTCGGCATTATACGCAGGGCTGGTTTCGGTGCCGACTGTGTAAGTGGGGGCGAGATACAGGCAGCCCTCAACGCGGGATTCAGCCCCGACGGCATCGTCTACGCAGGTGTAGGGAAGAGCGACTGGGAGATAAACCTCGGACTTGACAACGGCATCTCGTGCTTCAACGTGGAGAGCGTGGCCGAGCTTGAGGTCATCAATGATTTGGCAGCAGCCAAGCACGCCGTGGCAAAAGTGGCCATACGGGTAAACCCCAACGTAGGGGCACACACTCATGCCAATATCACCACAGGACTCGCCGAGAACAAGTTTGGCATAGCTCTGGAGGACCTTTTGCCCACCATCAGGCGCATCGGCTCTATGGAAAGCATATCGCTCGTGGGCCTTCACTTCCACATTGGCTCGCAAATCCTTGACATGAGCGATTTCGTGGCCCTTTGTCTGAAAATCAACGAGATACAGGACGACATCGAGAAAGAAGGCTTCAGCGTGGAGAACATAAATGTAGGCGGCGGCCTCGGCATCGACTATGAGTGCCCAGACAGCAATCCCATACCCGACTTCGAGGCTTACTTCAGCACTTATGCCGACAATCTCAAGCTGCGCGACGGCCAGCAACTGCACTTCGAGCTTGGACGCTCCATCGTAGGACAGTGCGGTACGCTCATTACAAGTGTACTGTATGTCAAGCAAGGCACATACAAGCAGTTTGCCATTGTAGACGCGGGCATGACCGACCTCATACGCCCCGCCCTCTACCAGGCGCACCATAAGATAGAGAACATAAGCAGTGACAAGCCATGCCATACATACGATGTGGTCGGCCCTATATGTGAGTCGAGCGACGTTTTCGAGAAAGGCGCGAGCCTGAACAAGTGCAGTCGCGGCGACCTCATAGCCATACGGTCGGCAGGAGCCTACGGCGAGATAATGGCAAGCCAGTACAACTGCCGTTCCCTTCCTAAAGGATACGTAACAGAAGAAATATGATTATCGACAATATCACATTAATAAGTTCCATAATAGTATTTATAACAAGCATCGCAGCCATCACCATAGCCGAGCCGTTCATACGCAGGCTGTCGCCAAAGAGAGGCAGGGGACGGCTTGACACGGCCGGGATGCCGCCTGTCTCGGTAGTAGTGGTGTCTAATGGCGATGCCGAGCAAATGGACAACCACCTGTCTGCTATCCTTACACAGGTCTATGAGCCTGGCTTTGAGGTAATAGTTGTAGCCACACAGCATGACTCCCAGACTGAGGATGTGCTGAAAAGATACTCCAACTCCAAGAATCTCTACACTACTTTCGCCCCTGGTGACTCGCTGTTCATGAGCAAAGCGAAACTCGCCATCACCATTGGCGTGAAGGCAGCCCACAACGAATGGATACTGTTAACGGACTCACGCCACATGCCCGAGACCGACTCATGGATAGAGACAATGGCCGGCAACTGTCAGGAGTCCACGGATGTGGTCATGGGATACAGCAGATATGCCGATGATACGAGGCATTTCTATAAGTTCAAGCACCTGCTTGAGAGCATGTACTCGTTCCACAGGGCTTGCAGAAAGAACGCAGTGGTCACCAAGAGTGCCAACATCATGTTCAGGAAGAGCGCGTTCATACAGAATGACGGATTCCGTGGCAACCTTGAGTTTATCCAAGGAGAGTACGACTTCCTTGTAAATAAGTACTCATCCAAAGGCACAGTGGCAGTGGAGACATCCCCGTCAGCATGGCTGACAGGTGACAAGCCGTCGGCCAACACATGGCGTGGAGAACAGGTGAGCCTCATAAACTACCGCCATAAGCTCTCAGGCATATCGGCATACAGGGCGCGTCATATCACCGACACCATCATACTGCACGCCGCCTTCATCATGACCGTAGCTGCTACGGCTCTCGGCGCGGCAATGAGCAACTGGATTCTCACCGCCACGGCAGCCGTATCGCTGATTATCCTTGTGACTATGAGGACGGTGTTCGCCGCCAAGAGGATAGCGATGTTCCAAGCCGGTGTTCCGATATGGAAAGTATTTCCGTACGAGATACGCTGCATGTGGAGCAATATTGCCAACAGACTGACGTACATACGTACAGACAAGAACGAATTTTCGACCCATAAGCTATGAACGTAAGCCTCATCATTGCCGGCGACACATGCCCAAGCCATGCCTACAATGAGCTTCATGACTTGCTGAGAGTAGGTCTTGCGGCGCATGATGGGGCCCGTATTGTGGCCGACGGGGCCGACATAGTGCATCTGTTCGGCTCATACGACCGTGCCACACTGCGTCTGTTGTCATGGTACAGGCGGCACATGATACCCACAGTGCTGACTATCTGCGATGGTCTGTCGGCATTCACTCGCTACGAGCGCGACCCACATGCCCCGAAGCGAGGGCTGAAGGCACACATACTGAGGAAGGCAACAGCCGTGCATGCAATGGGAAACGAGGAAAAGGACTTCATATCCAGCATAAGTGATACCATCAAGACGGCGGTGATAAAGAACCCTATCGTGACATCACAGTGTACTGTTGACGGCACGATACGGCAGTTCATGTCTCTCTACACGTCAGCGATTGCCGCCAACGACAAAATCGTAGACGAGTACATAGAGGGTATAATAAAGAAGTCGGAGGCCACAGAGCCTGAGCTGAAAAGCATACTTTACGCCCTACTCCACTCAAGATACCTCAACAACCGCAATCTGTTGAGCGACGAACGCCTAACCAAACTGTCACGGAAACTTACCGACACCGTGTACAACGAGGACAAGTTGGCAGTCTGTCTGAAGTCATTGAGAATTGACGACTATACCGCACGGCTGCTGACACTACTCGAATCGAAAACCATGCTCACCGAAGGCTTCATGCCGATAGAGCCATCCCGAAATCCGCTCAAGCAGAACCCGATGAGCATGCCGAAGTCTAAAGACACGAAAACCGACCAATAATTCAACTACACAAACACGATAATAAGATGGAATCATATACCGAACAGGACATTAAATACCTACAACTCCTGTCGCAGTCGTTCCCTACGATAGCGACGGCAAGCACGGAGATAATCAACCTCCAGGCCATACTGAACCTACCCAAGGGCACGGAGCACTTCCTTGCCGACATACACGGAGAGCATGAGGCGTTCAGACACATTCTGAAGAACGCCTCCGGCAACATCCGCCGCAAGGTGAACGACCTCTTCGGCAATACGCTCCGCGAGTCAGAACAGCGCGAACTGTGTACGCTCATATACTACCCTGACGAGAAACTTGAGCTCGTCAAGGCCGCAGAACCCGACATCAACGACTGGTACCACATCACGATACACTACCTTGTGGCCATCTGCCGTCTGGTGTCAAGCAAGTACACACGCTCCAAAGTACGCAAGTCGCTGCCCTCAGACTTCAGTTACATCATACAAGAGCTGCTCCATGAGCGCACTGACGATGCCAACAAGGCGGCCTACGTCAACGGAATCATTGACACCATAATATCCACAGGGCGTGCCGATGACTTCATAATAGCCATCTCCAACGTCATACAGCGGTTGTCAATAGACCTCCTCCACATCCTCGGCGACATCTACGACCGTGGCTCCGGGGCCCACATCATCCTCGATACGCTGTCGGCCTACCACAGCTGGGACATACAATGGGGCAACCATGACGTGCTGTGGATGGGCGCACAGGCCGGCAACAGGGCTTGTATATGCAATGTCATACGCCTGTCGCTGCGCTACGCCAACCTCACCACGCTCGAGGACGGCTACGGTATAAACCTCGTGCCGCTCGCCACCTTTGCCATGGACACATACAAGGACGACCCCTGCAAGGAGTTCGGGCCAAAAGTGTCGGGCCAACAGCACATAGACAGAAAGACGCACGACCTCATAGCCCTCATGCACAAGGCCATAGCCATACTCCAATTCAAGGAAGAAGGCCGCATATACGCCAAGCACCCGGAATGGGGCATGCAGAACCGCATGCTGTTCAACGCCATAGACTACGCCAAAGGCACCATCAGCATAGACGGAGAGGAATACAAGCTGTTGAGCAACGACTTCCCAACGATAAACCCTTCAGACCCTTATACGCTCACACCCGAGGAAGAGAGCCTCATGCAGAAGCTCGAACACTCGTTCCGCGTGAGCGAGAAGCTGCACAAGCACATACGTCTGATACTCCAGCACGGCTGCATGTTCTCCATCATCAACAACAACTTGTTGTTCCACGCGTCCATACCGCTCAACTCCGACGGCACGCTGAAAGAAGTGGAGATAGCCCCCGGGCGTAAGTACAAGGGCAAGGAACTGCTCTACAACATAGGCATGCTCATACGCTCTGCCTTTCAGGACGACACATCCGCTGCCGAGCGCGACTATGCCACAGACTACTTCCTGTACCTGTGGTGCGGCCCCGACAGCCCACTCTTCGACAAATCCAAGATGGCTACGTTCGAACGGTACTTCATAGCCGAGAAATCCACACACAAAGAGGAGAAAGGCTACTACTTCATGCTGCGCGACAATGCGGACATAGTAGACTCCATACTCGATGCCTTCAACGTAGACGGCCCCAACCGCCATATCATCAACGGGCACGTGCCAGTGCATGTCTCCAACGGCGAGAACCCGATAAAGGCCGACGGCAAGCTCATGGTCATAGACGGCGGATTCTCATCGGCATACCACAAGGAGACAGGCATAGCTGGCTACACGCTCGTATATCACAGCCGCGGATTCCAGCTCGTGCAGCATGAGCCGTTCACCAGTGCCGCCGATGCCATACAGAAGTGTCTTGACATACGCAGTACCACGTACATCATAGAGATGTCTCAGCGCAGGATGCTGGTGGCCGACACCGACATAGGAGCCGAACTGAAAAAGCAGATTGCCGACCTTAAGCGTCTGCTGTATGCCTACCGTCACGGCATAATAAAGGAGAACGCACGCCAATAGCAGCCATACACACAAAGTATCAGCGCCAGACAAGGCATGAGGACATGTCTATCCTCACCTTGTCTGGCGCTGATGCTTTTTATATTGCGACGCACAGTTCATTATATTGCGACAGACCATACATTATATTATGGTATATCACGCGTTACACTATGGCATGCCGTGTGGCACGATGTTCACCGACCGCTGCCGTCAGCCATGCCAAGCCTTGACACAATGCGGCGGTACTCGCCCTCGAAATTGGGCGTGAACACATCCTTGCCCATGCTGGCCTCTATCTCCGCCAGTGTCCAGAAGCGGCCGCCGTCAAGCTCCGCAGCAGACGGACAAACAGGGCCATCAAACGTCGCAGTGAACACATTGACGAGCTCACGCTCGCGACTGCTCTCGAACACATAGCTCGTGACATACTGCGGACTGAACTCAGTGATACCGAGTTCCTCGCGCACCTCGCGCACCAAGGCAACGCGCACGTCCTCACCGAAGTCTACATGTCCG
Organism: Prevotella sp.; assembly: GCA_022775985.1. Classification (GTDB taxonomy): domain Bacteria; phylum Bacteroidota; class Bacteroidia; order Bacteroidales; family Bacteroidaceae; genus Prevotella. The sequence goes on from JALFIM010000039.1 coordinate 24,774, forward strand.
CCGCATGCCGTGTCCCACCTGCCGGGCTGTATGTCCTTCCACGACGGGCGTTTCTGCAAATACAGGCGGCCGTCACTGTCAAACAGGTGCAGATGTACCACAGGATGCAGCTTCATGGAGCCGCCATGCGCCTCACCACGCGTGATGCTTCCTATCACCGTACCGTCTGGTTCTACCCATGGGAAAAGTTCCTCTCTGTTGTCCATAGCGTCACAGTTTCATCTCAAACACCTCGCATCCGTCAAACAAAGCCTTCATATCACGCGGAGCATCGGCAAATATTCCGAACAGTGCACTGCCACTGCCACTCATCTGAGCATACGCAGCCCCGGCCTCATAGAGTCTGCGCTTGATGTCGCCAAGCTCTGGATGCGCCTCAAACACAGGAGTCTCGAAGTCGTTAGTAAGCTCATCACGCCAAGTGTCTATGGGCTGTCTCACCACATCACGGCAGCACTTGGCAGGATGCCGTGGCGTGATACGTGCATAAGCCTCCCTTGTAGACACCGCCACACCGGGCTTCACCACCACGAGATGATAGCCCACGAGGTTGCCCTTAGGGCTGTCGGCCGGCGACAGCACGTCACCGATGCCCGTAGCATACGCCGTCTCGGCAGTGATGAAGAAAGCACAGTCGGCTCCGAGCCGTGCCGCATAACGCTCCATCTCAGCATTGCCGATATTGAGTCTGAACCGCTCGTCAAGCAGACGTATCATATAGGCGGCATCACTGGAGCCCCCTCCGAGCCCGGCCTGCGATGGTATGCGCTTGTACAGATGAGCATGCACGCGCGGAATCTTGAAGTCGGCGGCTATGATGTCGTAAGCCCTCACCACGATGTTGTCGCTCTCAATGCAGTCAAGGGCGTTGCCCGTGACCTTCAGGTCGCAAGCCGACTCCGACGGGAAGCGGTCGTCCATGAGTTTTATCTCAAGAGCATCGTGCAGCGGTATGGGGTAGAACACCGTCTCTATGTCGTGATACCCATCGGGGCGGCGAGCCACGACATTCAGCCCGAGATTGATTTTAGCGCAAGGAAAAGTAATCATAGGTATATGCTTTTTTAGGATGATTATGTAATGTTATGTCCACCTCATAAACGAAAAGAGATTGAAGCCCCTCACCGTCGTGCCGTGCGGCGCGGCCGTGACTGCTCCAATCTCATTTGCGTACGTGCGCTTGTATTACTTGTTGTCCTTTATCTTCTCTACGTAAGCATCAATCACAGCCACGGCAGTGATGTTCACGATGTCACGCACAGAGCTCTCGAAGTCGGTGAAGTGGATAGGCTTGTTGAGTCCCATCTGTATCGGGCCGATAATCTCGGCATCCGGGTCAAGAGCCTGAAGGAGCTTGTAGCTGCTGTTGGCACTGCTCATATTGGGGAACACCAAGGTGTTGACATCCAGTCCCTTGAGGCGTGTAAACGGGTACTTATCGTCACGCAGCTGCTTGTTCAGCGCGAAGTTGACCTGCATCTCGCCGTCTATGGCCATGTCGGGGTACTGCTTCTGCAGCTCCTCCACGGCGGCATGCACCTTCATGGGTGAGCCCACCTCATCGGTACCGAAGTTGGAGTAGCTTATCATAGCGATGTGCGGTTCCTCGTTGAAGAACCGTACCGTGTGAGCCGACAGTTTGGCTATGTCCACGAGCACGTTCTGGTCGGGGTGCCTGTTGATGAGGGTATCGGATATATAGAAGGTGCCCTTCTGCGTGTTGAGGATGTGCATGGTGGCGAAGGTGTTGTACTCCGGCCGTATGCCCACCACCTCCTTGGCCACCTTTATGGTGTTGGAGTACTTGGTGTAGAGTCCTGTGATGAACGCGTCGGCCTCACCTGTCTCCACCATCATCATACCGAAATAGTTGCGCTCGTACATCTTGTCGTAAGCCTCCTCGAAGTTGTAGCCCTGACGTGCACGCTTCTTGGCCAAGTGCTTGGCGTATGTGGCGCGGCGGCCCTGCTCCTGGTCGGCACGCATGTCTATTATCTGTATGTCACTGAGGTCAAGTTTCAGACGCTGTGCCAGACGGTTCAGGCGGTCGGGGTTGCCCAGGAGTATAGGCTGGCAGATGCCCTCTGTCTTGGCCTGTACGGCAGCCTTCATCATGGTTGGGTGTCCTCCCTCGGCAAACACTACGCGCTGCGGGTGCAGACGTGCCGTGTCATGGAGCTTGCGCGTGAGCTTAGACTCCTGTCCGAGCAACTGCATGAGGTTCTTCTTGTATGCGTCCCAGTCGGTGATGGTCTTGCGTGCCACGCCGCTCTCGATAGCGGCCTTGGCCACAGCGGCACTCACCTCAGTGATGAGACGTGGGTCTACGGGCTTCGGTATGAAGTACTTCGGGCCGAAAGTCAGGTCGTTCACGTGGTACACATCGTTCACCACGTCGGGCACGGGCTGCTTGGCGAGGTCGGCGATGGCATGCACTGCCGCCATTTTCATCTCCTCGTTGATGGCCTTGGCATGCACGTCGAGAGCTCCACGGAATATGTACGGGAATCCGATGACGTTGTTTATCTGGTTGGGATAGTCGCTGCGTCCGGTAGACATGAGCACGTCGGGACGGCTCGCCATGGCATCCTCGTAGCTTATCTCGGGCACGGGGTTGGCCAAAGCGAACACTATGGGGTTGGCAGCCATGGAGCGTATCATGTCCTGCGAGAGCACATTGCCCTTCGAGAGGCCCACGAATACGTCGGCACCGACAATGGCCTCGGCCAGCGTATGCACGTCGCGGCGGTCAGTAGCGAAGAGTTTTTTCTGCGGAGTGAGGTTCTCGCGGTCGGAGGTTATCACGCCCTTGGAGTCGAGCATCACTATGTTCTCCACCTTCGCGCCCAGGGCCACGTACAGCTTGGTGCAGCTTATGGCGGCGGCGCCTGCTCCGTTGACCACTATTTTCACGTCAGCGATGTCTTTTCCTGCCACCTCGAGGGCGTTCTTCAGTCCGGCTGCCGATATGATGGCGGTGCCGTGCTGGTCGTCGTGCATCACGGGTATGTCGAGGTTCTTCTTCAGACGCTCCTCTATATAGAAGCACTCTGGGGCCTTGATGTCCTCAAGGTTGATGCCTCCGAACGTGGGTGCTATCTTCTCCACGGCCTCGCAAAACTTCTCGGGGTCTTTCTCGGCCACCTCTATATCGAATACGTCGATGCCGCCGTATATCTTGAAGAGCAGTCCCTTGCCCTCCATCACAGGCTTTCCGCTCATGGCCCCGATGTCGCCGAGTCCGAGCACGGCAGTACCATTGGATATCACGGCCACGAGGTTGCCCTTGTCTGTGTACTTGTACACCTCATCCGGGTTTGCCTGTATCTCCAGACAAGGGTAAGCCACACCTGGAGAATAGGCCAGACTGAGGTCTGTCTGGGTGTGGTATGGTTTTGTGGGTTTTACTTCAATCTTTCCTGGTCGGCCATTGTGATGATACTCAAGTGCGGCCTCTTTCGTAATCTTTACCATAAAAAAGTAATTTATATTTATTGTCTTATCCGTTGTCTCTCTCATTTTCCGACATCATGCCACGACACTCCTGCGGCAGTGCCGTATGACATACGAAACCGTATCACAAAATTAATAAAAAACTTTCAATTCGATATAGGTTTTATATTTTTTTTGTAACTTTGTCGCAAAGAAAAATAATTATGCAAAAAACAAACTATCCCACGGCCTATCGCCAAGAATTGCACGAGCGCATCCTGAAAGCATCCATGGAGGAATTCTGCAAGAAAGGCATCAAGGCCGTGAAGATGGACGACATAGCCAGCACCTTGGCCATATCCAAGCGCACGCTCTACGAGATATATGCCAACAAGGAGACGCTGCTGCTTGAGGGCATAAAGCACAAGGAGCAACAGGCAGACATGCACATGGCAGAGTTTGCCGCCAAGGACAACCACAACGTCATAGAGATTCTCATAGAATTCCTCAACATGCATATACAGTCGTCTACTGCCATCAATCCCGCTTTCTTCGACGAGCTTCACAAGTACCCCGACGTACTCAACTACTTCCGCAAGCGCCACGACGAGCGTCTGGCCAACCAGAATGCGTTTTTCAAGCGCGGCGTAGAGGAGGGCTTCTTCCGCAAGGACATAGACTACGACATACTGACGCGCATCACCGACGCATCAATGGACTTCGTCATGCAGACCCAGATGTACAGGGAGTTCAACCTCGACTACATCCTGCACAACGTCACGCTGCTCTACGTGAGGGGCATCTGCACCGAGGACGGCATACGGCTCCTCGACAAGGCTCTGGCACAAACGTCAGACACCATCAGCAAGAATGCCTGCTGACAAACGCCCGTTTTCATCGGCTCACGGCACCTGTCGGCAGCCACGCCGAGACCGGTCTTGGCGGCATATACGCATGTTTGCCACCGCGTTCAGCAACACACGCGCAACGCGCTAATAACCAATACGTTGCAAAACGGCCCATTTCGCAGTGCGAAATGGGCCGTTTTAGCTTGCAATATGGGCCGTTTCGCAATGCGATTCGGCCCATTTCGCAACACGGCACGGCCACGCCCTCTTCTCATGCCATGCCATACTGCTCCAGTGCCAAGCACACAGCAGCATACATGCCACACCTAATCACATATTCAATAGGTGCAGAACGTTTTTGAGCCTGTCATCAATAAAAGGCTGATGATGCCACGTTATTAGCAGAACTTTTTATACCTTTGTACTCATAACGGCATGTTTCTCCGCACGGGAACACGCCCACTGCGGGCACTACGCACCCAGCATGCTCGTACACACAATAATAAAACAAACACTACACCACATGAGACAATCAGCAATGAGAATCATGCTCCTCGCATTTCTCGCAGCCATTACACTGACAACATCTGCCAAACGCAAGAGAGAACCGTTCCCAGGAGGCAAATGCTGGCTCTATCGCGTGAGCCTGAGCGACAAGAACGGCACGCCCTATTCCATCAAGAAACCATCGAAGTATCTGTCTGCCAAAGCCATAGAGCGCCGCGAGCGTCAGCACCTCGCCATAGACTCCACCGACCTTCCAATAAACCCTGCCTACATCAAGGGCATAAGCAAAGCCGGATTCCAGATAGTGTCAAAGAGCAAGTGGAACAACACCGTGGTAGTGAGGGTGCAGGACACCACGAGCATAGCCAAGCTCAAGGCCCTGCCATACGTATGCTCCACACGGCGGGTGTTCACATCTCCCGACTCGGTGGCGGCCCCATCGCGCCACGTCATACAGACCGACACCACAAAGGCCGACCCCAACAAGTACTACGGCCGTGCCGACGCACAGATAAGCACGCTCAACGGCAAGTTCCTGCATGAGGCTGGTTTCAAGGGCAAGGGCATGACCATAGCCGTCATCGACGGCGGATTCATGAACCTCGACAGTCTGGAGCTGCTCTCCAACGTGAATATACTGGGTACCCGCAACTTCGTCTACCCCGACACGAAGAGCGTCTACGGTGAGCTCGACCACGGCACTGCCGTGCTCTCCACTATGGCTGCCAACCTGCCGGGACGCATAGTAGGCACCGCTCCCGAGGCCGCTTACTGGCTGCTCCGCAGTGAGTACGGAGAGACGGAGAGTGAGTCGGAGGAGGACTTCTGGGCCGCAGCGGCAGAGTTTGCCGACTCGGTGGGCGTAGATGTCATCAACTCCTCACTCGGATACAATGAGTTCTACGACAAGTCCACGTCTCACACATACCGCCAGCTCGACGGACACACGGCGCAGATAACCAAGGCTGCGGCACGTCTCGCGTCCAAAGGCATCATCCTCACCAACAGTGCCGGCAACGACGGGGCAAAGACATGGAAGAAGATAAGTTTCCCGGCCGATGCCGACGGCATACTCACCGTGGGCGCAATGCGCCCCGACAGTATCAACACCATATTCAGTTCGGTAGGCCCTACGGCCGATGGACGGGTGAAACCCGATGTCATGGCCATAGGTTCGCCATGTGCCGCCATCACTGGATTCGGACTTATATTTTGGGTGTCGGGCACTTCGTTCTCATCACCCATAACGTGCGGCATGGTGGCTTGCCTCTGGCAGGCACTGCCACACCTCACCGCCACGGAGATAATGAACCTCATCAGGCGCAGTTCTGACCGTGCCGCCTACCCCGACAACATATACGGCTACGGCATCCCCGACTTCGGCAAGGCTTATCTCGAAGGCAAGCGGCTATAAATACTGCATCGGCCCACTGGCCGACAGCACCACTCAACTGACTACATACATGATTTCCACCACCGACAAAGCACTGAGCCTGTATGAGCTCAACCAACTCGTGGCCGAGGTTATACGCCTTGACTTGCCCGACAGATACTGGGTAGAGGCCGAGATAGCGGAGATGCGGATTGTGCGTGGGCACTGCTTCATGGACCTCGTGGAGAAGGACGACAGCACCAACACGCCCATAGCACGCGCCTCAGCCAAGTGCTGGGCCAGCCAGTGGGGGCGCATACACAGCGACTTCGAGCTCGCCACGGGGCAGCGCATAGCCGTGGGCATGAAAGTCATGCTGCTCGTCTACCCCGACTTCCATGAGGCTTACGGCTTCTCATGGATTGTAGCCGGCATCAATGCCGAGTACTCCATCGGCGGACTCGCGCGGCGGCGCAAGGAGATTATAGCCACACTGCGCAGCGAGGGAATACTCGAACTGCAAAAGGAACTGCGTCTGTCGCCATTCGCACAGGCCATAGCCGTGGTGTCGAGCGAGGGCGCAGCGGGCTACGACGACTTCATACACCAGTTGCACGACAACACAGACAATCTGGCGTTCAGCACCACGCTGTTCGCAGCCACTATGCAGGGCGAGGCCGTGGAGACGAGCATCATCAGTGCTCTCGACCGTATCAACGCGCGGGCCGACGACTTCGATGCCGTGGTGATAATACGTGGAGGAGGTGCTACAAGCGACCTCTCTGGATTTGACACCCTGCGGTTGGCAGAGAATGTGGCCAACTTCCCTCTGCCTATAATCACAGGCATCGGGCACAACCGAGACGAGAGCGTGCTCGACATAGTGGCCTACAAGAGTGTAAAGACCCCTACCGCCGCGGCAGCCATGCTCGTCGGCAACCTCACGGGCACCATACTGCGGCTCCGCAACGCGAGCGAGGCCCTAAGCAAGCACGTCGGCAGGGTCATGGAGATAGAGAAGATGCGACTGGCAAGTCTTACCACAAGATTTGCATCGCTGTCGGGCACCTTCTCCATAAGGCATGCCACACGCCTCAACAGTCTCCGCGACAGGTTGTCGTATGCCACATCACACTACATACATGAGGCCACGGCCCGACTTGACAAGCAGACCGACAGGCTCGGCAATGCCACGAAGGACTGCCTGACAAGGCAGCACCACAGGCTCGACATGCTGCAACAGCGTGCCGATGCGCTCGACCCCACAGTGTTGCTGAAGCGTGGCTACAGTCTCACCGTGAAGGACGGCAAGGCCGTGCGTGATGCCTCTGAGCTGTCGTCGGGCGACACCGTCACCACCATTCTGGCACATGGAACGTTTGACAGCATAGTGAAGTAAGCATACACATTATTATATATATACACTAAAGACATAATATTATGCCAAAGACAAAAGCTCCAAGATACGAGGAAGCCATAGAGCAGATAGAGCATATCGTCAGAAGCATTGAGAACGACGAGCTCGACATAGACTCGCTGACATCTGAGCTGAGGACTGCGCAGAAACTCCTGAAGCTCTGCAAGGACAAGCTCACATCCACGGAGGATGAGGTCAGGAATATACTCAATACGAAGTAAAGAGCGCAAAAGCATGGGAATACGCAATAATTTCGTCACGAAATATTGCAAATTAAATTATTTCTTAGTACTTTTGCAACAACTTATAAGATTTATCATAAAATCACTTATGTTATGAAAGACTTAGACTGGTCTAATTTATCGTTCGGCTACATGCCGACAGATTACAATGTTCGCTGCTGCTATCGCAACGGAAAATGGGGCGAGATAGAGGTTTGCTCCGACGAATATATCAAACTCCACATGGCAGCGACATGCCTTCACTACGGTCAGGAGGCTTTTGAGGGACTCAAGGCTTACAGGTGTCCCGACGGCAAGGTGCGCGTATTCCGCATGGATGAGAATGCCGCACGCCTCCAAAGCACATGCCGTGGCATTCTGATGCCGGAAGTACCGACAGAGCTTTTCGAGGAGATGGTGAAGAAAGTGGTACGCCTCAATCAGGAATGGATACCCACATACGAGAGCGGCGCTACCCTCTACGTACGTCCGTTGCTCATAGGCACGAGCGCACAGGTAGGCGTTCATCCCGCAACTGAATACATGTTTCTCATCTTCGTGACCCCCGTAGGCCCGTACTTTAAGGGCGGATTCTCCACCAACCCATACGTCATCATACGCGACTACGACCGCTCCGCGCCACTCGGCACTGGTATCTACAAGGTAGGCGGCAACTATGCGGCATCTCTCAAGGCCAACTCCATAGCCCATGAGAAAGGATATGCCTGCGAGTTCTACCTCGATGCCAAGGAGAAGAAATACATGGACGAGTGCGGTGCAGCCAACTTCTTCGGCATAAAGGACAACACTTACGTCACACCTAAGTCCACAAGCATCTTGCCCAGCATCACAAACAAGAGCCTCATGCAGCTCGCCGAGGACTATGGCATGAAGGTAGAGCGCCGTCAGATACCCGAGGAGGAACTGTCAACGTTTGAGGAAGCCGGCGCATGCGGCACGGCTGCCGTCATCAGTCCCATATCATATATCGACGACCTTGACACTGGCGTGCGCTATACATTCAGCAAAGACGGCAAGCCCGGGCCCATCTCCACTAAGCTGTACCACCACCTCCGTGGCATACAGTACGGCACCGAGGAGGACAAGCACAACTGGACGACAGTCGTCATAGGCTGACAGCAAGGGACATAATGCCGCACTTGACAGGCTATCACATGCCGCCAGCATCACGGCTATATAATGACACATGTACGGCTATACGTGACATATCACCACTGCCATACACAAGACATGCACTCTCATGTATGACACAACATCACGGCTATACATGAATGCGCATCACACAGCCGCCGCTCTACACAACAATCGTGAGCGGCTGTTACGTTTTCGTACCATCATGCCCGCACTACGGCCACGGAGAGCATACGCCTACGGCTTTCGGTATACGTGATATGATGTCATATACGGCACGATATGGCCATTTAGTGCTGACAACGCCATAGCTTTGGCATGACTTTTGCACGGCTGTCATTGTAAAAGAATACTAATCATTAAACATCAGACATTATGTTAAACAAGAAAATCGAAGAGGCTCTGAATGCCCAAATCAATGCTGAGATGTGGTCGGCATATCTCTATCTGTCAATGGCAGCATTCTGCCACACCAACGGAAACCCCGGTATGGGACACTGGTTTGAGGTTCAGTTCCAGGAGGAGCAGGACCATGCCAAAATCCTGTTCAACTATGTCATCCAGCGAAACGGCAAGGTTGACCTCAAGGCCATAAAGGAAGTACCCACCACATGGGAGTCGGTACTCGACGTGTTTGAGTCTACCCTGAAGCACGAGCAGACAGTAACTGCCCTCATCAACAACCTCTTCGCACTCACTACACAAGAGAACGACTATGCCACACAGAGCATGCTGAAGTGGTTTATAGACGAGCAGGTGGAGGAAGAGGAGAACGCCACCAACATCATCGACAACCTGAAGATGATAAAAGACAACGGTTACGGCCTGTACATGCTCGACAAAGAGCTCGGCGCACGTACCTATACACAGGCTGCCCCGCTTGCCAACAAAGCATAACCATACAGCAACCACCATTCAACACGAAGGGCTGTGCGACCTGCTTTCAAGCAGACCGCACAGCCCTTCGGCTTGTCTTGTGACGTCATAAATACCGTATCTGCAAACGAGTCTTGCCCAACCTACGGTGGAAAGCACCCACATCAGCACGCAATACGTATAATATGCCGCATACAGACGGCCCATTGCCGATGGCAACAGACCGCATAGCGTTCGGCCTAAGCGCAGCCAAACAGACGCGCTACCTGATATACCGCCGCCGACACCACCCATGCCGTACACGTGGTATAGGCCGCAACTGCCGCCGCCCACTTCCATGAGCCAGTCTCATTTTTTATCGCCGCTATTGTGGCAAGGCACGGGAAGTAGAGCAATACGAACAGGAGGAAGCAATAAGCCGACAGTGGCGTTATGCCATCGGCCGTCATCTTGTCGTGCAGAGTCTTGTAACCTGCCTCATCACCCTCCTCTATCACCGTGCCGTCAGAGTAGAGAATACCCATCGTAGAGGCCACTATCTCCTTGGCACCAATGCCAGACACCAGTCCAACATCCAGTTTCCAGTCGAAACCCTGAGGCTCAAACACAGGCTCTATGGTCTTGCCTATGCGGCCAATATAGCTCTGCTCCTGCTGAGCCTGAGGCGATAACGTGTCGTCATGCGGGAAGTAGCCGAGTGCCCACACTATGATACTTGCCACAAGAATGATGCCTCCCATCTTCTTGAGGTACTCCTTTCCCTTCTCCCATGTGTGCCTTGCTATGGCCTTAGCGGTCGGGAAGCGGTAAGGCGGAAGCTCCATGACGAACGGAGTGTCCTCGCCCTTGAACACAGAATGGGTCATTATGCGGCTTGCCACCACCGCTACGATGATGCCTATGACATAGAGCGATATGAGAATCGTAGAGCGCACGTGTGGCGCAAACATCGTTCCGACAATCATTATGTATATAGGCAGACGCGCCGAACAGCTCATAAACGGCAGGATCATCATCGTAACGAGTCTGCTTCGGCGGCTTTCGATGGTACGAGTGGCCATCACCGCCGGCACGTTGCAGCCGAATCCCATGATAAGAGGGATGAAGGACTTGCCGTGAAGGCCCATCTTGTGCATGAGCTTGTCCATGATAAACGCCGCACGGGCCATATATCCGCTGTCCTCCATAAGCGATATGAAGAAGTAGAGAATAAGTATCTGCGGCAGGAACACTATCACCGCCCCGACACCACCGATGACTCCATCGACAAGCATGGCCTTGAGCGGGCCGTCAGCCATGTTGTCCGACAGCAGCTCACCAAGCAAACTCACGCCGCTGTCTATCCAGTCCATTGGATACTGTCCCAACGAGAACGTCACCTCAAACATCAACCATATAAGCAACAGGAATACGGGGAAGCCCACGTACTTGTTGGTTATCACGTTGTCTATGATATGAGTGAGCTGGTAAGTGTCCTTTTTAGTACCCGTCTTATACCCCGCTTCCTGCAAGGCACCGTGTATAAAACCGTACTTGGCATCCATTATGGCCGTCTCGCTGTCCTCATGCGTGTATTCCATCACCTCCGCAGCGGCCTTGTCACGTGCTGCCATTATCCTGTCGTAGTTGGGGAATGACTCCACCACATGCTCCGTCTGCTTGTCGTTCTCAAGCAGTTTTATGGCGAGATAGCGCGTGGAATAGCGTTGCCGCTGGTCCTCAACGGTTTTCAGTTCTTTCTGTATCTCACTGATACCCTTCTCAATATACGTGCCATGATTGATGTGTATATGTCTGAAAACATTGTTCCGTGGCTTCAGTCCACAGGCGAAGTCCTCCTCATGGTCGGCCACTCCCGTAGCCTTGTCGTACTCATCATGCCACGCCTTTATCTCCGCAGCCACCTCAGGATTGAGGTTTCCGTCATTGTCAATGAAGTCAGAACCCTCATACAGATTGATTATAATATGAAACAGAAGTTCCACACCCCGTCCGCTCTTGAACGATGTAGGTATCATGGGCACGCCGAAGAGCTGACCGAGCTTCGCGAAATCCACGTTGTCTCCACGCTTCTCCGTCTCGTCAAACATATTGAGCGCACACACCATACGCAGGTGCATGTCTATGAGTTGGGTCGTGAGATAGAGGTTACGCTCAAGGTTGCTGGTGTCTATCACGTTTATAACCACGTCTGGTGTTTTCTCTATAATCTGCTTGCGGACATACAGTTCCTCGGGCGAATAGGCAGACAGGGAGTAAGTACCGGGCAAGTCTACTATATTGAACTCATAGCCCTCGAACACGGCATGGCCCTCCTTAGCATCGACCGTCACGCCAGAATAGTTGCCGACACGCTCATGAGCCCCAGAGGCATAGTTGAACAGCGATGTCTTGCCGCAATTAGGGTTGCCCACAAGAGCCACGTTTATGATACGTCTCTTCTTCATGGCCACGGTGTGAAGCTGCTCATCAGACACATGAGAGCCACAGTCGGCCGAGGCTTCAGGCTCAAGTGACGACTGACCTCCAGCCACGCCGTCGGCCACGCTCATGGTCTTGGCCTCAGCCTCGGAGACAATCTCTATCATGTCTGCCTCCGAACGCCTGAGCGAAACCTCATAACCCATTATCTTGTATTTCACGGGATCCTTGAGAGGAGCATTGAGAAGCACCTCCACCACTTTGCCCTTGATGAACCCCATCTCCACGATACGCTTACGGAATCCGCCATGGCCAATGACCTTGACGATGACTCCGCGCTCTCCTGTCTTTAGTTCAGACAATTTCATAGTTACTGATAATATAGATAAATTTATAATAATCAATGGCATAAACCCACATCGCCACGGTGCGACAGACACACGGTAATGACAGGCAAACGCCAGTCATGCACTGCGATATAGCGACTGCATACGGCATGATTACCCGACAATGCCCACGCATGCCTTACGGCCATTGATATACAAAATTACAAATAAAACATGAATTATCCGCCTACGCCTCCATTTTTATGGGCATACAGCACAGCGAACCGTATGATTGCGAGAGATACGGGGCGTGCAAGACCTCTACGGACACACACAACGCCTTGTCACGCCCCACCCTGACACGCGGCGCTCAGCCCCTCAACGCCCTCATGGCATTGAGCACCGCAAGGACGGTAACGCCGACATCGGCAAACACGGCCATCCACATAGTGCCCAGACCGACAGCGGCCAGCACGAGCACCGCCACCTTCACGCCTATGGCGAACCACACATTCTGACGCGCTATGGCTATGGTGCGGCGTGCAATGGCCACGGCCGTGGCCACCTTAGACGGTTTGTCATCCATCAGCACCACGTCCGCGGCCTCAATGGCAGAGTCGCTTCCGAGCGCACCCATTGCTATACCTATGTCGGCACGCTTCAGCACAGGCGCGTCATTGATGCCGTCACCGACAAATGCGAGGGCACCTCCCGACGGCCTCGACGCTATGAGGCTCTCCACATGCCCCACCTTGCCAGCAGGAAGAAGCCCTGAGTGCCACTCATCCACACCTACCTTAGATGCTACCTCGGCAGCCACCTCCTCGCGGTCGCCAGTGAGCATCACCACCTTCGACACTCCGAGAGAGCGGAGCGATGCCACGGCCTCTGCGCTGTCGGCCTTCACACTGTCGCACACCACGATATGCCCGGCATACACTCCATCAACAGCCACATGTATGATAGTGCCGACATGGTGGCAGTCGTGCCACTCCACGCCGATGCGCTCCATCAGCTTGGCATTGCCCACGTACACCTTACGGCCGGCCACCACGGCACTGGCGCCGCACCCTGCTATCTCCTCAACATCTGACAACGGACACCCGTCGGTAGACTCCTGTGGGAAAGCATCGCGCAAGGCCGCCCCTATGGGATGAGTGGAATAATGCTCCACGTGCGCGGCGAGGTGCAGCAACTCCTTCTCATCGAACCGACTGGGATGCACTACCTCCACGGCAAACTTGCCATACGTGAGCGTACCCGTCTTGTCGAACACCACGGTACTGAGCCTTGCGAGCGCATCCATATAGTTGCTGCCCTTGATGAGGATGCCCTTACGGGACGCTCCGCCGAGTCCTCCGAAGAAAGTCAGCGGCACACTGATGACCAACGCGCACGGACATGACACCACAAGGAATATCAGCGCACGGTGAAGCCACACCTGAAACGCCCCCATGAACCCGCCATCCGACAGCAACGGCGGAACGAAAGCGAGCAGCAACGCGGCAAACACCACGACAGGCGTGTAGACACGGGCAAACCTCGTGATGAACGACTCGCTCCGCGACTTGTGCTCATCGGCACTCTCCACAAGCGATATAATCTTAGACACGGTGCTCTCGCCAAATACTTTGGTGACGGTAATGCGCAATACACCGCTGAGATTGACGCATCCCGACACCACATCATCGCCCTTAGACACATCGCGCGGCATGCTCTCGCCTGTGAGCGCCACCGTGTTGAGCGACGAGTCGCCTTCCGTCACCACTCCATCGAGCGGTATCTTCTCTCCCGGGCGCACCACTATCACCTCACCGACAGACACTTCGTCTGGCGACACCGTAAGCACCTCGCCGCCACGCTCCACGCTTGCCTTGTCGGGGCGTATGCTCATGAGGTGCGATATACTGTCGCGGCTCTTGCCCTCAGCATAGCCTTCAAACATCTCGCCTATCTGAAAGAACAGCATGACGAACACCGCCTCGGGAAACTCCGTCTCGGCTCCCGGCAGGAAACCTATGCAGAGAGCCCCCACCGTGGCTATCGTCATGAGGAAATTCTCGTTGAACACGTCGCCACTGGTGATTCCTTCCCATGCCTCCTTGAGCGTGTCGTGGCCCACGAGGAGATAAGGCACGAGGTAGACAAGCAGCAACTGCCATGTGGCGAGTCCTGCATACCGCTCTATGAGCGCTGCCACTACGAGCAACACCGCCGCCACACCTATGAGCGTGAGTTTGCCCTTCATGCTCCCATCATGGTCATGATGATGGTGGTGCTCATGCTCATTGCCGTGGTCATGGGCAGAGCATGCGCCGCAGCAACCTTCTTTACTGTGATTGTGATTTGACATAACTATTATCTTTATCGTTTTGTTTTCTGGTGCAAAATTACAAAACATCCGCTGCAACCAAGTTGCATTCTGCACCGGCACAGAAGTCAGACAATAATCAATGCGCAATAATTGGTACAAAAAAAGTGAGACAACCAATTGCTTGATTGTCTCACCTTGTGCGTCCTTAGGGGCTCGAACCCTAGACCCACTGATTAAGAGTCAGTTGCTCTACCAACTGAGCTAAGGACGCTCTATGCTGCTGACACAGCGTACGTTTCGATATGATGTGCGTCCTTAGGGGCTCGAACCCTAGACCCACTGATTAAGAGTCAGTTGCTCTACCAACTGAGCTAAGGACGCTTCACCGAGATTTCTTCCAGAAGTCTCATTCTCGAAATGCGGTTGCAAAGGTATGACTTTTTCGCGAAACCGCCAAACGTTTTCGTAACTTTTTATCAATATTTTTTGTTTTTCGTCTCATTTTGCATGTTTTATGAATAAAGGCAGCACTATATAGCAGTCTGCATGCCGTCATATCCATGCCCTACACAATCAGCCAGGGCGGCACGGCAACGAGCATGCGCACACCTCACCTCACGACAACCGTAGTAAACCAGTCGCGCAACACGCCATGAGCCTGGTTCTGTGAGTCGGCCACAAGGATTATCGTGCGGCTGCCGTCAGCCAGGACAGGCCCCCAACACATGCCCTCATAGTTGGCAAACGAGCGTGCCGTCAGGGTCAGTTTGGTGTGCCACCGACATAGAAGCCGCTTCGGGAGAGCCTTGTCGGCATACGCATGCGATGCCTTGCCGTCAGCGGCAAACATGTCTGCGGCACGCACTTCATACAGTTTGTTGGTAACCCAAGCCCCTATTTTCTTCTTCGGCACGAACGCCTCGCGCTCCAGCACGAGCAGCGCAGTGTCTGACGGCAACAACTCACTCACGCCGAAAGCATAGTTGAGGGCCCTGGAAGCGTCAGACTCAGGTCTGTCGGTGACATACGTCCATGTGGCCACACGGCTCAATCCATCATCGAAAGCCTGCAAGCGTATCAGCCCACCAGGCATACCGCCGGTGAAGCTCGCTGCCGCGTCAGCAGCAAGCGGCGACTCGGTACACGTCCACAACAGTCCACGCCGCGCATCCCATGCAAGCGACTCGTAGCCGCCATTGCCCACACCCGGCACGAGACTAAGCTCTCGCCCCGTGGCCTTGCCGTCCTCGGCATACTCCACCACGCGGCTGTCGGCCTCGCCCACGACAAGCAGCGTGCCGCGCACAGGCACGTAGGCCACGCCCTCAGCATCGCGGTTGCCGTACTTGTCAGATGCCACATAGCCCTTGTCTACGACAGACTGTATGCTGCCCGTGATGCTGTCTACGCGTATATCCACAAGCCTGAAACCGTCAGACGGTGCCTTATCGTCAGCAAGTGCGTAGAGCGACCCACGCAGATGTGTTATGCCACTGTAATTGCCAGGCGGCACTTCGCCACGAAAATGCACCTGCCGCGTGACGACAGCCGTGGTCTGGGCCCCCACGCAGACCGCTGTCGCGCACGACAGCGCAAGCACCGCGAGGCGAAAACGGCCCACAAAATACGCAAATACTCTCATACCTATTATAATATACTTAAAATGTCGGTGTACAGTACGGTTGACGTACAGAGTCTGCCTTACCGTGCGCCGACGTGCAAAGTTAGCATTTTCATACGAGCCCGACAAGACATGTGCACACATTATGAACGACATCACAGGCCTGGCGCACACCATACGCACATCATCAAGAGCAGCATAAGCAAGAATTCGGTGCAATAGTTTCAATCCGCAACTTTAAGACCTCGTTTTATTACAGTTTTCCTCAGCAACCAGTCAAAACGCGTTCCTTTTCCGTTTCGGGCTATTTCGCAATGCAAAAGAGGCCGTTTCACGCCCCGAAATGGCCCGAAACGCAAGGCAATATGGCCCATATCAATCCGTAACTTCGGCCCGACTGACGACGCATGCGCCATCATGCCAATACGGCATCGGCACGCGTTCCGCCACATAAGTACATGAGAGCCATGCAGCGCCCACCTCACAAGACGCAAAAAGAGCCATACCCCATCCGTTATCCGGACGGCGATATGGCTCTTGTCATGTCTTTATATGCTTCGTCTCACGCTCCGCGCGTGGCGGAGTACAGACTAAATGTCATCAAATGTCACGGTCTCCTCGGTGTGGCCGTGCTTCTTCTCCTTGTTCTGATCGGGGGCTACAATCTGATGCTCGGTGGGGTTGCCCTCCTCATCGAGCACTATCTCCTCCTCTATGTGTATGCTGTCGCTCTGCGTAGTATCGCGCTTGGCATGTGTCACATAGCTGTCGCAACTGTACATGCCGTATGTAATGGAACTGTCTTTCGGTTTGCCGAACTTGGCATGATACTTGCTGAACTGCGGGTCATTGAGCAATGCCTCCACGAAATATCCACAGATAGGCAGTGCCGTGCGGCTGCCCTGACCGAGAGCTCCCGTGCGGAAGTGTATGCAGCGGTACTCTCCTCCGACCCATGCTCCTACCACGAGGTTCGGGCTCACACCCATAAACCATGCGTCGGAATGATTGTTTGACGTACCAGTCTTGCCGCCCCAGTCAGTGTCGCGGAACTTGCCTACATATCCTCCGAAACTCATCGATGTGCCGCCCGGCTCACGCAGACCTCCCATGAGGAGCTGCTGCATGAGGAACGCGCTGCGGTACGGTATGGCCTGTTCCTGTGTGGCAGGCGCGGCGTACACTTCCTTTCCATCCTTATCCACGATACGCGTCACTACGATGGGGTCGCGGTGGCGGCCGTCATCGGCCACGGTGCAGTAGGCATTGGCAAGTTCGAGCAGATTGATGTCGCTGGAGCCGAGGGCGAGCGAGGGGGCGTCGTCGAGCGGACTCTTGATGCCCATCTTGTGAGCGGTCTCTATGATGCGCGGAATGCCCATCTCCTGACCGAGTCTCACTGCTATGGAGTTGATGCTTCGGGCAAAAGCACCCTTCAGAGGTATGGAGTCGCCAGTGAAGTAGCCATTGGCATTCGACGGTGTCCAAGTCACTTCCTGCTTCTTGGCCTTGTCGTACACCTGCATGCTGAAGTATTCATCACGGCGTTTGTCACACGGCGTAAGGCCCTGATTCATGGCCTCGGTGTAGACGAAGAGCTTGAACGTGGAGCCCGGTTGGCGCATGGCCGTCACCTTGTCGTACTTCCACGACTTGAAGTCTATGTCGCCGACCCATGCCTTCACGGCTCCCGTCTGCGGCTCCATGGCCACGAATGCGCAGTGCATGAAATGCACCATGTAGCGTATGGAATCCATGGTAGACATCTGCTGCTCTATGACACCTTTCTCGTAGTCAAACAACTTGACGGTGTGTGGCTTGTTGAGATAGTAGTCTACGGAGTCGGGATTGTTAGGGAACTTAGCCGACAGGTACTTGTACACGGGCTGTCTCTGGGCTATGCCCTCTATGAATCCCGGTATCACCTTGTGGTTCTCGTCCTGCCACGGGTCCTCTTTGCCCCAATGGTTTCTGAAGTTGCGCTGCACTATACGCATCTGTTTGTTGGCAGCCTCCTCCGCATACTTCTGCATACGTGAGTCGAGAGTGGTGTATATCTTCAGGCCGGAGCTGTAAAGGTCGTAGCCATTGTCCTGGCACCAGTCCTTGAGATAGCCGGCCAGATACTCACGGAAGTACAGGGCCTTGCCATCGTAGTTGTTCTCCACGCTGTAATTCAGCTCTATGGGCCGTGCCGACAGCGAGTCGTAGGCAGCACGGCTCAAGTCCCCGAGCCGCAACATATTGCTCAGCACCACGTTGCGGCGCTTCAGGCTGTTGTTGGGATTGGTCTTGGGATTGTAATACGTCGTGGCCTTGAGCATGCCCACGAGCACCGCCATCTGCTCCACGGTGAGCTTGGAAGGCGTGGTGTTGAAGTAGGTCTTGCTTGCCGTCTTTATGCCGAAGGCATTGGAGCCGAAGTCTACGGTGTTGGCATACATGGTGAGGATGTCCTTCTTGTCGTAGACTATCTCGAGCTTCGTAGCGATAATCCACTCCTTGCTCTTCATGATGAGCATGCGCACTCCAGGTATGTAGCCGAGAAGTCCTGTGGAGTACTGCGTACGCACACGAAACATGTTCTTGGCCAACTGCTGGGTGATGGTGGATGCTCCTCGCGCGTCGTTGTGTACTATCATGTCCTTAGCCGCAGCCAGCATGCCGGGTAAATCTATGCCGTGGTGGCTGTAGAAACGCTCGTCCTCTGTGTCGATAAGCGTTTTCCAGAACATCGGGTTCACGTCCTCGTACTTCACGGGAGTCCTGTTCTCGTTGAAGAACTTGCCTATGAGCTGACCGTCGGCGCTGTATATCTCAGAAGCCTGATGGGTGTCTGGGTGGGAGATACGGCTGAAACCGGGGCTCTTGCCGAACAGCCACAGGAAGTTGATGTCCACCATCCCGAGATAGAGGAAGAACAACACGATACACGAGGCGATGCCTACCGCACCCTTCGTGTACCACGCACGCCCTTTGTACAGGTTCTTGTACCAAGGCCAGAACGCCTTGATTTTCTGCCAAGAGCTGATGAGTAATTGTTTGATTTTGTTCATTTCTGCATGCTTATATGTCTGGCTGACACAGCCGACGTGTATAAATGATATTGGCACGCACAGCGTATTCGCTGCCAACCGCAGCCATTACGGCCACACACTGGCATCAAGAATTGCAGTAAAATGCCGTGCTTATGGTTGCAAATTTACAAAAATAGCGGCAACCTACCTATTGTTTTCTATATAATTTATAATTTCTTTAATATTCTGAGGAGCAAACCACGCTATGCTGTCGTCTTTCTTAAACCACGTCTGTTGCTTACGGCAATACCGCCTGCTGTTGCTCTGTATCTTGTACACAGCCTCGTCAAGCGTCGTAAGTCCGTCGAAATGCTCAAACAGCTCCTTGTAGCCTACGGTGTTGAGGGCGTTGAGCTCTCTCAGATGATACACCCGCCTGGCCTCATCCACAAGCCCCTCGTCAAGCATCTTGAGTACACGGCGGTTTATCCTGTCGTACAGTATGTCACGGGGAGCGGTCAGTCCTATCTTCAATATTCTGAATGGACGCTGCCTCACTTGGTTCGTCCTGAACGAAGAATAGGTCTTACCCGTCATGTGGCATATCTCAAGAGCATGCACCACACGGCGTGGGTTGTTCTTGTCTACGACCTGCCAATGCTCATAGTCGAGCCGCCTAAGCTCATCCACAAGGGCAGGAAGGCCCTCCTCCGCAAGGCGGTGCTTCATGAGAGTGCGCGTGGCCTCATCTACGGTAGGGATGTCGTCTATGCCGTTGCACACCGCATCTATATACATCATGCTGCCGCCACACATCATGGCGATGTCTGACTCGGCAAACAGACTGTCAAGCAAGCCGATAACGTCCTGCTCATAAAGCGATGCACTGTAATAATCCTGTATATGGTGTGTGCCTACAAAGAAATGCCTCACCCGACGTTGCTGCTCAGCGGTAGGCGCCGCTGTGCCGATGGGTATCTCATAAAATATTTGCCGAGAATCAGCATTCACAATCGGAATGCTGAAATGCTCGGCAACATTTATGCTTGTCTCGGTCTTACCGATACCGGTAGGACCCAATATGACTACAAGGGTTTTCATTAACGGATGATACCGCGTTTTGAAGATTCCACGAAATCAATGATGTACTGTATCTCCCTCGTAATCTGGAGATTCTTCTTTATCTCTGCTATACCTTCTGCCATAACACCCTTGGAGTACAGCAAGCGGTATGCATCATGTATCAGCGTGATGAGCTCATTGGAAAACCCACGGCGACGCAGTCCCACAAGATTGAGGCCGCAATACTTAGTCGGCTCTTTCCCGGCAATGATAAACGGCGGGATGTCCTGGCTGAAACGGCATCCTCCCTGTATCATGACATAGCCTCCGATGTGGCAGAACTGATGACACAGCACGGTGGCACTGATGATGGCATTGTCGTCCACCGTCACCTCACCGGCAAACTTCGTGGAGTTGCCAATGATAAGGCCATTGCCCAAAACACAGTCATGTGCGACGTGCATATTCTCCATCAGCAGGTTGTTGCTGCCTACAATGGTGGTGCCTTTCGATGCCGTACCGCGCGAGATGGTCACATTCTCACGTATGCTGTTATTGTCGCCTATCTGACACGTGGTCTGCTCGCCTCTGTACTTAAGGTCCTGCGGCTTGGTGGAGATGCTCGCACCGGGGAATATCTCGTTGTTGTTGCCTATACGAGCCCCGCTGTTTATGGTGACACTATTCTGGAAAATGTTGTTATCACCTATCACCGCGTCCTTGTCTATGAAGCAGAACGGGCCTATCTCATTATTGTCGCCGAGCTTCGCCTCGGGGTGAACGTATGCTAAGGGGCTTATTCTATTCATTTCGTTGATTATTTGTTTTTTACAATCTGAGCTGTGAACGTGGCCTCAGACACCACATGGTCGCCCACGAACACATAACCCTTCATTGAGGATATGCCATGACGCACAGGGGCAAGCAAGTCTACCTTGAACAGGAGTGTGTCTCCAGGTACTACCTTCTGGCGGAACTTCACGTCGTCAATCTTAAGGAAATACGTAGACCAACGCTCCGGCTCCTCCACAGTATTGAGCACGAGCAGACCGCCACACTGAGCCATGGCCTCTATCTGAAGCACCCCAGGCATGACAGGTTCCTGCGGGAAATGCCCCTGGAAGAACGGCTCGTTTGCCGTAATGTTCTTCACTCCAACGATGCTTGTGGCTCCGAGAGCTATCACTTTGTCAACAAGCTGCATAGGATAGCGGTGCGGCAAAAGCTCACGGATGCGTATATTGTCCATTATAGGAGCATCATTCGGGTCGTAGATAGGAGCCTGTATCTCGTGCTTACGTATCTCTCGGCGCATCTGACGGGCAAACTTGTTGTTGATGGTGTGGCCCGGACGCGTGGCAATGATGCGTCCCTTGATGGGCTTTCCGATAAGAGCCATGTCACCGATGATGTCGAGCAGTTTGTGGCGCGTACACTCATTCTCCCACACAAGGGGCTTGTGCTGTATGTAGCCGAGCTTGGTGGCATCCATGTGAGGCACCTTCAGGAAGTCTGCAAGCTGGTCAAGACGCTCCTGTGTGGTCTGTTTCTCGTATATTACTATGGCATTGTCGAGGTCGCCACCCTTTATAAGGTTGGCCTTGAGCAGCGGCTCTATGTCACGCACGAACACGAACGTGCGTGCCGGCGCTATCTCCTCAGCAAAGTCATCAATCTTGTCGAGTGTGGCAAACTGGCTGTTCACGAACTTGGAGTTGAACGAGCACATGGCAGTAAGGCTGAACTCCTCATCAGGAAGAATAGTTATGCACGAGCCAGTAGCCTCATCCTTGACCTCTATCTTGTGACGAATGATGTACCAGTCCTTAGGAGCATTGAGCTCCTCTACGCCTACTTCCTTGATTTTATTGATATAAAGGGCTGCGCTTCCATCAAGAATCGGGAACTCAGGGCCGTTGACCTGTATCAAGCAGTTGTCTATACCCATAGCATAAAGGGCCGCCAAGCCATGCTCAACCGTAGACACGCGCACGTCGCCCTTGCCGAGCACAGTACCACGCTGTGTGTCGATGACATTCTCAGCCACAGCCTCTATGACGGGCATACCGTCCAAGTCTATTCGCTGTATTTTATATCCATGATTCTCAGGGGCAGGATTGAACGTCACCGTGAGGCTCAGACCTGTGTGAAGTCCTTTGCCGCAAAGCGAGAAACTACCCTTTAAAGACATCTGTTTAAGCATATCAGAATATTTTTGACGTATGGTCTTACCCTACGTTGTTGTATTTATAATAATACCTTATTGTATTTATAATAATGTGACAACAGCACCGACAGACTATATGCCGGTGCCGTGAATCACTGATTGTTCTTCAATTCGTCAAGTTGTTTCTGCAGACTTGCCACCTGCTTGTACAGTTCAGGCAACCTACGGAAGATAGCCTGTGACTTAAAGTAAGCCTTCGGCTCCATGGGAGGAGTACCGATGAGGGTCTCGTTGCCCTTGATATTGCCTGGTACTCCCGACTGTGCTCCGAGGAAAGTCTTGTCGCCTATGGTGCTGTGCCCGGCTATTCCCACCTGTCCGCCGAACATACACCACGCGCCAATCTTGGTACTTCCGGCTATGCCCACTTGCGCAGACATCACGGTGTTCTCCCCTATCTCCACATTATGCGCTACCTGCACGAGGTTGTCGAGCTTCACACCCTTGCGCACAATGGTGCTTCCCATGGTGGAGCGGTCAACACACGTGTTGGCACCTATCTCCACATTGTCCTCTATGGTGACAATTCCTATCTGCGGTATCTTGTCGTAGCCGTCGCTGTTGGGAGCGAACCCGAAGCCGTCAGCACCGATTACGGAACCTGCATGAATCGTAACATTGTCGCCAATCACACATCCGTGATACACAGTGACATTGGGCTTTATCAAGCACTTGGCCCCGACCTTCACATTGTCGCCTATATACGCATGCGGGAACACCTGCGTACCATTGCCCAGCACGGCATTGTCGCCGATGTAGGCAAACGCCCCTACATAGCAATCCTCGCCCACCTTAGCCGTGGGAGAGACGAAAGCGAGAGGGTCTATGCCCTTCTTCACAGGCATGCTTGCCTGATAGAGCTGGAGCAACTTGGCTATGCACTCATACGCATTATCCACACGTATGAGGGTAGTATGCACAGGCTCCTCCAGTACCACATCATTGTTTACAAGTACGATGGATGACTTCGTACTATATATATAATGTGTATATTTTGGGTTAGAAAGGAAAGACAACGCACCTGGGACACCTTCCTCTATCTTGGCGAAAGTATTGACCGCAGCATTCGCGTCACCTTCGACTTTTCCATTTATAAAGTCAGCAATTTGTTTGGCTGTGAACTCCATTCCTATATGTTTTATACTATTTAATTTTGCAAAAATAGTGATTTTTATTTATAAGAGCTAACATTATGCCTTATTTTTCTCTTCAGGCCCCTATTTTGCCGAGTTCTTCAGCCATTTGCTCCTGCAGCTCCTTGGCCTTGAGTGCGGCCACCTCAGCGAAATCGGTGCCATTGCCGGCATATATTATGCCGCGTGAGCTGTTGACGAGCAGTCCGCAGTCCTTGTTCATGGCATACTTGCACACCTCGCTGAGCGAGCCGCCCTGCGCTCCAACACCAGGCACGAGCAGGAAATGGTCTGGAGCGAGCCGCCGCACGTCCTTGAACAGCTCACCCTGTGTGGCACCCACCACATACATCATGTTGCTGGCATCGCCCCACTCCTGCGACTTCGTGAGCACACGCTCAAAGAGACGCATGCCGCTATCATCCTTCGTCATCTGGAAGTCGTGGCTGCCCTTGTTGCTCGTGAGCGCGAGCAGCACCACCCACTTGCCGTCATATCCGAGGAACGGGGTCACACTGTCCTCGCCCATGTATGGAGCCACCGTGAGCGCGTCAATGTCATACTCCTCGAAGAAGGTGCGTGCGTACATGGCACTGGTGTTGCCTATGTCACCGCGCTTGGCATCCGCAATGACAAGATGGTCAGGACAATGCTCGCGGAGATACCTCACGGTTTTCTCAAACGCCACCATGCCTTTCACCCCGAAAGCCTCATAGAAGGCGAGGTTGGGCTTGTATGCCACGCAGTAAGGTGCCGTAGCATCGATGATGGCCTTGTTGAAAGCGAATATAGGATCCTCCTCTGTGAGCAGGTGCTGCGGTATCTTCTTCAAGTCGGTATCGAGTCCCACGCAAAGAAACGACTTCTTTGCGAATATCTGCTTAATGATGTCTTGTCTGTTCATATCTGTGATAAATATGGTTCGTTGTTAAAGTTCTGACTCTTTCATGCGCTCTGCGTTCTCAGCCACGGTGAGAGCGTCTATCATATCCTGTATGTTTCCGCCGAGGAATCCCTGCAAGTCGTGCGTGGTATATCCTATGCGGTGGTCGGTGACACGCCCCTGCGGGAAGTTGTAGGTGCGTATCTTGGCACTTCTGTCGCCCGTAGACACAAGGGTCTTGCGCCTGTTGGCTATGTCATCAATATACTTCTGGTGCTCGCGGTCGTATATGAAGGTACGCAAGCGCGACAGAGCACGCTCCTTGTTCTTGGGCTGGTCACGCGTCTCGGTACACTCGATGAGAATCTCCTCCACCTCTCCCGTGTTGGGATTCTTCCACGGATAGCGCAGACGCACACCCGACTCCACCTTATTGACGTTCTGACCGCCAGCGCCACTGCTTCGGAACGTGTCCCACTTGATGTCGCCCTCGTTGATGTTCACCTCAAACTTGTCGGCCTCAGGCAGTACGGCCACCGTGGCGGCACTCGTATGCATGCGTCCCTGCGTCTCCGTAGCCGGCACACGCTGCACGCGATGCACGCCCGACTCGTACTTCAGCGTGCCGTACACATTGTCACCGCTCACGGCGAAGTCTATCTCCTTGAATCCGCCCACGGCACCCTCGCTGGCACTCGTCACGGACAGACTCCAACCCTTCTGGTCACAGAACTTCTTGTACATATTGAACAAGTCGCCCGCGAAGAGGGCCGCCTCGTCGCCGCCCGTGCCAGCCCTTATCTCCATCTGCACGTTCTTGCCGTCCTCAGGATCCTTGGGTATGAGCGCGATTTTTATCTCCTCCTCTATCTTAGGCTGCAGGGCTTCGTTCTCGGCCAGCTCCTCACGCGCCATCTCCCGCATGTCGGCATCGCTCTCGTTGGCCATGATGTCCTTGGCCTCCTTTATGGAGTTGAGGCAACTGATGTAGCGTTTGCGTGCGTCCATGATGTCGCTGAGGTCCTTGTACTCCTTGGTGAGCTTCACGAACCTCTGCTGGTCGGCTATCACCTCAGGGTCGGTGATGAGCGTAGACACTTCCTCGAACCTGCTCTCAAGCCCCTCGAGTTTCTCCAGAATATTGTTGTTCTCAGGCATAATTGCTGATAGTATGTGGATGATGTTGCTGTTAATAATCGAATGTTCCGAACTCCGACTTTATGGTGAGGCTCCTCGGGCCCTCCTCTATGTGTCCCACCACCTGCGCGTCGATATTGAAACTCTTGCTGATGGCTATGATATCGTCGGCCAGGGCGGGGTCTACATATATCTCCATGCGGTGCCCCATGTTGAACACCTTGTACATCTCCTTCCAGTCGGTCTTGCTCTCCTGCTGTATAGTCTTGAACAATGGCGGCACGCTGAACATGTTGTCCTTCACCACACGGCAGTTGTCGCCCACGAAGTGCAGCACCTTGGTCTGCGCTCCGCCCGTGCAATGCACCATGCCATGGATGTCGGCGTGGTGGGCATCGAGTATCTTCTTGATGACGGGAGCATACGTGCGTGTGGGCGAGAGCACCAGTTGCCCGGCATTGACACTCACTCCCTCTATGCTGTCGTCGAGCCTGTGCGAGCCGCTGTACACTAGTTCGTTGGGCACTGCGTGGTCGTAGCTCTCGGGATACTTCTCAGCGAGGTACTTGGCAAAGACATCATGGCGTGCGCTTGTCAGTCCGTTGCTGCCCATACCGCCGTTGTAGCGGTCCTCGTAGGTGGCCTGCCCGAACGAAGCCAGACCCACTATCACGTCACCGGGCCGTATGTTGGCGTTGTCTATGACATCCGAACGCTTCATGCGGCACGTCACCGTAGAGTCTACGATGATGGTGCGCACGAGGTCGCCCACGTCTGCCGTCTCGCCGCCAGTGGCATATATGCCGATGCCCATCTCGCGCATCTGCTTGAGCAGCTCGTCAGTACCGTTGATGATGGCCGATATGACCTCACCCGGCACGAGCATCTTGTTGCGCCCGATGGTGCTCGACACGAGTATGTTGTCTACGGCACCCACGCACAGCAAGTCGTCGGTGTTCATGATGAGCGCGTCCTGTGCTATGCCCTTCCACACGCTGAGGTCGCCCGTCTCCTTCCAATACATGTATGCGAGCGACGACTTAGTGCCGGCTCCGTCGGCATGCATGATGTTGCAGTATTCGGGGTCGCCGCCGAGGATGTCGGGGATAATCTTGCAGAAGGCCTGCGGGAATATGCCCTTGTCGATGTTCTTGATGGCGTTGTGAACGTCCTCTTTGGCTGCGCTTACGCCGCGCATCATATATCTGTTAGAATTGTCCATGATGTATTATGTCACTTGTATGTATTACTTGTTTACTTTCTTATAGTCTGTACCATGCGGCCATGCACCGCACCGTCAGAGCGTCTCCTTGCCATGCCAGAACTCCCAGCTGGCGAACGCCTGCAGCAGGAGCATCTCGAGTCCGTTCTTGGTGTTGGCTCCGTACTGTGCACCGCGCTTCATGAAGAGAGTCTGGTCGGGGTTGTATATGAGGTCGTAGAGTATGTTGCGCGAGTCCATGGCCTCGTAGGGCAGCTTAGGGCAGCAGTCCACCTTGGGGTACATGCCGCACGGAGTGCAGTTGACGATGACGTTGTACTCCCTCACCATGTCGGCCGTCACATCATCGTAGGTGAGCATGCCGGGGTGCTCGGTGCGGCTCACGAACATCGTCTCCAGACCGAGCGACCTCAGTCCGTAGTCCACGGCCTTGGACGCGCCGCCCGTGCCGAGAATCAGTGCCTTGCGGTGCGTGCTGGCCTCTATCATGGGCTCTATGCTCCGCGTGAATCCTATGACATCGCTGTTGAAGCCCTTGAGCACGGTGCTCTTGCCCTTGTGCGTGACACGGATGACGTTCACCGCCCCTATCTCCCGCGCCTCAGGGCTGAGGTAGTCGAGATAGCTTATGACCTTCTGCTTGTATGGTATTGTCACGTTGAGCCCAAGCAGCTCAGGGTTGGAGGCGAGTATCTCAGGGAGGCTCTCGATGCTCGGTATCTCGAAGTTGATGTACTGTGCGTCGATGCCCTCGTTGTGGAATTTCTCATTGAAATACCCTATTGAGAAGGAATGTCCGAGCGGATATCCTATCAAGCCGTATTTATCCATGTCGTATAAGTTTTTATTCGTGTCTCATTGGTGCGGCGGCCATGGCATCACTTCGTGGCCACATACATGGTGCATATACCGAACGTGAGCCGCCTGAACGAAGCCTCGGCGAAGCCCGCCTTCCTCAGTATGCCCACCATCTGCTCGCCTTGCGGAAACGCCTCTATCGTGGCGGTGAGGTAAGAGTATGCGGTGCTGTCCTTGGATATCATGCGGCCATAGGCCGGCAGCACCGTGTGTGAATATATCCTGAAGAGCTGGCGCATGGGAAACGCCACAGGCGTGGTCAGCTCCAGGATGACCAGCATGCCACCCTTGCGCAGCACACGGCACATCTCGCGGAGTCCTCCGTCGAGGTCGGCGAAATTGCGTATTCCGAACGCCGATATCACGGCATCAAACGACCCGTCGGCGAAAGACATGCCGAGGCAGTCCTCCTTTCTGAACGTGATGACGTGCTGCAGCCCTGCGGCCTCCACCTTGCGGCGGCCTATCTCCATCATCTTCTCGCTGATATCCACGCCCACTATGCTGTCGGCATGGAGCTTCTGCGCGGCCTTTATGGCGAAGTCGCCCGTGCCGGTAGCCACATCAAGCACGGTGTGCGGACACGCCTTGGCTATCTGCCTTATGGCGCAGCGGCGCCATATCTTATCGATATTCCACGACAGGCGGTGGTTAAGTGAGTCGTACGTACTGGCTATATGGTCGAACATGTGCTCCACCTGCTCGCCCTTGTCGGCATCCTGCCTGTATGGCTTTATCTCTTCTTGTCCGTAACCCATGGGTGTGGTCTCCGTAGTTTTATGTACTGTGGTGTATGTCAAGGCCGTGGCTCTCCGGCTGCAAGTGCCGTCGGAGAGCGGCGTGCCTTATGGTCATTGGCCGCGGCCGTGCGTCAGCGTGTGGCGAGGTAAGCCTTCACGTTACGCTCTATGCGTGCGGCTATGTCGCCGTCCTCGGCGGTCTTGTCAAACTTCTCGCCCGTGATGTGCTCGTAGAGCTCTATATACCTGCTGCTCACGCTCTCGCAGTACTCGTCGGTCATCTCTGGAACGGTCTGCCCCGGCTCGTTCATGAAGTCGTGCTCTATGAGCCACTGGCGCACGAACTCTTTGGAGAGCTGCTTCTGGGGCTCTCCCTTGGCGAGTTTCTCCTCATAGCCGTCGGCATAGAAATAGCGGCTGCTGTCGGGCGTGTGTATCTCGTCGATGAGGTACACCTTGCCATCGCGCTTGCCGAACTCATACTTCGTGTCCACGAGTATCAGTCCGTGGCGGGCGGCTATCTCCTGTCCGCGCTGGAACAGCTTGCGCGTGTAGTCCTCCACTACGGCGTAGTCCTCAGCACTGACTATGCCCTGACTGATTATCTCTTCCTTAGATATGTTCATGTCATGTCCCTCGTCTGCCTTTGTGGTAGGCGTGATGATGGGCTCGGGGAAACGCTCGTTCTCCCTCATGCCGTCGGGCAGACGCACTCCGCACAACTCGCGGCATCCGTCCTTGTATGCCCTCCATGCCGAGCCTGTGAGTATGGAGCGGATAATCATCTCAACCCTGAATCCCTCGCAGCTCAGGCCCACCGTCACCATGGGGTCGGGCGTGGCGAGCTTCCAGTTGGGACAGATGTCCTTGGTGTCGTCGAGAAACTTGGCTGCTATCTGGTTGAGGACCTGCCCCTTGAAGGGTATGCCCTTTGGCAGGATGACGTCGAAAGCCGAGATTCTGTCGGTGGCCACCATGACGATCACATCGTCGTTGATGTTGTACACATCACGCACTTTGCCGTGATATACGCTTTTCTGTCCATCAAAATGGAAATCAGTGTTTGTCAGTGCTTTCATAATGTTTGTTACTGTTTATGATTGTTTTGAACGTATAGTGTCTCGTCGTGGCCACCGTCCGTGGCCTGTGCCGCGCTGCGCGGCGGCAGCTGTTGCTGTACGCACTTGTGGTCGTACTCCTCGTAGGCGTGTACTATGCGCGTCACGAGCTTGTGCCTTACGATGTCCTTCTGCGTGAGGTTGATGATGGCGAGGCCCTCTATCCCGCCGAGTATGGATATGGCCTCCTTCAGGCCGCTGCGCTGTCCGCGCGGCAGGTCTATCTGCGTCATGTCGCCGTTGATTATCATCTTGGTGTTCATGCACATACGGGTGAGGAACATGCGTATCTGCGCCGGCGTAGTGTTCTGCGCCTCCTCGAGTATCACTACGGCATCGTTGAGCGTGCGTCCGCGCATGAAGGCGAGTGGTGCTATCTGTATCACGTTCTTCTCCATCATGTCCTGCAGCTTCACTGCGGGTATCATGTCCTCAAGAGCATCGTAGAGCGGTTGCAGATAGGGGTCTATCTTGTCTTTCATGTCGCCGGGCAAGAACCCGAGCTTCTCCCCTGCCTCCACGGCGGGGCGGCTCAGTATGATGCGCCTCACCACCTTGTCCTTGAGTGCTTTCACGGCAAGGGCTATGCTGAGGTAGGTCTTGCCCGTGCCGGCAGGGCCCACGGCAAACACCATGTCGTTGGCCTCATACGCGTCTATGAGCTGCTGCTGGTGCTCGCTGCGGCTCTTTATGGGCTTGCCCGATATGTTGTATATGAGCGCACCCTTCACGGAGTCGGCCTTCGTCTGCTTGCCTTTCACGATGTCGAGTATGTCCTCATCGTCTATGGCGTTGTACTTGAGCACATGCCTGCGTATGTTCTCCACGTTCTCCTCGAACGCCGCCATCTCTTCCTCATCGCCAAGCACCCTGATGACATTGTCGCGTGCCACGATGCGGAGTTTCGGAAAGAGCGACTTTATCATTTGGAAGTGCATGTTGTTCACCCCGTAAAACGTGACGGGGTCTATGTCTTCTAATATGATATGCTTCTCTATCACCTTAATATAATAGTTGTTTTCTTGTTCTTACTCAGTACGCGGCGGCACATCCTGCCGCCTCTGTACGCACAGCGGGCATGCCACCGATTTATTTATGCAAAGGTACGCCAAAAAAATGAGAAAAGCACAATTTTACGGCAAAATGATAATGCGTCACACAAAATAGCGGCTCACCGCCAAGCGTCCCTTTACTGCAACGCCTTGCGAAATGGCCCATTTCACAGCGCAAAACGGCCCATTTTGCAACGCGAAATGGGCCGTTTTGCAACACACTCATAATCAATATACTACGCCAAGCAAATCCATAGCATCAGACATGCGGCGCGACACACCGCCAACAGGCCATCCATACAGCACCCCACTCACCCGATGTGCTCACGACAACACACGTGTCTCACCACTAATTGCCGCCGCACGGCAAAATTATCACATCCGTGCGGCAGTTATCTCAGACTATTTTTGTACTTTTGCGCGAAGAAAGCGGCGGGCCACACTGGCACGAGCCACCCTCCCCTGCGGCCGTCCAAGGCCCTCACGGCAACACATAGCCCACGCCGCACAAAGCCGCCGAAACACGTCCACGTGCCACAGCGGCGCAAACACAGCATACAAATGAGAATCAGCAAGAAAAGATATATACAGACATTCGGAATGACGGTGATAGCTCTCGCCATCATAAGGGCCGTGTGCCCATCAGTGGATGATGGCGGCACCACGACCTCCACAAGCGGTGCCACAGCCACCGACACTACGGCCGTAGTAGCCGACACCGCCAGTGCCGATACGCCACGCCACGACGACCCTGCCGACATGCCTGAGCTGCCGGCACGATACAGCGGCAAGCTCTCCACCACGCGTTTCTTCAACCCCGACGGCACGCCGGCCAAGCACCGCATATACAGCGTGCCACACTTCGGCAACACGTTTCCCGACCAGAACGACGTGCAGCTCGCGGCCGCACAGAAATACGGTGTGAAACCCGTAGCCAACCGCGCCGACGCGGAGCATCGCATGAAAGAACTCGTCTACGTGGGCAGCAACATGTACTTCCATGTAGACAAGCTGCGCAACAGCATCCCCTACCTCGTGCCGCGTGCCTCGGTGCTGCTTCAGGACATAGGGCGCAGCTTCTTCGACAGCCTGCAGGTGAAAGGCATACCACTGCACAAAATCATAGTGACGAGCGTGCTGCGCAGTAAGGAGGACGTGAGCAAGCTGCGCGGACACAACGGCAACGCCACCCAGAACAGTTGCCACCTCTACGGCACCACATTCGACGTATGCTACAACCGCTACAAGACCGTGTACGACCCCGACGGACCGGCACGCCGCAGCGTGCGCAACGACACGCTGAAATGGGTTCTCAGCGAGGTGCTCAACGACATGCGCACCAACGGCCGCTGCCTGATAAAGTACGAGGTACATCAAGGGTGCTTCCACATCACCGTAAACTGAGGCACGTACCTGTACATCAGCAGCACGCACGCCCTCTTACATATCAGGCGGCTGCACTATTCACTGCCGCCAGAAATTGTAAAATACATATTATAACTATTGCGACAATACAAAAAAGGCATTGCCTCCGCCCACAGGGCGAAGTCAATGCCTTTTCATGTTTACCATCTGTTTGCTTATACTGTATCAGCCAAGCCACTTCACATAGCAGAAGTCCTGACGGTGCGGCAGGTTCTCGTTCTTCGGGAACATGCGCACGCAGCTCCTGAACGAGCCGGCCACATCGGGCTCGAAGGTTGCCTCGAAAGTGTAGAGATTGCCCTCACGGCCCACCACCTTGAACGGACGGATGTTGAATATGCGGTCATTGCCATTCTCGTCCTTGGTGACGGAGACGAGCTCCAAGCCTACGGCATCGTTCAAGCCCTGCTCGTCGATGACGTAGCGCATGGTGTAATTCTTGCCTGTCTCTGCACCGTAAAGCACGGAGTCGTCCTTAGACACCACGCTTATGGCATCCCAACGCTCTGCCACGGTCTCCTTCCACTGCGCGAGTTCCTTGGCCAGACGGTTGTCGTCGGCAGCGAGTTTGTGGAAGCGTGCGGCCTCCTTGGTGTAGAACTTGTCGTAGTAGTCGTCGAGCTGACGCTTCATAGTGTAGTGAGGAGCGATGGTGGCGATAGAGTTCTTTATGGTCTTTATCCAACCCTCGCTGTAACCCTTCTCGTTGCGGTCATAGTAGAGAGGGATAATCTCGTTCTCGAGCAGACTGTATATGGTGGCAGCATCGAGCTGATCCTGATACCCCTGGTTCTGATAGGTACGCTTCTCAGGAAGTGCCCATCCAGCACCCTTGCGGTAGCCCTCTACCCACCAGCCATCGAGTACGGAGAGGTTCACCACACCATTCATCTCGGCCTTCTCGCCAGATGTGCCCGATGCCTCCAGAGGACGGGTCGGGGTGTTCATCCAGATGTCTACTCCAGACACAAGACGGCGTGCGAGCTGCATGTCGTAGTCCTCCAGGAAGATAATCTTGCCGAGGAACTCAGGACGCTGGCTTATCTCAAATATCTTCTTGATAAGGCCCTGGCCTGCGCCATCGGCAGGGTGTGCCTTGCCCGAGAAGAGGAACTGTACGGGATGCTCCGGGTCGTTGACAATCTTAGACAGACGGTCGAGGTCGGTAAAGAGAAGGTGCGCACGCTTGTATGTAGCGAATCGGCGGCAGAAGCCTATGATGAGTGCGTTGGGGTTGATACGCTCAAGCAGCGACACCACACGCGACGGGTCGCCCTGATTCTTGAGCCATGTCTGGCTGAACTTCTCGCGTATGTAGTTGGTGAGTTTCTTCTTAAGAGCCATACGGGTCTCCCATATCTCGTCATCGGGCACATTGTATATAGCATGCCAGATGCTCTCGTTGCTCTGGTCGCCCATGAAGTTCTCGTCGAAGTACTTGGCATAGAGCTTGCGCCACTCGGTAGCAGTCCATGTGGGGAAGTGTACGCCGTTGGTGACGTAGCCTACGTGATTCTCCTCTGGATAGTAGCCTTTCCAGATGGGGGCGAACATCTGCTGGCTCACCCATCCGTGCAGCTTGCTCACGCCATTGACCTCCTGACAGGTGTTGCATGCGAACGTAGACATGCAGAAACGCTCCGAGTGGTCATCGGGATTCTGACGCCCCATGCCGATAAACTCATCCCATGAGATGCCGAGCATCTGAGGATAGCCGCCCATGTACTTTCCGAAGAGAGCCTCATCGAAGTAGTCGTGACCTGCGGGCACGGGAGTGTGTACGGTGTAGAGGGAAGAGGCACGCACGAGTTCCAGTGCCTGATTGAATGTGAGGCCCTGCTTAACATAGTCGCACAGACGCTCCAGGTTGCACAGGGCAGCATGACCCTCGTTGCAGTGGTACACGTCTTTCTTTATGCCGAGTTTCTTGAGCATGAGCATACCGCCTATACCGAGCAGTATCTCCTGCTTCAGGCGGTTCTCCCAGTCGCCACCATACAGAGAGTGCGTGATGGGCTTGTCGAACTCAGAGTTCATGTCGTTGTCGGTATCGAGCAGATACAGCTTCACACGGCCAACGTTCACCTGCCATACGTAGGCATGCACCTGATAGTTCATGTAAGGCACATCCACCACCAAGGGGTTGCCGTTCTCATCGTGTACGCGCTCTATGGGCAGCGAGTTGAAGTTCTGTGCATCGTAGTTGGCTATCTGCTGGCCGTCCATGCTGAGCGACTGCTTGAAGTAGCCGTAGCGGTAGAGGAAGCCGATGGCGCACATATCCACGTTGCTGTCGGACGCTTCCTTCACATAGTCGCCAGCGAGCATGCCCAGACCGCCAGAGTAAATTTTCAGCACCTGATTGATACCGTACTCCATACAGAAGTAAGCTACGGACGGACGCTTCTTATTGGGCTTTACGTCCATGTATGCGCGGAACTGCTTGTACACGTCCTTCACACGCTTCATGATGGACTTGTCCTTCACGATGGCCTCCTTACGCTCGTAGCTCAGACGCTCCAGCAGCAGCACGGGGTTGCAGCCCACCTCGTCGTAGAGTTTGGAGTCGAGGCTCTCCCACATGTCGCGGGCTTCGTAATTCCATGCCCACCACATGTTGTGGGCAATCTCATCAAGACACTTCAACTGCTCAGGGAGTGTAGACTTGATGCTTACTTCCTTCCACTGAGGAGCGTTTGAATAATCTGCTTTAATTTTCATTACTATGTATTTTTATTTGTCTGTTCGTTTTGCGGCCTTACGCAATGCCATATCGTAAGCCTCATGATAATACTTTATGAAGTGTGACCACAGGGCTTTCTCCGACAGGGCGAGGGCCTTGCGGCGTACCTTGGTCACGTCTTTCGGGCTGAGTGCCGAGTACTCCACTATGGTGTCGCATATCTCGGTGGTCAATGCGTCATAGTTGGTGTCGGTACGGTGTACCACCTTCACGCCGTCGGCTATCTCGCCATAACGCCCTATGACACTGTTGGCCCACAGGCCGAACCCGGCCAAATCGGTGGTAATGCACGGCACATGGAACGCCACGGCCTCAAGAGGAGTATAGCCCCAGGGCTCATAATAAGAAGGATACACGCACAAATCGTTGCCGAGAATGGCATCATAGTACGGCATGTTGAAGATACCATCGTCGCCCGTAAGGTAGCACGGAACGAATATCAGCGTGACACGGTGGTCGGTGTTGTCAATGCCGAGGCGCGATGCCATGCCGAGCACCTTATCCTCCCACTCATTATTGAGCTCATGCGTGATGACGGGATTGGGCAGCGGAGTATCGTACACGCGGCTGCTGTCGGCCAGACGGGCCTTGACATCCTCACGAGGTGCCTTGACCCATGCCGGCACCTCTATCAGTGCTATGACACGCTTGCCGAGGCTGTCTGCTCCACGGAGCTTGGATATGCTGTCAATGAACGCGTCTATGCCCTTGTTGCGGAACTCATAGCGGCCACTCGTAGACACTATCATCGTGGACTTGTCATCGAAGGTGTCGCCAGTAAGCACGTTTGCGAGACGGAGGATGAACTTGCGCACCTCCTGACGGCGGCTCTTGAACGCTGCTGCCGAAGGCACGAAGGAGTTGTCGAAACCGTTAGGCAGCACCACGTCTACTGGTTTGTCGAGAAGTTGCGCACACTCCTTAGCCGTGATGTCGCTTACCGTAGTGAAGCAGTCTACGTTGTGCGCTGTCTGCTTTTCTATCGAGTGCTTGCTCTGCATGTTGAGTTCGCCGGCCATCTGGTCGCCATTGTAGCCCTCAAAATATTCATACAGGGCCTTGTTGTTGCCGGCTATGCTGCGGCCTATGCTCGTGGCATGCGTCGTAAACACCGTGGCGACAGCCGGAAGGTACTTCTTAATGTATAGCAGTCCGAGTCCTGTCATCCACTCATTGCCATGATATATCACGCGGTCGTGGGCAGAGAGGTAGTGCTTGTAGTAGCTCTCCACCACGCGTGCGGCTGCATACGAGAACATGGAAGCCTCATCGTAGTCGCCATAGGCATGAAGGCTGTCTACGCCGAAGTCCTCCCACATGCGGCCATAGATACTGTCTTTGTCTGAGTAGAAAGGAGTGAAGTCTACGAGTATGGCGACAGGATTGCCAGGAACAGTCCAGCGTCCTGTTCTGACCTTCAGCCCCTGATGGGCAGCCTCGACTTTCCAATCGGAAAACAACGAGCCGTCCTCCATAAAATATGGGCACTCCGTCTTTGACCAACAGTCTGGGCCAATGAATATTATTCGGTCTGGCATTTCGTTCTGCAAGGTTTGCGCACGTGAGGACAAAACTGTATAAATACCTCCTACTTTATTACAAACCTCCCAACTTGACTCGAATATGTAATCTGGTTTTAAGAGTTTCATATATAATTATATAAATAGCCTCGCAAATGTACGATTAAAAATGCGAATAAAAAACTTTATAACAAACAAAATCGAAAATTCCGATGCTTTCTTGATTTAATTCTGTGTCAGTGCGTGATTTAAATCCGTATCACAGCTAAAAACCATCACGAGAAGCCGTACCAGCCTAATAATCAGCAAAAGACATGGCATTTCTTCAGGAACGTGCAAAACAACCGTCAGCCATGTTTGCCACATAGCATGATTTATCTGAAGAAAAGACGAAATTGAACGCACCCGACACCGTAAGCAGATTGTTCAGGACTGAAATTCATACCAGAACATATCAGTTTGCGAAATGGGCCGAATTGCACTGCGAAATGGGCCGTTTCGCAGCCTAAAACGGGCCGTTTTACGCTGCATTTCGGGCCATCTTGCAACACATTGTGAATCAGACCGATACGGAACAGCATGTATTTGCATCAATGACAATGCTATTACAGATTTCTGATTGGCTAAACGTAGTCTCTCTAATTATTGAAATAATATGTGAGAAAAGACTCTAATATAAATCCATCCTGTGTACTTCCTTGTCAATACTGCCTTTATCAATGATTTTACCTCAAGCCTTGTTTACTCTCAACTTTTTTATGTAAGTTTGCATAATGTAAGCTACGGCTCGGCAATTGAAACAAGTTCCACTGCCCTCGCACTTGCATTACATCCGCGTTTAAAATATCTTGATTATGAGAAAATTAGTATTATCATTGCTCACGGCATTCATATCGCTCACGGCACTGGCACAACAGGGCGACGGCACATTCAAGGGTTATCTCTACAATAAGGAGTATCAGGTGTTTCTGAAGATAAACTTCGTTGACAACAACGTGGTGCCCAACGGGCAGGAACTGTTCGGAGAACTGCCTGGTTTCTTCGGCGCGAAACGCGACCCACGCCAATGGCTCATAACCAAAGCCAGTGTCACAGGCAAGAAATCGGCAAAACTCGACATAATAAACGACTACGGCAGCGAGGATCTCACCGCCACTCTGTCTTACGACGGCAACGGCACCTATACGCTGAAACAGGAGTCGGGCAGCAGAATAAAGATAGCTGTAAACCGCAAATGGGTGAAGATACCCACTTCACTGAAGTTTACCAGAGCCGACGAGAAGGACTGAACATCACTCCAGGCATCACACCATCATCATGTCGCTCATCACCATATCGCTGACGAACAAGCCCTTACGCGTCAGGCGGAGATGATTGTCATGCAGCTCGAGCAGCCCGTCGGCCATGCTCTTGCGTGCGCATTTGAGAGCGAAAGCACGATGTCTGTCACTAAGCACTCCAAGATTGAGCCCCTCACAAGTGCGCATAGCTGTGGTCACAAGGTCGTCATAGTGCGTGTCAGCGTCTATCCGCTCACCCTCCTGCGGCACGATGCCATCACTGACAGACCTCACATACT
This sequence comes from Prevotella sp., assembly GCA_022775985.1. Classification (GTDB taxonomy): domain Bacteria; phylum Bacteroidota; class Bacteroidia; order Bacteroidales; family Bacteroidaceae; genus Prevotella. The sequence goes on from JALFIM010000039.1 coordinate 62,997, forward strand.
CTGCCACATCAGCCACGTTCCAGCAACGTCTTGTCTTTAGGTACGAGTGGGCAGAGGCACCAAAGCCGAGATACGGCACATCATGCCAATAGCTGCTGTTGTGCAACGAGCGCCGCCCTGGCTTCGCGAAATTGCTTATCTCATAATGCTCGTAGCCATTAGCCGCAAGCATGTCCATAAGCTCGGTGTACATCGCAAGGCAGATATCATCGTCGGTCTGTGCCACACGGCCCGACTGGAGCATGGCATACAGCGGTGTGCCCTCCTCGTACATCAGACTGTAAGCCGAGATATGCTCCGGCTCCAATGCCACAGCCGCCCTCAAGTCGTCGCGCCATTGCGCCAATGTCTCACCGGGGAACCCGAACATGAGGTCTATGCTCACATTGTCGATGCCGGCACGTCGCACTGCGGCCACTGCCTCAACAGCCTGTCGCGCTGTATGACGGCGGTGTATCATGCGCAGACGCTCATCGCTGAAGGTTTGCACGCCCATGCTTATGCGGTTTACGCCGCAATCCTTGAGTGCCATTACCACATCACCGCTCACATCGTCGGGATTCATCTCCACCGTTATCTCACGAGGACGACACGTGTATGTCTCCCCCACTTTTCCTATTATCGCGCACAAGTCATCGACAGGCAGCACCGAAGGGGTGCCTCCACCTATATATATAGTGTCTACCACGCTGTCGCCCATCGGCGCGAGAGCATCCATTTCACCGCAGCGAAGTTCCATCTCACGCATCAGTGCCTCCACGTATTGCGAGCGAAGCGAAGCCGAAGTGGTGCTATAAAAACCGCAATATATGCAACGGCTCTTGCAGAATGGTATATGTATATAAATGCCTGTTCTCATAATGATGACATGTTTTTATGACACGCAAAATTAGCAATAAACTCTGATTCCACAATATTTTCGCACCCAACAAAAATACGATTTATGCGCAAACACACGTCTGCTGACATACACACCACCGCATTTTCCGTCATCACGCCGCCGACAATAATCGCTGTGGATGCTTGGTCTGTGCCGAAAAAGATGTAATTTTGCATATACTCCCCTACGGCATACGCACATGCCACAGACAAAAGCGCAAAACACGGCAACGCGATACACTATCAGCAGCGGCCGCCAATACACACATCATCAACGACACTCATCTGAACGAATGAAAGCAATAGTAATGGGAGCCACTTCAGGCATAGGCATGGAAGTGGCCAGACAGCTTGCCGCCAAAGGCTGGAAGGTAGGCATCGCAGGGCGCAGGACAGAGCGGCTTGCCGCACTTGCGGAGTCGGTAGAAGGCATAGTGGCATACAAGAGCATAGACATCATGTCTGATGATGCTCCTGCCCTGCTCACCGAACTTATTGACGAAATGGGCGGTGTAGACCTCTACTTCCACAGTTCTGGGATAGGATGGCAAAACGAAATGCTCGATATGGGCAAGGAACTGTCTACCGTAGCCACCAATTGCGCCGGCCTTGTGCGGATGACCGACACGCTGCTTGGATGGTTCGCCGCAAAATGTGGCGCAGAGACACGCGACCACGCACAGCACGACAAGCCACACTTGCACATAGCCTGTATCACGTCGATAGCAGGAACGAAAGGACTCGGTGCCGCACCCGCCTACTCGGCTTCCAAGAGATTCCAAAGCCACTACCTCGAAAGCCTCCAGCAACTCGCCACAATACGCCACCTCAACGTCAGCATCACCGACATCCGCCCCGGCTTCGTGGCCACGCCACTGATTGAGGGCAGCAGATACCCATTGCAACTAAAGGCCGACGACGTGGCCGCAAAAGCCATCAAGGCGATAGAACGCGGCAAGAAAGTGTCTGTCATAGACTGGCGTTACGCCATACTCGTACGCCTGTGGCGACTGATACCGCGCAGCCTGTGGGTAAAACTGCCAATAACTACGAAGTAGCCGCCCTGCTTGTCGGGTGAGCCCAGGCCCGACTGCCGAGAAGCATACATATAAAAAAGGAGAAGCATACATACAAAAAAGACTCCAACACTTTCGTGCTGGAGTCTTTTGTCGGGGCGACAGGATTCGAACCTGCGGCCGCCTGGTCCCAAACCAGGAGCGCTACCGGGCTGCGCTACACCCCGATTGGCTGAGAGGTATTCCTCTTTTGCGAGTGCAAAGGTATGCAAAAACTGTGAGCCTTGCAAATTTTATATTAACAATTTTAATGCAGCATGGCAATATTCCATGCTTTTTGCGATGCCAAGACATGTATTGACGAACAGCATCTGCTACCAGCCCCGACAGCAATAGCACCCTGCACAATACAACATGCACTATATAAAGGCAATGCCTATTATTGCGAACGCCCTTAAACCAACAGACCAAATCTGCCGATTTAAGGGCGTTCTCCGTTTCCTTACAGTGAATAACGCCTCTGCGTACAGAGCGTCAGCCGACTACTTGCCGAGTTTCTTCAACCAGTTGAGAGGCTTCTTGAGGATAGACTTCAAGCCACCGTCGTTAGACGGATTGACAACTGGCGACATGCCTATGGTCTTTGAGTACTTCGTAGACACCTGCGGCTGGGCATCAGCATCATTGCGCTGCTGGCGCTGCTTACGCGAACGCTTCTTGGTCTTGGACTGCTGCTTGTCGCCTTGCTTGGCAGACTTCTCGCCCCTCGATGCCTTCTCACCCTTTTGAGCTTTATCATTCTTGGCAGGTTTGCCACCATTTGCAGACTTGTCACCCTGCTTTCTATCGCTCTGTCTTGACTGCTTGCCACCGTCCTTCGACTGCTTGTCGCCATTCTCTCCCTGCCGCTTGGCCTGACGGTTCTGGCGATTGCCCTTGCCACGAGACTCCTGTTTGTCGGCTGATGATGCGTCATCGGCAGCAGACTTCTCTGCGCTGTCCGCGCTACTAACCTCGCCATCGGCAGACTGTCTGTCGTGCTTGCGCTTGCCGTTTCCACGGCGGCGGCGTGAGTTGCGGCGTTCACCCTGCTGCGTGTCGCCCTCGGTCTGTGCGTTGTCGGCCTGTGTGCCACCGTTGGTGGAATCCTTACCAACCGCAGCATCTGCCTGTGCGTCAACTGTGGCAGCGGCATTGGCAGACTCACTCTGACCAATCTGAGCTGCGGCATCGGCATCAGCCTTGGGCTGTTTCTCCTTACGCTCGTTATCACCACGGCGCGGCTTGTGCTTGTGGGCAGTAGCATCGCGGTTCTTACGGCGTATGCTCTTGGCCGACGAACGCTGCTTGCGGCCCTCCTTATACTCAGGCCCCTCGCCCAGTTCCTCGGGCAACGGATTCTTGGTCACTTCCTTCTCCAGGAGTTTCTCTATCTGCTTGAAGTAGTGTATGTCCTCCTCGTTGATGAAGGTAATGGCCACACCGTCGCGGTCGGCACGTGCAGTACGGCCTATACGGTGTACATAGTCTTCGGCATCGTGGGGCACATCGAAGTTTATTACCATAGCGATGTCATCAATGTCTATACCGCGTGCGAGGATATCTGTGGCCACGAGCACGTCTATCTGGCCGCTCTTGAACTTGTACAGCATCTGGTCGCGCTCGGCCTGGTCAAGGTCTGAGTGCATCTCACCGCTGTTGACGTGCATGCGTTGCAGTGCCCTGTTGATGGCCTTCACCTTCTGTTTCTTGCCAGAGAAGATGATGACGCGCTTCAGGTCGCCCTGCTTGAAAATGTCCTGTATTATGCCCAGCTTCTGGGTCTCATAGCATACATACGCGCTCTGCTTTATCTTCTCCGCAGGCTTGCTCACGGCCAGCTTCACCACCACGGGGTTCTTGAGCAGTGTCTTGGCCAGTTCCTCAATCTTGTCGGGCATTGTGGCAGAGAACATGATGGTCTGGCATGTGGGCGGAAGCTGCTGTGCTATCTTCTTGATGTCCTCAGAGAAACCCATGTCGAGCATGCGGTCGGCCTCATCAAGCACGAAGAACGACACCTTGCTGAAGTCGGCGTTGCCCATGCTTATGTGGCTGATGAGTCGTCCCGGGGTAGCTATCACCACGTCGGCACCAAGACTCAGGCTCTTGAGTTCCTGGTCATAGCGGTTGCCATCGTTGCCACCGTACACCGCTACGCTGCTTACATCCTGCAGATAGTAGCCGAAACCCTGCATGGCCTGGTCTATCTGCTGTGCCAACTCACGCGTAGGACTCATGATGACACAGTTGATGGCATCCTTCGGATAGCCTCCGTCATCGAGCTTGCTGAGTATGGGCAGGAGGTATGCAGCAGTCTTTCCCGTTCCTGTCTGTGCTACTCCGAGCACGTCGTTGCCTTTCAGAATCTCGGGAATGCACTGCTCTTGTACGGGTGTGCATTTGTCGAAGTGCATGTCATATAATGCATCGAGCACATTGTCGTTTAAATCTAATTCGTCGAAATACATAAGTTCTTGATTAATTTGGTGCTTTGCGGTAGCAGAAGTATGCCACCACAGCGAAAATGATGTTTGGAATCCATGCCGCCAGTATAGGCGGCGTGTTTGCCTGTATGGCAAAAGTTGACGACACGGTCTGCAACATGATGTACGTGAAACTCAGTGCAAGACCTATGCCGAGGTACATGCCCATGCCTCCCTTGCGCTTGCGTGACGACAACGACACGCCTATAGTGGTGAGGATGAACGATGCGAACGACGACGCTATGCGCTTGTAGTACTCCACCTGATACTGCACTACATTGCTGCTGCCACGGTCTATCTGCTTGGAGATATACTCCTTGAGCTCAGGGCTTGTGAACGTCTCCTGCTGCCCTTTGGAGTAGACGAGGTCGGTAGGCTCCATCTGTATGATGGTGTCTTTCCTCGCTCCGCTGGTGATATGCTCACGCAGTCCACGCAGCTCACGTACCTTCCAGCTCGTAGCGCTCCAATGGTACTTGGAGTCGGAGATGGTGTCGTACTGTATCTCCACCGCCGTCATGTGACTCACGAGCTTCTTGTTCTCGAACCTGTCGAGCGAGAAGCCGTAGCCTTTCTTCATCTGGTTGTCGTAATGCTGTATGTAGGCTATGACACCCTTGCCCACTTGCAGCATCACGTTGTCTGCCGACGTGTTCTTGCGCTTGTTCTTGTACATGGACTCGAAGTTCTGCCTCACCACGGTGCCGTGCGGTATGATGTACGCACTCAGGTAGAACGAGAGCGCGGAGATGAGCACGCACGATATCATGTACGGCCGCATGAGCCGGCGGAAGGATATGCCGGCGGCGAGCATCGATATTATCTCCGAGTTGCCGGCGAGCTTGGACGTGAAGAATATCACGGCGATGAACACGAACAGCGGACTGAAGAGATTGGCGAAATACGGCACGAAGTTGACGTAGTAGTCGAACACTATGGCCTTGAGAGGGGCGTGGTACTGCGCGAACTTCGCCAGGTTCTCGTTGATGTCAAAGACTATGGATATGGATATGATGAGCGCAATGGCGTAGAAGTATGTGCCTATAAACTTCTTGATGATATACCAATCAAGACGCTTGATGTAGCGGCTGGGGCTGAGTACAGCCATAAATGCCAGTTTCTCCTTAATCCATGCGGCAGCCAGAGCCGCCTTGCTGCCGCAGCGCCTCAGGGCGCGTGCGGCATTGAGCAACTTCTGATACCGTATATTCCTTGCTGTGTCCATACTGTGTTTGTTTTCCGCCGTGTGCCGTCATGTGCGTGGTGCCACACACGCAGCGTCAGGCGGTGCTCCCTATAATATAATAAGGTGTGCCGTATTGTGTGTTCGTTGCGATTTACTCCGTCGTGTACAGTGCTTCCTACACCCTCCGTCCGAGCTGATCTATGACGCTGGCCTTCCAACGGGTGAAGTCGCCATCGATGATGTGCTGCCGTGCATCCGTCACCAGTCGCAGGTAGAATGCGAGGTTGTGGATGCTCGCTATCTGCATGGCGAGGAGCTCCTGAGCCTTGAACAGGTGGTGCAGATAGGCTTTGGAGTGCAGCCTGTCGATTTCGCACCCGTCAGGGTCTATGGGCGAGAAGTCCTGCTCCCACTTCTTGTTGCGCATGTTCATCGTGCCGTTGTAGGTGAAGAGCATGGCGTTGCGTCCGTTGCGTGTAGGCATCACGCAGTCAAACATGTCCACGCCGCGCTCTATGGCCTCAAGGATGTTCTGTGGAGTGCCAACGCCCATGAGATAGCGGGGCTTGTCCTTGGGCAGGATGCCGTTGACCACCTCTATCATCTCGTACATCACCTCCGTGGGCTCGCCTACGGCAAGACCGCCTATGGCGTTGCCAGCGGCACCCTTGTCGGCCACGAACTTGGCCGCATCGCTCCTGAGGTCCTTGAAGGTACAGCCCTGCACGATAGGAAACAGCGTCTGGTCGTAGCCGTAGAGCGGCTCCGTCTCGTTGAAACGCTTTATGCACCTGTCGAGCCACCGCTGCGTCATGGCGAGGCTCTTCTTGGCATACTGGTAGTCGCTCTGCCCAGGAGGGCACTCGTCGAGTGCCATCATGATGTCGGCTCCTATCACACGTTCGGTGTCCATGACGTTCTCAGGCGTGAAGAAGTGCTTGGAGCCGTCGATGTGCGAGCGAAACTCGCATCCCTCCTCGCGCAGCTTGCGTATGCCTGTGAGCGAGAACACCTGAAAACCGCCCGAGTCGGTGAGTATGGGCTTATCCCAAGTATTGAACTTGTGCAGTCCGCCGGCCTTGCGCAGGGTGTCGAGTCCAGGCCGCAGATACAGGTGGTAGGTGTTGCCAAGGATTATCTGGGCCTTGACCTGGTCGCGCAGCTCGGCGAAGTGTACGCCCTTGACAGAACCGCACGTTCCCACGGGCATGAAGATAGGAGTCTTTATCTGCCCGTGTGCAGTGGTGATGAGTCCTGCCCTTGCGTCAGACGCCGGGTCGGTGTGCTGAAGTTGGAATGTCAGTGCCATTTGCTTACAGTGTATTGATTGTTGCCGTTGTGTCCTTGTCCTGTTCTGCTGTGGTGTCGTCGATGGTGAACTCCACAGGGGCGGTCACCTTCTCATCTGTCAGCGCGAAGGCCCACACATCCTGCACGTTCTCCACATAGTGGAACTCCACTCCCTTGATATACATCTCGGGTATCTCCTCTATGTCCTTCCTGTTGTCGCGGCACATCACTATGTCGGTGATGCCGGCACGCTTGGCAGCGAGTATCTTCTCCTTTATGCCGCCCACGGGCAGCACCTTGCCGCGCAGTGTTATCTCGCCTGTCATGGCGGTGTTCTTGCGCACCTTGCGCTGCGTAAGGGCCGAAGCTATAGACGTGGCGATGGTGATTCCGGCCGACGGGCCGTCCTTGGGCGTGGCGCCTTCGGGCACGTGGATGTGTATGTTCCAGTGGTCGAACACGCGGTAGTCCACTCCCAGCACATCAATGTGTGCCTTGACGTACTCCAGTGCTATCACGGCCGACTCCTTCATCACGTCGCCGAGGTTGCCCGTCAGCGTCAGCTTGCCGGCCTTGCCCTTGCTCAGCGAGGTCTCGATGAAGAGTATCTCGCCGCCGACACTTGTCCATGCCAGACCTGTCACCACTCCCGCATAGTCGTTGCCCTGATATATGTCGCGGTAGAACGGCGGCTTGCCGAGCAGGTCATCGAGCTGCGCTGGCGTTATCTTGGTGTAGGGCAACTCGTCGTAGAGGGCCTTCTTCAGGGCGAGCTTGCGCAGGACCTTGTCTATCTGCTTCTCTAGCTGCCGCACTCCGCTCTCACGTGTGTACTGCTCTATGATGCGTTCTATGGCCTGTTTGGTAAACTGCGGTTTCACGTCGAGGCCGTCGAGCCCCGTGTCACGGAGCTTGTTGGGGATGAGATGACGCTTTGCAATCTCTATCTTCTCCTCGGTGATGTAGCCACTCACCTCTATTATCTCCATTCTGTCAAGCAGTGGCTTGGGGATAGTGTTGAGGTCGTTGGCCGTGGCGATGAAGAGCACCTTCGAGAGGTCGAAGTCCACGTCTATGTAGTTGTCATGGAACGCGTTGTTCTGTTCCGGGTCGAGCACCTCGAGCAGTGCCGACGACGGGTCGCCGTTGACGGTGTTCTGCGTCACCTTGTCTATCTCGTCGAGTATGAACACGGGGTTTGCCGACCCCACCTTCTGCATGTTCTTGATGATACGGCCCGGCATTGCGCCGATGTATGTGCGGCGGTGTCCGCGTATCTCGCTCTCATCGTGCAGTCCACCGAGCGACATGCGCACGTACTTGCGCTTCAGTGCCGTGGCGATGCTCTTGCCCAGACTCGTCTTGCCCACTCCCGGAGGGCCGTAGAGGCAGACGATGGGCGACTTGAGGTCGCCGCGCAGCTTCAGCACGGCCATGTACTCGAGTATGCGTTCCTTCACCTTCTCCATGCCATAGTGGTCGCGGTCGAGCACACGCTGCGCCTTCTTGAGGTCGAGGTTGTCCTTGGTGTACTCGTTCCACGGCAGCGACACCATGGTCTGCAGGTAAGTCAGCTGCACGCTGTAGTCGGGACTCTGCGGGTTGAGGATATCGAGCTTGTCAAGCTCCTTGTCAAACACCTTAGCCACCTCCTTGCCCCACTTCTTCTTCTTGGCATCCTTGGCAAGCTGCTTGCGGTCGGGCGAGCCCTCGCCACTGCCGAGCTCCTCCTTTATGTTCTTTATCTGCTGCTGGAGGAAGTACTCGCGCTGCTGCTCGTCTATGTCCTCACGCGTCTTGGAGCGTATGTTCTGCTTGAGCTGCAGGAACTGCCTCTCACGCGAGAGAGCCTTCAGCGTGACGATGACACGGTCTGTCATGGACGCAGCCTTGAGCATGCCCTCCTTGTCGGCCACGCTGAATGGCAGCATGGTGCATGCGTAGTTGACCAGCAGCATGTCGTTGCTGATGTTGGTGAAGTTGAACAACATCTCGTCGGGTATGTCCTCGTTGTTGCGGATGTAGTCCTTGACATTGCTGCGCAGGTCGGCCAGTGCCGTGGCAAACACGCTGTCGCCATCGGCCGGGAGCTGCTCGGGCTCCAGCTGCGCGTGCCCCATGAAGTACGGCTTCGTGGTAGTGATGTCGGCACGCCGGCACCTGCCGAGCCCCTGTATTATGGCCGTTATGTTGTCGTTGCCCCCCGGCATGGCTATCGTCCTCACGAGCTTTGCGAACACACCATACTCGCAGAGATCCTCAGGCTTGGGGTCATCGACAGACGAGTCGCGCTGTGAGAAAACGGCGAACACGGCATCGGGGTTCTTCTTCATGTCGTTGATGAGCTCCATGCTCGGCTTGCGCCCTATGAGTATAGGCGTGAGCATGCCCGGAAACAGCACCATGTTGCGAGTAGTCAGGAATGGTATCTCCTCGTCAGAGTGCATGTTGAAGAGGTTGGAAATATCACCTTCGTAGTCGGCGAACATCTGTATGGATGTGTTTGATTTTCTGTTCATCAGTCGTTTCTGTTATATAATTGACTTGCAAAAGTAATGTTTTTTTTCCAGTTATCCGAATAAAGCATGCTGATATTGCGTTTTTTAAGTAGTTTTTATGGTTTGTGCGTGTGCGCGTGAGAGGCCGATGCTTGACACGACGCGAGTCAGACAGCAACATCATCACAAGCCCATAGCGACGGTCTACAAGCCAATCCCATAAGCCTCTGATACCAAACGACTTAACAAATCAATACAAACATCGTTACAAAACGGCCCATTTCGCAATCCAAAACGGCCCATTTCGGACGGCAAAACGGCCCGAATCGCAGCGCGAAACGGGCCGTTTTACAAACAGGTGTCATACCGTTTGATTAATTTGTTGTTCATATTGAAAACCTCTCAAAGTCATACTTACATTTTTTTAGTTGTACTTAATCTGTACATTACTTCCCAAGGATTGTGTCAAACATTTCATCCACAGAGTCCCAATGTGTCACTCTACCCTTGGCAACATCCTCTTCAGCAAGTTCTAATCCTGTTTTTTTAGGTTTCAATACAGAAATGGAGCTTACACCATTTAGCATCTGAATGGCATTCTTCAGCTTATTCACCAATAATGGGTCAGATATAGAAACAAGCAACTGTGGTTCTTTTAATGCCATAGACTTCATTTTCATATTTTTCCTCTTTAGTATTATACTTTGCAAACTTACATAAAAAAGGCGAATTATACGCCTGTTTTTATAAAAAAGTTGAAACCGCAGAATCCACAGGCTTTCGTATAATGAGGTTCTACGCGTCCCTTCTGCGACCTCACAGCATCCCTCCAGTAAGTCATGCATCTCCGTCGCCACCCGACCTGAACAGCAGCCTGGCAAGGCCATAGACGTAGCGGCGGAAGCCGGGGCGGTAGGCCAGCATGCGGTCGAACCAGCCCAAGTGGCGGCCGGCCGTGCGCACCACCATGCCCACATACACCATGGCGAAGAGCGTGCCTATGCCCACGATGTACCACTGCCACGCCCCGAAGAACGCATAGCAGAACACCACAGCGAGCACCACCAGCGACGTGTCTACGCATATCTTCACCTTGTGAAACGCCACACCCGTCACCGCGCTCACGGCTACGGGGAATCCCTCGCCGGGCATATTGACCGAGCCGCAGCGCACCTCCAGTGCTATGCCTATGCCGAGGATGGTGCATCCTGCCACCTGCGCGGCCGCCTGTGCGGCTATGCCTGTGGGGATGAGCCACGATGTGAGCCACATGTTCACGTCGATAAGCGACCCGAACACGAATCCTACAAGCAGTTGGAACAACTGCACGGCCTCAAAGCGGTGGTGATGTACATCTGTCCGTCGTCGTCGAGGAAGAACTGCGCGTCGTAGCCACGGTAGAAGTAGTTGCCCGGTGACAGGGCGTTGGCATCAGTCCAAGGCCCCGTAGGCGAGTCAGCCATGGCTATGAATGTCTTGCTGTCTATGCCGTACATAAGATAGTACTTGCCTGTGGAGGGGTTGTATATGAAGCTCGGGGCCCATACGCACTTCGTACCCGCGAGGTCAGCCCACGACTTCGGCAGTGCCAGTGGGCGGTTCTCCCACCTACGGCAGTCCTTCGACATCCACATCTGCGTGGGATATACGTTCTCTATGCCTCCGCCGTCGTTCGTGCCGTAGGCATAGAACATATCTGAATGCTCGTCGTACACGATGGATGCGTCGGCAAGATAGGCAGGAATGACGGGGTTGCCCGTATTTTGGGCAAACACGTTCAGGTCGCGCCCGAGCATGGTCTGCTGGGCGTGTATGACCGATGGCACCATCAATGACAGCGCAAGAACGCCCATGGCGGCATAGCGCATGAGGCTCCTTTCCATAATTGTAAGGTCGGGTATATGCTTAATTGTCAAAGGTTGAGTTTCTTCTGTATGGCCTTGCTTATGGCCTGTATGTGGCGGCCCTGGCGGCTGATGTCGTCGCGCATGATGCTTATCTGGTTGAACAGCTCGGCTGCGGCGTTCTGCAAAGCATTGGGCTTGCGTAGGCTGCGGTCAGCGAATGGGTTGACAAGCATCTTGATGCCCTTCTCCTGAACCTCCACATCTATCGACTCGCCCGTCATCACAGGGTCGCCGTCGTAGTGTATAACGCCGGGTGCGCTGCGCTGTATGTGCAGCTTCTTGCAGCGAAACGTCTTTATCTTGGAGTTCTTGTCAAGGGTCTTGTTGAACATGTCTATGCTTATCTGGGGCGCGTCTATTACATCAAACGGCTCCATTATTATCACGTCGAGCAGTCCGTCGCTCATTGATGCCTGTGGGGCTATGTAGGCATTGTTGCCATACTGCGAGGCGTTGGCACACGACACGAGGAAAGCCTTGTACCGGGCCGTGCCGTTGTCGTCCTGTATGACGTAGGTCTCGGGCTTGTACTTGAGACCCTCACGGAGTATGTTCTCGGCGTATGTGATGGGGCCGCGCTTGCCAGACTCCGCGAACTTCTGGCTCACGAAGGCATCAAAGCCCATTCCACACGTGCAGAAGAACGGGTAGCCGTTGATGATGCCGTAGTCGAGGTCGCGTATCTCACAGGCGTTGATTATATCTATGGACTTCTTGAGGTTCATGGGCAGGAGCAGATGGCGGGCGAGACCGTTGCCCGAGCCGCACGGCATGATGCCGAGGGCGGTGCCGGAATGCACTATGGCCCGCGCCACCTCGTTCACCGTACCGTCGCCACCGACAGCCACTACGACATCCACGCCGTCGGCCTTGGCCCGCGATGCTATCTCGGAGGCATGCCCCGCATACTCGGTTATGACCACCTCGTAGTCGTATAAGGATTTGTCGATGTTTGACTCTATAAGGTTCGGCACGCCAGCCTTGTCGGATGTGCCGGAGACAAGATTTATTACGAATACGGCTTTCTTTTTCATAATTATCTCACTGCGTTATAGATGATTTCGTGATGTGTATTTCCCACAAAAGTAATAAAAACCTTTCATAACGACCGTCTAATTTGGCAAAAAATGCATAAAAACCACTTTTCTCGACCGAAACATACAGAATATTATATCTTTTTTGTAACTTTGCGCATTGAAAGTAAAAGATATAAAGGTGGATTCTAATAATTGCATTCATCGGCTTCTTCACTCTTGCCTTTGTAGGGTTGCATTCCGTATGCCTGTGTGGACAGTCCGCACGTAGTCTGGATAGTGGCGTGAAACGGCTGACTGAGAGAAAGATGACGTGCAAGCCACTTGAAGAATGAATTTTAAATGACGTGTGATTATTAGGACACGCCTAAAGAGATTTACACCTATTTTATTGTATAATAATGGGACAATTACAAGAAAGATACAAAAGTTACCGCGAGCCACAGAAATACATGGCTGCGGGCGTGTATCCTTATTTCCGTGAGATAACAAGCAAACAGGGCACGGAAGTGGAAATGGGCGGACACGAAGTGCTGATGTTTGGCTCAAATGCTTACACTGGTCTTACTGGCGACCAGCGTGTTATTGATGCAGCCAAGGCTGCACTGGACAAGTACGGTTCGGGATGTGCTGGCAGCCGGTTCCTCAACGGAACGCTCGACCTCCACGTACAGCTTGAGAAGGAGCTTGCCGAATTTGTACACAAGGACCAGACACTGTGCTTCTCTACCGGTTTCTCTGTGAACGCTGGAGTGCTGGCCGTGGTCGTAGGACGCGGCGACTACATCATCTGCGACGACCGCGACCATGCGAGCATCGTAGACGGACGACGCCTGTCGTTCGCCCGTCAGCTCCACTACAAGCACAACGACATGGAGGATCTGGAGAACATCCTCAAGGGTCTGCCACACGAAGCCGTGAAGCTGATTGTCGTAGACGGCGTGTTCTCAATGGAGGGCGACCTCGCCAACCTGCCCGAGATAGTGAAGCTGAAGCACAAGTACAACTGCTCTATAATGGTGGACGAGGCACATGGTCTCGGAGTGTTCGGCAAGCAGGGCCGTGGCGTGTGCGACTACTTCGGCCTGACTGACGAGGTAGACCTCATCATGGGCACCTTCTCCAAGTCGCTCGCCAGCATCGGCGGTTTCATAGCCAGCGACAACGACACCATCAACTATCTGCGCCACACCTGCCGCACGTACATCTTCAGCGCGTCAAACACTCCCGCTGCCACCGCAGCAGCCATGGAGGCACTGCACATACTCAAGCAGGAGCCCGAGCGCATAGAGCACCTCTGGGACGTGACACGCTATGCCCTGAGCCGTTTCCGCGAGGAAGGCTTCGAGATAGGCGAGACGGAGAGCCCCATCATACCGCTTTATGTGCATGACGTGGAGAAAACGTTCACCGTCACGAAACTCGCTTTCGACAACGGCGTATTCATCAACCCCGTGATTCCCCCGGCTTGCGCTCCGCAGGATACCCTCGTGCGTTTCGCCCTCATGGCCACACACACAAAGGAGGAAGTGGAGAAAGGCGTGCAGATACTGAAGAAGATATTTGTAGACCTCGGCATTATCAAGTAACAAGATACCGATTCACATAGTTGTGGGTTCTGGACGCACGGCATTGCCATGTATTCAGAACCTACAACTTTTTTTGTAGGGTTTTATCACCTCTATTGTACTCAGGACAATACGCTCCCGTATAGTGTCACGACGGTCGCATAGCATCACAATTGCCGTATAGAGTCATAGCTGCGCACATACCGTCCTTTATGGAAATAGTGGTATGAGCTCATTTGCCGACTCTCGTCATCGCTGCCCGTCAGACTTTTGTAGAACTGCTCACCGTAGTCTTGGTAATTGTCTGTGCCGTACACGCTGTTGTCGATGACGAGCATGGGGAACGTGTTGCTTGCAGGTATTGGGAATATGCCGTCATACACCGATGACACCACGATAAGGGCTATTCCACGTCTGTCGCAAAGACGTTTGACCTCGAGTGGAGAACGGCCATTCTCGCCCGAGCAAAAAGGAAGGTACTCATATACCAGCACCTTGTCGTGCCGTGCTATACAGCCCTTCACCTGCCCGACATTCACCTTATAGATATTCCCGTCATTACGCAATGAGTCTATTGGGCTGCTGCACGCCCTCACGTGCCGCCTTTCTGACTCTGATAAGTCGGAATACCCTGAGCTGTTGATTTCTATACATGAGACAAGCATGCACCCTGCTACCAAGGAGAGAATAGGACGAATAAACTTTGTCATGATTTCATTTGCTATGATTTGTTGTCATTGTATTCTTATGCAAAGATAACGCAAGTGCGAGAGCAATGGAGCTTGCTCCGATTGCCGAGCCGCAGCTTGTCTTATGCAAAGATATGTATTTTTTCGGTCATGCGATACGCCTATTTGCTTGAAACGAACAATATGAAAGTCGGAACGACAGTTTTGCAGGATGAAACGCCCCATGATGACAGCATGTTGTTTGCGTTAACAAACGAAAATGTAAAGTGGAGTTTGCATTTTCTTCTGATAATATTTGGGAAAAAGCAAAATATCACTTATCTTTGCAATATGATTAAAGAGCAAAAGAACCAAGAAAGCACACACAATCAGGCATGATAATATATAAAATGTGAAATGTTCGTTGTGGACTTTCCGCATGATGCTACACTAATCAAGAAGAAATAACTAAAAAAAATAAAAACTAACCACGTTTATGAGCGAAAAAAGAATTTTTACGTTTGGCAATGGTCAGGCTGAAGGCAAGGCCGACATGCGAAACCTCTTGGGTGGAAAAGGTGCCAACCTGGCGGAGATGAATCTTATCGGGGTTCCCGTACCTCCTGGCTTCACCATCACCACAGACACATGCAATGAGTACTTCGAGAAAGGCAAGGAGGCCGTAGTGGCTCTTCTGAAGGATGACGTACAGAAGTCTGTTCACCACATCGAGACATTGATGAACAGCAAATTCGGCGACGCAGAGAACCCGCTGTTGGTATCTGTACGTTCTGGAGCACGTGCGTCAATGCCAGGCATGATGGACACAATCCTTAACCTCGGACTCAACGACACGGTGGTTGCAGGCCTCGCAAAGAAAACGGGCAACGAGCGTTTCGCATACGACAGCTACCGCCGCTTCGTACAGATGTACGGCGACGTAGTGCTCGGCATGAAGCCTGTCAACAAAGAGGACATCGACCCATTTGAGGCCATAATACAAAAAGTGAAGGCCATACGCGGCATAACTCTTGACAATGAGCTGACCGTAGATGAACTCAAGCAGCTCGTAACCCTCTTCAAGGAGGCCATCAAGAGCCAGACCGGCAAGGACTTCCCCAACGACCCGATGGAGCAGCTTTGGGGGGCTATATGCGCAGTGTTTGACAGTTGGATGAACGAGCGTGCTATCCTCTACCGCAAGATGGAGGGCATACCCGCAGAATGGGGCACAGCCGTTACTGTCATGGCTATGGTATTCGGCAACATGGGCGACACATCCGCTACTGGTGTCTGCTTCAGCCGCGACGCGGCTACTGGTGAGAATGTGTTCAATGGAGAGTATCTCGTAAACGCTCAAGGCGAGGATGTCGTGGCAGGAATACGCACTCCGCAGCAGATTACCAAGGAAGGCTCACGCCGTTGGGCCAAGCAGCAGTGCATAGAAGAGGATGTACGTGTAGCCAAATATCCGTCCATGGAGGAGGCCATGCCCGAGATTTATGCCCAGCTCAACGCCCTTCAGGACAAGCTCGAGAAGCATTATCATGACATGCAGGACATGGAGTTCACCGTACAGGAGGGCAAGCTCTGGTTCCTCCAGACACGCAATGGCAAGCGCACGGGTACTGCCATGGTGAAGATAGCCATGGACTTGCTTGCCGAAGGCGAGATAGACGAAAAGACTGCACTTGAGCGTTGCGAGCCCAACAAGCTCGATGAGCTCCTCCACCCGGTGTTCGACAAACAGGCTCTGGCCCAGGCCAAGGTGCTGACACGCGGACTCCCCGCCTCACCGGGCGCAGCGTGCGGACAGATTGTGTTCTTCGCCGATGATGCCAAGGAGTGGCACGAAGGCGGTCATCAGGTTGTGATGGTCCGCATCGAGACATCTCCCGAGGATCTCGCCGGCATGTCTGCAGCAGAAGGCATACTCACCGCACGTGGCGGTATGACCTCTCACGCCGCAGTAGTAGCCCGTGGTATGGGCAAGTGCTGCGTGTCTGGAGCAGGTGCTATCAACGTAGACTACAAGACACGCACCGTGGAGATAGACGGTGTAGTGCTCAAAGAGGGCGACTATATCTCTATCAATGGTTCTACTGGTGAGGTCTACTTCGGACAGGTAAAGACCAAGCCAGCTGAGGTTTCGGGCGACTTCGCAAAACTCATGGATCTTTGCAACAAGTACACCAAACTTGTAGTGCGCACAAATGCCGACACTCCTCACGACGCAGAGGTGGCCCGCAAGTTCGGCGCCGTAGGCATCGGACTCTGCCGTACTGAGCACATGTTCTTCGAGGCAGACAAGATTAAGGCCATGCGTGAGATGATTCTTTCTGAGACACAGGAGGGACGCAAGAAGGCTCTTGCCAAGTTGCTTCCGTTCCAGCAGAAAGACTTCTACGGCATACTCAAGGCCATGGATGGCTATCCAGTGAATATCCGTCTGCTCGACCCGCCATTGCACGAGTTCGTACCCCACGACCTTGCCGGCCAGCAGGCAATGGCTGAGGAGATGGGGGTATCAGTTCAGAAGATACAACAGCGCGTCAACAGCCTGTCCGAGGCCAATCCTATGCTCGGACACCGTGGCTGCCGACTTGGCAACACATATCCCGAAATCACAGAGATGCAGACTCGCGCCATACTCGGTGCTGCCGTTCAGCTGAAGAAGGAGGGCTTTGATCCGCATCCCGAGATAATGGTACCCTTGATAGGTATCGTCAACGAGTTTGACCTTCAGGAGAAAGTCATCCGTGAGACGGCAAAGAAACTCTTCGAGCAAGAGGGTGTTGAGATTCCGTTCAAGGTGGGCACTATGATAGAGATTCCGCGTGCCGCCCTCACTGCCGACTACATCGCGAAGAAAGCTGAATACTTCAGCTTCGGCACCAACGACCTGACGCAGATGACATTCGGCTACAGCCGTGACGACATCGCAAGTTTCCTCCCCGTTTATCTGGAGAAGAAGATTCTGAATGTAGACCCGTTCCAGGTTCTTGACCAGAACGGTGTCGGCCAGCTCGTAAAGATGGCCGTAGAGAAAGGCCGCTCCACACGCCCCGACCTCAAGTGCGGCATCTGCGGCGAGCACGGTGGCGAGCCTTCGTCTGTGAAGTTCTGCCACCGCGTAGGACTCAACTATGTGAGTTGCTCTCCGTTCCGCGTGCCCATCGCACGTCTGGCTGCTGCGCAGGCTGCAGTAGAGGAATAACACGATAATCCTCTATTTCCAAGGAGTTAGGCTGTAAGCCCCGATATATAAAGGGACTTACAGCCTAAGTTGTTTTTAGGCGGTCTGCACATTCTGCACGATAATCATGCAGAATGTGTAGGGTAAACTTACAAAAACTTACACAAGAAACCGGGCGACCACTTACAAGAACTTACAAACGAATTTTGAAACACAGAAAATATGGCAACATTCAAACCAGTAGTGAGGACACCGCGCAAGGATGGGTTCTACAAAGTCTATATCCGCGTGGTTCACAAAATCAAGCCCGGCTACATCAGCACGGACAAGTTGGTAACAAAGAAGTTCATCGACATTTTTTGCTTTACACTAAAAATCCATTACCTTTGCAGCATGGAAAAGAAAGACATGATTGGAAGCGTTGACGCAATGCTTGACGAGAAATACGGAAAGGTGGGGACACCCGAAAGGGAACAATTCCGCAAGGAGGCACGCGCCTATTGCGAGTGTGAATACGACACGGACACAACAGAGCAATAAAAAGGAACAAAAGAAAGAAAAGCCCACGCGCCACTGTGTTCTGCAGTCTGACAACTACTCGAATGCGAGCAACGGTCTCGCCTTTGTGGGCGCGAGTTTCGCTTCTTCGGTCTCAGTCACGGGCTGCGGTGGGCGGCTGAAATTCTTTTGCTAAGTTTAATCGAAGGTCTCACCTTTATCAAGCCTTATCCCCTTTATTAGACTTTATCACCGAGATTATAGCGGACAAGAACATGGAATGCCCATTCAAGCGTGTCATGCCGAACCTACGCCATACGGCCACACACAAAAGTCTACAATGGAAGGAGAATATTGTCATAGACTGAGTGTATCCTTACTAATGCTTACATACGAATATTGAAGAATTGAAAGACACAGAAATCTGCTTAAACATAACGTACGTAGTACAAGAAAACAATTTAGGAGCATTCTGAATACCTCATAAACACACGCTGACAAAGCCACACAATACAGATGCACGATACAGGGTCGTGCATTCGTTCTTGCCTGATAACATACATATCAAGCCGAGATTAAAACTGACCGAAACTGACATTTTATCTTTTTTACAATAAAAAACTATCTTTTTGCTTTGTTTTTAAATAAAAAACTATAACTTTGCAACCGAAAACAAGAAAACACTATTTTTCAACAACAATAAAAGAAAGGAAAACATGAAAGCAGTTGAAGTCGTAGAATCACTGAAGCGTAGATTCCCCAACGAGCCGGAATACATCCAGGCCGTAAGTCAGGTGCTCGGCACCATCGAGGAAGAGTACAACAAGCATCCTGAGTTTGAGAAAGCGAACCTCATCGAGCGTCTCTGCATCCCAGACAGACTCATAGAGTTCCGTGTCACATGGGTAGACGACAAAGGCAACGTGCAGACCAACATGGGCTACCGCGTACAGCACAACAACGCCATCGGCCCGTACAAAGGCGGCATACGCTTCCACAAATCAGTGAATCTCGGCATCCTCAAGTTCCTTGCTTTCGAGCAGACTTTCAAGAACTCTCTCACCACTCTGCCCATGGGCGGAGGCAAGGGCGGCTCCGACTTCTCTCCCCGCGGCAAGAGCAATGCTGAGGTGATGCGTTTCTGTCAGGCTTTCATGAACGAGCTTTACCGCCATATCGGTCCCGATGAGGATGTGCCCGCTGGCGACATCGGAGTAGGCGGCCGTGAGGTAGGTTTCATGTTCGGACAGTACAAGAAGCTGACACACACATTCAGCGGCATCCTCACAGGCAAGGGTCTGGAGTTCGGCGGTTCGCTCATACGCCCCGAGGCCACAGGTTACGGAAACGTGTACTTCCTGCAGAACATGCTCAACACACGCGGCATAGACATCAAGGGTAAGACAGTGCTGGTGAGCGGTGCAGGAAACGTTGCACAGTACACCGTGGAGAAACTCATACAGCTTGGTGCCAAGCCTGTGACGATGAGCGACTCTGACGGCTACATCTACGACCCCGACGGTATCGATGCCGAGAAACTGGAGTACGTGAAGGAGCTGAAGAACGTGGAGCGTGGCCGCATCCGCGAGTATGCCGAGAAATACGGCGTGAAGTATGTGGCCGGTGCCAAGCCCTGGTTTGAGAAGGCTGACATCGCCCTTCCGTCAGCCACACAGAACGAAATCAACGAGGAAGCAGCCAAGGCTCTCGTAGCCAACGGTGTGTTCGCCGTGAGCGAGGGTGCCAACATGCCTACCACTCCAGAGGCTATCAAGGTGTTCCAGGATGCCAAGATACTCTACTCTCCCGGCAAGGCTGCCAACGCCGGTGGCGTTGCAGTGTCGGGACTCGAGATGAGTCAGAACTCAGAGCGTCTGCGCTGGAGCCGTGAGGAAGTTGATGCCAAACTGCACGACATCATGAACGACATCCACGCCAACTGCGTGAAGTACGGCACAGAGCCCGATGGCTACATCAACTACGTAAAGGGTGCCAACGTGGCTGGATTCCTCAAGGTTGCCAAGGCCATGATGGCACAGGGCATCGTATGATGCTACCACATCACAGACTGAACTTAGAATAAAAGTTTTTATACGATGACAGAGCGTTGGAGACGACCATCTCCAACGCTCATTTTTTATAGGAGGCAACGCATAAGAAGTATTCTGTCGCCCACCTCTGAAATACACTTCCTTATCAAATATCATTATTCAATCATTCTTCTCACCGTAAATAATTTTTACACCCCTGTAAAATAATTAGACATCCAGTCTGCTTTGCATATTCGCATAACAGACTGGATGTCAACGTTATCACTATTTTGGAACACTTTTGGCATTGTAATACATGCAAGGCATACACAAACGTTTGCCACGAGAAAGAACGAATGGAAATAACAACAAGAATATGAAGAAGAAAGTAATCACCACAACGGTATTGTGTCTCACAGACATTAAATGACTTCAACATCAACATTGCCACTATCGGCAGCAGCAATACCAAGAGCGACGAGAAGAACGTGGCAGGTTTTCTCTCCATAGGCCAGCAGTTCGGAAAGATTGCCGTGGAGGCAGGACTTCGCTACGAGTATGTCAACTTCAAATACACGGAGAACGGTCAACTCTTGGAAAACCAAAGCAAGACTTAGAACAACCTGTTCCCTTTTTTGTCTATTTCCACAGAGATAGGAAAAGCCCAGTTATCCCTGAGCTACACAAGCAAGACCCAGCGTCCGTCATACGATGACCTTGACGGGACAGTAAGCTATGTCAATCGTCTGACCTTGGAAGGCGGCAATCCTTACCTGTCTCCCATGAAAATTCATACGGTGGAGCTAATGGGGGCATGGAAGCAATTCTTTGCGAAGGTCTCATACGAGCATAGAAGGATGCCATCATACAGACAACGAAATCTTATGGCGAGGATGGAGAAGTGAAGTTGCTCACCATGGAGAACACCCCAAAGATTGATGAGCTGCAAGCATTTGTTGGCGCACAATTCAAGATCGGCATTTGGGAACCCAAAGTAAATGCGGGCATCACCAAGCAGTGGTTCGCTGGAGAGTTTTTGGGTGAGCGCAAGTCCTTCGGCAATCCTATGGCAATAGTACAGTTTCAGAATGCCATCCACCTGCCCGGTGACATCTGGGCGAATATAGACATGGAGTGGACCAGTCGTGGAAATAAGGACAACATGCGGCTCAGTTCTTCCTCATACCTCAACGCTAAACTTTACAAGGCCTTCTGCAACAATTGCCTCTCTGTGTCACTACAAGCCGATGACATTTTCAACAAGAGCACCCGTGACGTGGTATTCTACAACAAGGATGTCACGTATTGGCAAAACATGACGAGCGACAGCCGTGCCTTGCTCCTTACGTTGCAGTACAACTTCAATACCTCACGGAACCGATACAAAGGCAAAGGTGCCGGCAATGAGGAATTGAACCGTTTTTAATCTCTCCATGCCCAACGGCCTTACCCTCACCGCTGTCTCTGACGCTTTATCATGAAGCGTCCGAGACGGTGCGTCTGGCCTTTCTTCCCAAACGAGCGCACGGTGTACAGTCCGTCGTCAAGGCGCGACACCCCTACCCTGCCATTGCGTACCACACTCGTAGCCACAGCCCGTCCGTAGACACTCTCTATGGTCACAAGCTCGCCATTTATCGCCGACACACTCTCAGGGAGCATCACCGTGCTGTTGTCACACGGCAACAGCCATGCGGCCCATTTGGCCGTGCCGCCCTCCACATACTGTCCGTCATCGGCATCACGCAGCTGCACGGGCTTGCTCTCATTGCCATACCTGTCTACGGCCGTCACAGCATAATAGCGCGAGGAGTCGGCCGGCACGAGGAGGTGCCACCGCTTCAGCCGCACGGCCAGGATGTTGTCACCCACCGACACATCCACAGGACAGCGGCGTGACGAGTACACATTATAGCGCACAGCCACGGTGTCGCGGTCGGCCGGAGTCCACCCAAGCCGCCACACCTTCTTGCCCTCACACGGCACTATGCCGAGCCCTGTCGGCGCATCGGGCTTAGAAGAACGCTCCCATGTCATAGGCGGCACGAGGGCAGGGCAGCCGTTGAACCGCTCCGTGAATCTGAATATGCCCTTGGTGTCGTCAGTGAAGAACTTGCTGCGGAAGAAGGCATGCCCCATACCGTACTGACGCGTCACCTCCATCTCGCGCGTTATGTCGTCGAGCGGCCAGTCTTTCTCACGCGGCGACATGAAATATATGCCGAGCCCTGGTGCCACGATGCGTCCGTAGCTCTGCTCCGCCCAGTCCACGGCGAACGGGTAGAACTGCTCTCCACGGAAATACATCATCGGGAACAGCTCGTCCATGATGCCCTCGCGGAGCCATCCCTGCGCATCCTGACACA
The DNA here is from genome assembly GCA_022775985.1 of Prevotella sp. Lineage (GTDB taxonomy): Bacteria > Bacteroidota > Bacteroidia > Bacteroidales > Bacteroidaceae > Prevotella. Next base: position 85,658 of record JALFIM010000039.1, read on the forward strand.
CACGTGTGTAGGCATTCCAGCCATGGCTCAAGAAACGTGACAGGTCATCAAACTTGCCTATGGGCGAGCAGCTCATCTTGACCCACGGCTTACGCGCCTTGACACGCTTCGACACCGTGCGCACGATATTCGTGATATAGGAGCGTCCGCGCTGCAGCGGCACGCTGATATTCCATGTCTCTGGGTACCGTATGTAGTCGAGGTGTATGCCGTCAATGTCGTAGCAGCGCGTTATCTCGTCGCAGATGTCTGCTATATAGTCAGCGGTACGCGGCCGCTCAGGATTCATGAATCCCTCATCGCCTATCTTCCTCACCAGTTCAGGATGCCTCGCACGCAGCTTCCTGCACCCTGCACCGTTCCACTTGCCCACGGGTATGGCCACCACCCACGCATGAAGTTCCATGCCACGGCGGTGGCACTCCTCTATGGCGAAGGCCAGCGCATCGTAGCCCGGCGACTTGCCTGGCACACCCGAGAGGCACCCGTCCCACGGTTCAAGGCGCGAGGGATATATCGTGGTGGCACGGATGCGTGTCTGCAGTAGCACCGTGTTGATGTTGGCATGCTGCAACTTGTTGAGTATCGTGCGCAGTTCATCCTTCTGCCTCTGCACCGAACGTGCCGACTGCGCATAGCCGTGCGGCCAGTCTATGCCACCGATGGTGGTCAGCCACACGGCCCTCACCTCATATTTAGGGCTCGGCACGCCCGTGAGACACTGTGCCCGGACCGCAGCCACGGACATAGAAAGCAATAAGGAGGATATGATGCGTGAGAATATTGTCATAAGAAGATGCTTTTAAGCCGAACAGAAACCGCCATCGCCCACGTGCATATGACAAGCAGCGCGTACATGGAGCCACGGTCTATCGGCACATTTCTGCAAAGTTAGCGTTTTTCCGACACATTACGTTATTGTAGGTACTGATTTTTTCGTAACGCCACTGCCATGCCGCCACAAAAATGACAATGGTGGAAATAAAACACCGTTTCCCACGTTATATCACATAAAGGCATATTGCCCAAACGACCAACTATATGGCAGGAAACAGTTTCACATTCAAGCAATTCACCGTACGCCAGGAGGCATGCGCCATGAAAGTGGGCACCGACGGTGTGCTCATAGGGGCATGGGCGAGCGGTGGCCACCGCATACTCGACATCGGGACAGGCACAGGACTCATAGCCCTCATGATGGCTCAGCGTTTCAGTCAGGCACTCATCACGGCCATAGACATTGACCACGAGGCTTGCGCACAGGCCCGCGACAATGCCAGCGCAAGTCCCTTCGGCACGCGCATAGAAGTGCTTGACACCCCACTGCAAGCCTATACGCCACCTACTCTCTTCGACAGCATAGTATCAAACCCACCATATTTCCAGAACAGTCTGCGTAATCCCGATGCCCGCAAGGCTGCGGCCCGCCACTCCGACTCACTGCCTTTCGGCGTGCTCTTCAGTCACGTGGCGCGACTGCTGTCGGCCGACGGCGTGTTCAGCGCGGTGGTGCCCACAGAGAGCGTGAGCGACTTCATAGCCGAGGGCAGCATGCACTCGCTGTCGGTAGTGCGCCGTTGCGATATACGCACCACGCCGCGCAAGCCCCTGCGCCGCTGTCTGCTGTCATTCGCGCGACGCTGCGGCACGGCAATGGAGCGCAGCGAACAGACACTGCAGGCAGCCGACGGTACGAGGTCAGAGTGGTACGCACGGCTCACTGCCGACTTCTATATAAAATAATGTATTAAGAGTATTATCTTCATTTGGCTACAAACTTGCCCGTAGCCATGGTGTTGTCGGCGAATGTGACCTTCAGCAAGAACACGCCACACATGCCACCAAGGCAGATGTCGGCATGCGTGGATGCCAGACTGTGGGTAGAGAGCCGTACGCCTGTCATGGAGTACAGCTCCACGTGCCGCATGTCCTTGTCAGAGCTTACCATCACGCGGCCCTCTGCGGCCCTCACGTCGAGTCGGTGCGCCGCCGTCACATGCCCCACGCCAGTAGAGCCGCCGGCCTCACGGAGCCAGAATCCCATCCATGTGGTCGGAGCCGACGGGCGCGTGTCGATGATACGCTCTGTCACGATGCCTGACGGACGCTTGTTCTGTACCTCTATGTTCACACTCATATGCCTACCAATAGGAGCCGACTCCAAGCCAAGCATGGCCCATGGTATGGCCGCCTCCACGGTGTATCTCACGCCATTGTCCGATTTCTTTACCACTATGCCGTCGTATGTCACGGTCTTCCATGTGCCACCAGTGCCCAGCCATGCCGTGCTGCTGCCATCGCGGCCCATAAACAGCCGTACAGTCTCGCCCGACACCGACGACGTGGGAGTGTCGCGCACGTCGAGCGACAGCCGCACGCCGTCGCCTGACGTGCCGTCTGCCGACCTTGTGTCATCATCTACGGTAGCCACGAAGTACAGGTTCTCGGCATCATAGGCGAAGTCGGCAGCGGTGGGCAGGTTGTTTCTGAAGCCCATCGTCACCTGATTGGCCGACGGACGGACGTAGCCGTCATCGGCCGAGACCTTGCCGTCGACAGCGGGCGTAGCCTTGGTGGCCTCAAACTGCCGCATAGGATAGCCCTTTATCATTTCCACCTTGCCGCCAATGCCAGATACAGCCACCACCACGCCTGTGTCGATGACGGCCAGTGAGTTCCACAACGCCTGTTGGTCAGAGCCTATGACAAACGGATGAGTCAGAGCCTTGAAGTCGGTGGCATTCTCATCGCCCACTGCCGTGAGCATGTTCAGTTTGTCGCCATTGTTGTAGTACGACTGCCACGACAGCACGGTCTCGCCCCACGGCAGCACACGTATGTAAGGAGCTCCGCCTTTCGCCGCCGACACGTTGTGGGCCTTCTGACGCATCGCGCTGTTGCTGTCCACGAAGAATCCACCGCTCCAGTTGTCCGCCAGCGGACATCTCACCGTGGTGGGGAAGAAGTCGCCTATGCCAGGCCAGCCGTTGTCCTCTATCGCTATCACTATGCTGCTATGGTCACTGAGCAGTACAGGCGACGGCATACCGTCACGATACCCGGCACGGAACGACACCTTCTGTGCGGCCGACCATGTCTTGCCACCGTCAAACGAGCGGCAAAGCGATATCTGCTGCTCATTGCTCGATGTGTATGGGCCCTCGTCAGCGAAGTACAGTTGCAGCTCACCCGACGGCAGCTCAAGCATCGACGGTTCCCAGCAGCCGTCCTCAAAGGTATGCCGAGCATCGTTGACGAATATCTCGTCGCTCCACGTAGCGCCATTATCCACACTGCGCTTGCAGCGTATGCCGAACTTGCGGTCGGTGGTGTACGGGGCCGACGGACGTGGATTGTAGGCCACGATGATGGTGCCGTCGGACAACTGTATGAGGTCGGGCACGCAGTTTGGCACCCGGTTCACGTTGTTCACTATACGCACGGGCGAGCCCCATGTGTTGCCATTGTCATCAGAGAATGCTATCACTATGCCGCCACTCTCGCACGTGGCGAGCAGACGGCCGTCGTGCAACTGTATGATACGGGCATAGCCTCCGCTGCCGAACACCGTACGGCGCGATGACATGTCCCAGAATATGCGCGACCGCTGGTACGACGACGCGTTAGAGCAGACCGGCATGAGGGCCTGCAACAAGAACAACAGGATGACTGATAGCTTTTTTTTCATTATCATTGTGTTTTATGTGTGAGTAATCATTTATTACGCCCCACCAGGATACCACGACCACATGGCCGTAACGCGGTGCTGGCAGCAGCGCAGCGGTTGTATGGCACAAAATTAAACAAATTCCGTGAATAACACGCCTACAAACCCGCAAAATCATCATTTCATCTCGTTTCTAACGCAATATTTATTCCTTACATACAAATGAAGATTTACGGAATCATTTACGCTTGATACCGTAAATCTTCTTTTTATTTACAGCTACTCACCATACCGATTTGCGAAACAGTCCGTTTTGCACTGCGATTCGGTCCATTTCGCGTCCTAAAACGGGCCGTTTTGCAGCGCGATTCGGACTATTTCACAAGTCACTGAATTTCAAAACGTTACAGTCATAAGACCAGAGCACGACAGACACAGAGCCAAACATCGCATACACAAGTCCAAAGGTACGCCCTGCTGTCACCGACATACTGCCCACAGCGGCAGACTCACGCTCTGAAAGCCACGGACGAGCGGGCCATACGGCACACCCCACAGATGGAGCACTACGCCAACTGACGGGGCTGACGTGCATCTACATGCCAAAGGCCCGACTGGCCAGACAAAACAAATCGAAATAAAAGCGGCCGTTTTCTTTCATAATCGGAATGTTTTATATACTTTTGCACGCCAGATTATAATTCGGCATAGAAAACACTTAAAATAATGGTATCATTCTTAATAAGTCTTGCAGCATTGGTCGTAGGCTATCTTCTCTACGGCAAGTTTGTAGAACGCGTATTCGCTCCCGACAACCGTCCCACCCCAGTTGCCACCAAAGCCGACGGCATAGACTATATAGCCATGCCCGGGTGGAAGATATTTATGATACAGTTTCTCAACATCGCCGGCACAGGCCCAATCTTCGGAGCCATCATGGGCGCATGGTACGGCCCCGTGGCATACCTGTGGATAGTGCTCGGATGCATATTCGCAGGGGCCACGCACGACTACCTCAGCGGCATGCTCTCACTGCGCAACGACGGCGCGGGGCTGCCGCAGCTCGTAGGCAAGTACCTCGGCAAGAAAGCCAAGAGCGTGATGCTCGTGTTCACGGTGCTGTTGCTGCTCATGGTGGGTGCCGTGTTCGTCTACAGCCCGGCCATAATACTGCAAGGCATGGGCGGCTCGCTGATGATGTGGATTATCATCATATTCGTGTACTACGTCATAGCCACGCTCCTGCCCATCGACAAGATAATAGGAAAGATATACCCCCTGTTCGCATTTTCGCTGATATTCATGGCCGCCGCGCTCTTCATTGGACTCCTCATCAAGCGGCCCGACCTGCCTGAGCTGTGGAGCGACCTGCCGAGCTACAACCTCAACACCGTGAAGGCATGGCTCGGTGCCGACGCGCACATGGCCAAGAACCCGCTGTTCCCCTGCCTGTTCATCACCATAGCATGCGGAGCCATCAGCGGATTCCACGCCACGCAGAGCCCGCTCATGGCTCGCTGCATGAAGAGCGAGCGCATGGGCCGCCCCATATTCTATGGTGCCATGATAACCGAGGGCATAGTGGCACTGATATGGGCCACCGTGTCCATATACTTCTTCTACTACGGAGGATGGCGCGAGGTGGTGCCGGCCGGCATCGTGGAGAAGTTCATCGGCCAGGCCGAGGGCGGCGGCATGACGCTCGTACACTTCTTCAAGGCACCAGAGGTGGTGACATACGTGTGCAAGGGGTGGCTCGGCATGGCCGGAGGCATACTCGCCATGCTTGGCGTGGTGGCCGCGCCCATCACCACGGGCGACACCGCGTTCCGCAGCGCACGCCTCATCATAGCCGAGGCCTGCGGCATTGAGCAGCACACCATAGGCAAGCGTCTGGCCATAAGCCTGCCCATATTCGTGTGCGCCATACTGTTCCTGGCATGGCAGATAGGCAACCCAGGCGGATTCAACATCATCTGGCAGTACTTCGGATGGGCCAACCAGACGCTCAGCGTGTTCACGCTGTGGACGCTCACCGTATTTCTCGCGCAGCAGAAGAAGGCATACGTCATCACGCTCATACCAGCCTTGTTTATGACGGCGGTGTGCTCCACGTTCATCTTCGTGTCACGCCAGGCCCTCGACCTGCCCGGCATCACAGGCTATCTGATAGGCTTCGCCGTATGCGTGGCGGCACTGATATGGTTCGTACGGTGGAAAATAAATTCACCGCAAATATAATTTTCTGCCTTTTCGGCAGTTATTATAACATGTGGGGCTTGCCGCAGCTCACGCTCGTGGCAGCCGCAGTGTCGCCTGGCCACGGCCTGGCACGGCACGATACCACGTGAACACTCAACATCCACAATCTAAAAACACAAGAAGCATGCTAAAGAAAATCTTCGCCATCGCAGCCATAGCGCTGTCGTCGCTGACTGCCAACGCCCAGTTTGAACAAGGTAAGATATACCTCAACGGCTCACTCACGGGCCTCAACCTGTCGTACAACGGTGAGTCGAAGTTCAACTTCGGCACACAGGGACAGATGGGATACATGGTGGCCGACAACTGGCTGCTCTACGGACTCGTGGGCTATCAGCACACCGACTCGTCCGACAGTTACAGCGCAGGAGCAGGAGGCAGGTTCTACATAGACCAGAACGGCATATTCCTCGGAGCCAACTGCAAAGTGGTACACAGCCCCGGCTACACCGACGTGATGCCCGGCCTCGAGGTGGGCTACGCCTACTTCCTCAGCCGCACCGTGACCATAGAGCCGGCCATATACTACGACCAGTCATTCAAGGACCACAGCAAGTACTCCACCATAGGTCTGAAAGTGGGCATAGGCGTGTACCTCTTCAACGACTGACGGCACACACATGGACTCATCATATCCCTCGCGACTGCTCGACGATGCCGTAGGAGAGCTGTCGCGTCTGCCCGGTGTCGGACGCAAGACGGCACTGCGGCTTGCCCTGCACCTGCTCAGGCGGTCGACCGATGAGGTGGACTCCTTCACCAACGCCATATCGAGAATGAGGCATGAGGTGAAGTACTGCACCGTGTGCCACAACATCAGCGACAGCGACATCTGCCCCATCTGCGCCGACAGCAAGCGCGACACCCACACCATCTGCGTGGTGGAGAACATCCGCGACGTAATGGCCGTGGAGAACACCCAGCAGTACAGCGGCGTGTACCATGTGCTCGGGGGCGTGATATCGCCAATGGACGGCATCGGCCCCTCTGACCTCGCCATCGACTCCCTGATAGAGCGTGTGGCGCAGGGCGGCATCAGCGAGGTGATACTCGCGCTCAGCCCCACGATGGAAGGAGACACCACCAACTTCTTCATATCGCGCAAACTCGGGCCGTATGACGTGCGCCTGAGCGTCATAGCACGCGGCATATCAGTAGGAGACGAGCTGGAATACACCGATGAGGTGACTCTCGGACGCGCCATCCTCAACAGAACCATTATGAAATCAGAGAAATGAATAAGCTCAGACGACACCTCCTCACACTGTTCGCCATACCGACGGGCTGCGCCATACTGCTCGCCGTACTCTTCGAGACTGACCTGCTGCCATGCGGCATCTGCGCCGACGACAAGGGCCTTGAGTTCGTGGCGGCCACCATCATGGAGCTGCTCACCATCTGCATCATACCCATAGCCATGAAGCTGCTGAAGCTAAAGTGCGTGGAGAGGCGGATGACGACGCTCCGCGGCGTGCAGAGGTTCAGCACATACCGCTGTCTCATGCTCACACTGCCGCTGCTTGTCAACACATTATTATATTATATGTTCATGAATGTCGCCTTCGGCTACATGGCCATAATACTGCTGCTCTGCCTCGCCTTCGTATGGCCTACGAGGCAGAGGTGCCACGACGAGGCGGCCGCAGCCAGTGACAACGCGCAGTAATTCCGCCACGCGCCGGCATCGCTTCCACCCTACACAACAGACACACCGCATTGAAACTATCCGTCATCATAGTAAGCTACAACGTGAGATACTATCTTGAGCAGTGCCTCCACGCCCTGTTCAAGGCCACTACGGGCATCAGCACCGAGGTGTTCGTCGTAGACAACCACTCGTCCGACGGCTCCGTGGAGTATCTCTCCGAACGCTTTCATGACATAAACTTCATCAGCAGCAACCACAACCTGGGGTTCGCACGCGCCAACAACACCGCCATCAGGCAGTCCCACGGCGAGTATGTGCTGCTCCTCAACCCCGACACCATCGTAGGCGAGCACACGCTGTCGGACGTAATAAGCCTCATGGACTCCAAGCCCAGCGCCGGATGCGCCGGCGTGAGGATGATAAAGACCGACGGCACCGACGCCATGGAGTCGCGGCGCGGACTGCCCACGCCTACTACGGCGTTCTTCAAGATGTGCGGACTGTGTACACGCTATCCGCACAACAGGCGCGTGGGCCGCTACTACATGGGGTGGCTGCCGTGGGACAAGCCCGCGAGAATAGAGGTGGTGAGCGGTGCGTTCTGCATGCTCAGACACTCCGCGCTCGACAAGGTTGGGTTGCTCGACGAGGACTTCTTCATGTACGGCGAGGACATAGACCTGTCGTACCGCATGCTGAAGGGCGGATTCGACAATTGGTACGTGCCGTCGCGCATACTGCACTACAAGGGCGAGAGCACGCAGAAGACCACGTTCCGCTACGTACACATATTCTACAACGCCATGCTCATATTCTTCCGCAAGCACTATGGGCACATGTCGCTGCTGCTCACCATGCCCATCAAGGCCGCCATAGTGGCCAAAGCCGTGGCCGCGCTGCTCAGGACGCAACTCATACAGACGGGGCACGCCATGGGGCTGACATCGTACAAGCGGCGCAAGGAGCCGCTCTACGTGTTCATCACGAGCCAGGCCAACAGCGATGCGTGCCGCAGGATAGCCGCGAGAAAGGGCATCAGGGCCTGCTTCCACTGCGCGGACAATCTGCCCGAAGGACACACGCAGCTGCATCTGGAGCCAGACACGTGTACCTATGTGGTGTATGACGTAGACGCGTTCAGCTACGAGCGCATATTCGAGTTGTCGGCCAAGGGCTGCAACGACAACATATCCATTGGCACATTCAACAAGGACACTGGAATAATAATCACCGGCGACGAGATTCTGAAATGACCGACACACACACAAGACCCACCATAACGCTCAGGGCCATGGAGCCTGAAGACCTCGACTTCATATACAGTCTTGAGAATGACGCGGAGGCATGGACTGCCAGCGCCAACACCGTGCCATTCTCACGCTACCTGCTCCACGACTACATAGCCAACGCATCCGCCGACATATACACCGACAAGCAGGTGAGGATGATAATAGCCAACAGCGAGGGCACTGCCGTAGGGTGCATAGACCTGTTCGACTTCAATCCGTCGCACATGCGGGCAGAGGTGGGCATCATCATACACAAAGACCACCGCCACAACGGCTATGCCGCCTCGGCACTGTCGGCCCTGATAGGCTATGCAGCCACAGTGCTGCACCTACACCAGATTTACGCCATTGTGAACAAGCACAATACGCCGTCAGTAAGACTATTCTCGAACGTCGGTTTCAAGTCTGGCACAGTGCTCTCAGACTGGCTTTTCGATGGAAAGGAATACTCCGATGCGGCAATAATGCAATTTTTTTTGTAAAAAAGTCACCAAAACATTTGGTGGGTTCACCAATAATTACTACCTTTGCACTCGCTAAAACGAAATGAAGCCCACATAATGGTGCGTTAGTTCAGTTGGTTAGAACGCCTGCCTGTCACGCAGGAGGTCACGAGTTCGAATCTCGTACGCACCGCAGAAAGCTCTTGCTGATACAAAGGCAAGAGCTTTTTTTTATACCCATACGCACACCGTCTGCCCCACGCAGAGACGATATTCGGCAATACTATCACAATACATACAAAACAATGAAAATGAGTAAGACAAAGAAAAGAATACTATTCGTATGCCTCGGAAACATCTGCCGAAGCCCGGCCGCAGAAGGAGTGATGAGGAAAATGGTGACAGACGCGGGCCAAGAGAGCCTCTACCATATAGACTCGGCTGGCATCGGCGACTGGCATGTGGGTCAACTGCCAGACTGGCGGATGCGCCAATGCGGTGCCGAACGCGGCTACCGCTTCGACAGCCACGCCCGCCAGTTCGACAGACGGCACGACTTCACCGACTTCGACTGGATATTCGTAATGGACGATGCCAACCTCAAGGCCATAACGTCCATGGCATCTGATGACGCGGAGAGGGCCAAGGTGCGCAAACTCTCCGACTTCCTCACCACGCACTCGGGCGCACAGTCAGTGCCAGACCCTTACTATGGCGGCACAAAAGACTTCGAATACTCACTCGACCTCATAGAGGAAGCATGCCGCAATCTGCTTGAGAAAAATTTGCTTTCTGTATAAAAATACAGCAAATCATTAACCAAAGAATAGATATAACTACATTTTGTTATATATTCTTTGGTTTTTGTTTCATTTTGAAAAAATAATTATTATCTTTGCACCACGCTCATGACACCATACGGCAGAGACCGCGTGGTGGGCGGCATCTCATACTGTTTACTCAAATACATTACCCGATAGAAAATGATACTGGATTTAGAAATGCTGAGGAACTTCTACTCCTCATATACTGCAAAGGTAGAACAAGCACGCAAAACGACTGGACACCCCCTCACATACACTGAGAAAATACTGCTGTCGCACCTGTACGACCAGTCATCACTACGCGACTTCAAGCGCGGAGCAGACTACGTGGATTTCCGTCCAGACCGCGTGGCCATGCAGGATGCCACGGCACAGATGGCACTGCTGCAATTCATGAACGCCGGCAAGGCCAAGGTGGCTGTGCCGGCATCGGTGCATTGCGACCATCTTATACGGGCTGACATCGGTGCGGAGCACGACCTGCCCGCCGCCAAGAGTGCCAACAGCGAGGTGTACGAGTTTCTGCGCTCAGTATCGGAGAAGTATCACATCGGATTCTGGAAGCCAGGAGCCGGCATCATACACCAGGTGGTGCTTGAGAACTACGCGTTTCCAGGCGGACTCATGGTCGGCACCGACTCACACACGCCCAATGCCGGCGGCCTGGGCATGGCTGCCGTTGGCGTAGGAGGAGCCGATGCCGTGGACGTACTTACCGCACAGCCATGGGAACTGCGCATGCCACGCATCATAGGCGTGAGGCTGTCGGGCCGTCTCTCGGCATGGGCCTCACCCAAAGACGTGATACTCAAGTTGCTCGGCATGCTCACAGTGAAGGGCGGCACCAACTCCGTGATGGAATATTTCGGCGACGGCGCACGCACGCTCTCCACCACAGGCAAAGCCACTATATGCAATATGGGTGCCGAGCTCGGTGCCACATTCTCCGTATTCCCGTTCGACGACAACGCCAGTGAGTACCTCAACCGCACAAGACGTGCCGAGGTAGCCGCCATGGCACAGTCGTGCGCCGCCGACCTTATGGCCGATGCTGCCGTGTACGAAGCCCCAGAGCAGCACTACGACAAGGTCATAGACATAGATCTGTCGGCCATAGAGCCGCACCTCAACGGCCCGTTCACCCCCGATGCCGCCACGCCTATATCGGCAATGAAGGACAAGATGACAACTGAGGACTTCCCTCCTGTCGTGGAGGTCGGCCTCATCGGATCATGTACCAACTCCTCTTATCAGGACCTTTGCCGCGCTGCATCTGTGGCAAAGCAAGCCTGTGACAAGCACATCCCAGTGAAAGCGCAGCTCATAATCAATCCCGGCTCGGAGCAGATACGATATACTGCCGAGCGCGACGGCATTCTCGACATATTCAAGAGCATCGGTGCCGTGATTATGACCAACGCCTGTGGCCCATGTATCGGCCAGTGGCACCGCCACACCGACGACAACACGCGCCGCAACAGCATAGTGACATCATTCAACCGCAACTTCCGCAGACGTGCCGACGGCAACCCCAACACATACGCTTTCATCGGAAGTCCTGAACTGACCATGGCCCTTGCCATTGCAGGACGGCTCGACTTCAATCCCGCGACAGACAGTCTGACCGATGCCGACGGGCACAGCGTGCGTCTCGACGAGCCTGTCGGTGACGTGTTTCCGCCACGTGGGTTCGCAGTGGACGACAAGGGATTCATTCCACCGACCGACAATGACACGCAAGACATCAACGTAATAATATCGCCGACATCCGAAAGGCTCCAGCGTCTGGCACCATTCGCGCCATGGGACGGCCACGACCTCACCGACATGCCCGTGCTCATAAAGACCAAGGGCAAGTGTACCACCGACCATATATCCATGGCCGGGCCGTGGCTGCGGTTCCGTGGGCATCTGCAGAACATCTCCGACAATCTGCTGATGGGGGCCGTCAACGCATTCAACGGCGAGAGCAACAACGTGAAATGCCAGCTCTCTGGCGAGTACATGACCGTATCGGCCGCGGCAAAGGCATACAAGGCTGCGGGCATAGCATCTGTCGTGGTGGCCGAGGACAACTACGGTGAGGGCAGCTCACGCGAGCACGCCGCCATGGAGCCGCGCTTCCTCAACGTGAGGGCAGTGATAGCAAAGAGCTTCGCACGCATACACGAGACCAATCTCAAGAAGCAAGGCATGCTCGCCCTTACATTCGCAGACAAGAACGACTACGACCGTGTGCGCGAGGACGACCGCATATCAATAACGGGGCTTTCCGCATTTGCCCCCGGCCACAACCTCACGGTGACGCTCACACACAACGACGGCACAAGCGAGTCGTTTGAGGTGACGCATACCTACAACGCCACACAGGCTGAGTGGTTCAAAGCCGGCAGCGCACTCAACTACGTGCTGAGAGAGCAACAGCACTGACCGTCCAAACAAATAACCAATAAGAACAGAAAAGATACGATGAGTATGGAAAAGATAACAAAGACCGACGGACGGCTCAACGTACCGTCACACCCTACGATACCATTCATTGAAGGCGACGGCGTTGGTGCCGAGATAACCCCCGTATGCCAGTCTGTGGTCAACGCGGCAGTAAAGAAGGCATACGGCACGGCCCGTAAGATAGAATGGAAGGAGGTGCTTGCCGGCGGCAAGGCATTCGAGCAGACTGGCGAGTGGCTTCCACAAGCCACTCTCGACGCTTTCAGCGACTGCCTCGTAGGTATCAAAGGGCCGCTCATGACACCAGTAGGTGGTGGCATACGCTCCCTGAATGTGGCCCTAAGACAAACCCTCGACCTGTATGTATGTCAACGTCCTGTGAGGTATTTCAAGGGTGTGGAGTCGCCAGTGAAGCATCCCGAGAACGTGGATATGTGCATCTTCCGCGAGAACACCGAGGACATATACGCCGGTATTGAATGGGAGTCGGGCACGGAGGAGGCAGCACGCTTCTACAAGTTCATACACGAGCAGATGGAAGTGAGCAAGGTGCGCTTCCCTGAGACATCGGCATTCGGCGTGAAACCCGTATCACGCGAGGGATCGGAGCGTCTCATACGCAGTGCCATAGAGTATGCCCTCGCCCACAACCTGCCGTCAGTGACGCTCGTACACAAGGGCAACATCATGAAGTTTACCGAGGGCGGCTTCAAGAAATGGGGCTATGAGCTGGCCAGACGAGAGTATGCCGACGCGCTGGACAGTGGCAGACTCGTCATCAAGGACTGTATCTGTGACGCTTTCTTGCAGAACGCGCTGCTCAAGCCCGAGGAATACAGCGTCATAGCCACGCTCAACCTCAACGGCGACTACGTATCGGACATGCTCGCGGCACAGGTCGGCGGCATAGGCATCGCGCCAGGAGCCAACATCAACTACCAGACGGGCCACGCCATATTCGAGGCCACACACGGCATAGCTCCCGACATAGCAGGACAGGACAAGGTGAATCCATCATCTATAATACTGTCATCGGTGATGATGCTCGACTACATTGGGTGGCACGAGGCGGCCACGCTCATCACCACAGCCATGGAGAGTCTGTTCGCACAGTCAGTGGCTACGGCCGACCTCGCACGCTTCATGGAGGGCGGCACAGCACTCGGTACAAGGGCTTTCGGCGACAGACTCGTCGATGAGATAGCCCACGCATGACCTCACTCACAACCAAAACCACAGCACATACATGAACAAGGAATATCTTATATACAAGCTGTCTGACGAGGTGAAAACCTCATGCAAGATAGACAACGAGCTGTTTCAGAAATATGGCGTGAAGCGCGGACTGCGCAACGAGGACGGAAGCGGCGTGCTCGTAGGCCTCACCAACATAGGCAACGTGGTGGGATACGAGCGCGACGACAGCGGACGGCTCGTACCTACGGAGGGCAAGCTCTTCTACCGTGGCTACGAGCTCGACGACCTCGTGTCACCACTGCTCGCCGAGAAACGCTTCGGCTTTGAGGAGACGGCATTTCTCCTGCTCTCAGGAAGCCTTCCCGACAGTGAGGAACTGGAGGCTTTCAAGGAACTGATAAACGAGAACATGGCCCTCGACCACAAGACCATAGTACACATCATTGACCTTGAGGGCTCCAACATCATGAACATACTGGCACGCAGCGTGCTTGAGATGTACACCTTCGACCCCAACCCCGACGACATTTCACGCGACAACCTCATGCGGCAGGCCATAGAACTGATAGCACGTTTCCCCACTATCATAGCCTACGCCTACAACATATACCGCCACTCCGTACAGGGACGGTCGCTGCACATACGCCATCCACGCGAGAACCTCACCATCGCCCAGAACTTCCTGTACATGCTCAAGCACGACGACTACACCGATCTCGACGCGCGTATGCTCGACATGCTGCTCATCATACAGGCGGAGCACGGCGGAGGTAACAACTCCACGTTCACCGTAAGGGTCACATCATCATCGCGTACGGACACATACTCGAGCATAGCTGCTGGCATAGGCTCGCTGAAAGGGCCGCTGCACGGAGGTGCCAACATAAAAGTGATAAACATGTTCCACCACCTGAAGGAGAACATACACGACTGGACAAACATTGACGAGATAGACACGTACCTCAACCGCATGCTGCGCAAGGAGGCATACGACAAGTCCGGGCTCATATACGGCATAGGACACGCCGTCTACACTATGAGCGACCCACGTGCGGTGGAACTGAAGAAACTCGCCGGCGAGTTGGCCAAGGAGAAAGGACGGGAAGAGGAGTACAACTTCCTACGTCTGCTCGAGCAGGAAGGCATAAAGTGCGTGTCGCAGCACCGTAAGACGAAGAAGCCCATCTGCGCCAACGTAGACTTTTACAGCGGATTCATATATGAGATGATAGGCTTGCCTCAGGAGATATACACGCCCATATTCGCCATGGCACGCATAGTTGGATGGATGGCGCACCGCATAGAAGAGCTCAACTTCGAGGGCCGCCGTATCATACGTCCGGCCTACAAGAACATACTCGGAATAAAGGAATACATACCCATCAACGACCGTTGACAGCGGCGGCACATGCTCATGCACGCCGCACGCTGACCCATACACGCCCCCAGCAGAGACCATGTCCAGCTCTGCTGGGGGCGAACGTTACATATTCTTCATCTGGGATAAGCCACCAAGAAAGTTTTTATATATGTAAAAATGTCAAAGACCGCTTGCCCATTTCTGTGCAAATGCAAAGATACACATCTGCGCAAGCGATGTCAAGTTCCTATCAAAAAACATTTAAAACTACCTTGTTTGGAACAACACTATTCCTCTTGTAATAGTGGGTTGTGGAAAATATTTTTGTTTTTTTGAAAAATAATGAATTGCTCTATTGAAATTTAAAGAGGGACGGCATACGCCACACAGGACACGCGGTCTCCCAGTGCCTCAAAGTATGTCCATCGGAAAAATGATATACCTGTTGTTACAGTAATACTTCAGAGCATCATCTATCACCATGAACGCCACGGGATAGGCGGCACCGTATTTCTTGCAGGCCTCGCTGATGGCCTTGAACAAATCTGGTTCGTAGCCGTGATGGAAAAGGCTGCGCCAAAACTCTAACTGGTCCTTGAAAGTCATGTCCTGAAGGATGCGCAAAAGCGGACACGCCTTCTTCTTCAGCACTTTGTCCGCCACAAAATAGGATATAGACATATCATCGGCTGTATGCTCCAAGTCGGGGTCTATGCCGCCCTTGCACAGGTTCACATACTTGCGCAGGAACACTTCGTCGGGCACCACGCCAAGCAACTGTTCAAAAGCCAACATCTGCTCGCAGTTCTCAAGATACATGTGCAAGTCGCTGTGCTTGTCAAGCCTGTAACGGTAGGTTTCCGTCAATTCGGTCCAAGTAGAGGGGAAGGCGTTGAAGAATCTCATCTGTGCCGCACTGTCCGCCGGATGGGCGCGAAGGTAATGATAGGCATCGTCAAGATCGTACACATCGAATATGCCAGACTGTCGGCCAAGCACGCTGCGGTTGTCTGGAAACACCTTAATGGACTTGGCGTACTTTCCTGACAGGGGCATTACCATTGCCTCCTTGCACTCCATACGATAGTCATCATGCAAGCGGTATGACAGGAAAACGCCTTTTTTGACCACGCTGTCACGGTTCTGCGCATAAGTGCTGTGGCTTTCACGTACCCGCACCCGCATTTCTGTCCACACATCCCTTTCGCCCTGCCTTGCTGCCACACTGTCAGAGAACATGTAGCGCATGTCTTCGGCAGATATGCCCCAACCTAATTGGTCACTGTACCAGAAACGGTCTGTGTATAAAGTGATAATCGAAGGCACCATGTTGCGCTCTACGGCTACGAGATGGCGGGCCTTGATGCGGCCGTCGGGCGAATAGACCAGGAGAAACACCTCGTTCACACCCTTGCCGAATGGCAGGAGGCAGGAGGGGTCCTCACGGTAGACAAAGCACACCCTATCGCCGTTGTCAAGACGCACCTTGCCGCCGTAGCGATAGCGGAGGCCAAGGGCCGACTCGTCATCGAATCCGCGCCACAGGAACTGAGGCCCGTAGCAAGCTGGTATCTCACGGTGGGTGTTGCTCACGTTTCCGTCGCTACGAGAACACATGTAAGCATTTTCGGCATTGACATATTCTTTCACCCGTGCTTTTTCATCTCTGCTCAAGTGTGGCGCACGTTTCAAGGAGTCCAACTCAACAGTGTATAATACATACTTCCAGTTCTTTATTTCATGGAAGCCAGAAAGATATGCAGCGAAAGCGGTGCTGTCTACACTTGCCTCCACACTTGCACAGCAATGCGCATGCGGACGGCAATGCGCCGACAATACCGCAAGCGACATGCAGAGCCACACCAAATGAAGTAACATTCCTTTTTTCATCTTTCCTTTATTACATATAGCTTATACAGCTTTCCCAAGGGATATTTATTATTGTTGTTCGGATTTTGCGGATCATAATAAATCAAATAGCCGTCATCGCTCACTCCGTTGACCACAATTTCATGGTAAACAAGATTCTTTATTTCTTCTACCGTTCCCATCATATTCCAACTGCCGTTTTCCTTAAATCTTTTGTCTCCTTTTTTGTATAGTTTCCCTACCTCACTTCCTTTATACACATTTTCAAGCTCTTTCCCAAATTTCGGCAAGACAAAGTTCAGAAAATCAACCATATAAGATATGGCAAGCCCATCGGCCACAGCAGGGCTGACATCCTTTTCAGCCACACCTTTTATATTCTTCAGCCAGTCACCGTAAAGGTCGCTCACACCTATGGAGTTGACTCCCTTCAGATAACGGGCAATGCATCTATAAGCACAATCCTTTTGGTTATCCATTGCTACCTTGCTACCTTCATACTTGGCTTCATCATAAGAGTCGTTTTTCACTTCCTCTATGTCGAAGTCCCAGTCGGAATAGTAGATGCCTGACGTACCAGACGGCGTGCTCTGTGCCTCGACAAGCCCAAGATTCTCAACGAAGCCACCGCTCCATGAGCCGTCCACGCACATTTTTTCATACTCGGCTACGGTGTAGGGTATGGACTCGCTCCCTTTCTCCACCGCAACGCCGTTAGGACACCCACCATCAATGCCACCACCCTCAAGGCAGCCATTGCCCTCAAGGCTGAAAGAAAGCTCTCCTTGCTGTTCTTTGCTGTTGTCAACAGTTAATTTTCTTTTATCCATAATCTTATGATTTTTGATTAAACATGTTCAGTCCCAACAAGGCAAACTCATTGTTCACCGTGTTTACGTAATGTATGAAATGCGCAGCCACGTATTCCACACGGGTTGCAAGAACCGCAGAAAAAGCAACCTTCGGCTCCAGACCTATTATTGGAAAAAGAAGGTCATCGACACTGCAACCATAAAGAGCAGCCATGTCGTTTGCCACTGCTTTTTCACTTGTCCTACAGGATAATGGCATGTGTTCAGGCGTAAAATTCACTTCAGGACATTTTATCCTGTCGCCATACCTACAACGAATCACATCGAATACGAAACGGAAGGACTCAAACAACGACGCATCTATCGGAGTGAGGCCATCGTCACAGGCACGTATATATTCCTTACTCACCAATGGCAATATTTCGTCTGTCCACGATTGCAGCAGAGCACCGTCGAAAGACACTTCCTGACGGGCCAACATATAAAGCCCAGACGTGAAACGTCTGCTGGCATATTTACGGTCAAGAGCCCAACAGGCCCTGACATTGCCAAGCACCTTCCTGTCGACATCGCCCAACAGAGAGCATGTACTACCTTTGACAAACCCCTTACGGATGAGGTAACACAATCCCATGCCTATGCCTGAAAAGCCGTCAAGTATGCCGTATGGCAACCGTGTGTTGTCGCCTTCAAGTACTTCGTACAGCAAGCGGTTGGCCGTCTCGGTGTAAAACGGGGCTGACATATATCGGCCGTATTCATGCAAGAACAGGCAAAGCCCAGTCTTACCATCCATAAGCCCCACGTGTCTTGTAGTGCAAAGGTTTGCCACAATAGTATTGGCCATTATCCGCAACATATTTCTCATGACTGTCTTTCTTTTATTGCAATTCTGAATTTGTCTATCAGTTCCGGCACATGCCTGTCGAAACAGAACGACATGCGATGCCGCATGACATTGGCTTGCAGACCTGCCATCAGGATCTTATCATGGAGCATGTCCGACAGATGGTCTATGTCATGAAACTGCATGCCTATGCCCAAATTTCTCACACAACGCTCCACCGCCACTATGTGTCCCGTGTTGTCATACTGTATCACGGGCAACGCCGCAGCCATGTAGGTGCTCAAACGGGCCGGGATGTTCAGGTCGTCCCACGACGCATCATAAAGGTCTCCATAGTTAGCACTTCTTATGCAGTGAAGCCAGGCAGCGTCATACTTCGAGAACTCTTCCGTCCATCTGTCGGGGGAACAATGGCTGTGTATGTGGAAATAGCCAGAATAAGCCTCTGCAAAATATGCAAACAACTTCTCCTTGGCCGCAAAGAAATTCTCAAGATACAGGTGCAGATGTATCCTGTTCCTGACCAAAGCCTTGACAGACGTTTCCCTTATGCCAATAAGTCGTCCTGCACACACCGTATGCACCTCGCCGTCAGCCTCCGACAACTTGGGCGAGAACGTGTCCTTGAAATAGTCTTTCTTGGGCATATCGCCATCCATAATCATAGTAAGCACAGGTTTTGACGGCAAAAACAGCTCAAACCACTGCCTTACCGTGTCGTTAAGGAATATCCTCAACGACGCATGGCGATAAAGCCATGCCAGTTCCTGCCAGTTGCCCATAGACACGGCAAGCTGGGGCCCTTCCTTGTAATGCCAAGCAAAAGGTATGTCGGGCAGACGGCGAACTACATCATACACCCATCCAATGGCTCCCCAGTTGAGTAAGCCGTACACGATGTCGGGACGTATACTTGCAACCGCCTCCTCCCAATTGTCATGCGGAATATCCTCCACATTACCGAAAGGCAGCGGGCCTACGGTAGAAAAGCTCAAGTTGGGGGAAGAAGTCCTCGCTCACCCATTCGTCCCTCTCCACCCATCTCTCGTCTACACGCCGATGGGCTACCTGTACAAGCTGAAGCCAGAAACCCGGCCTGTTGCTTGTCGACTCTACATCATTGTCGCCGTGCAATGAATCGCACCTACCATACCTGATACCTGAAAAAGCCAACACCGCGTTTTCATTCTCCATGAATACAGATGCCATGGCGTCCAGATGGCCGGCATAATAGAAGTCGTCTGATGGAAGATATGCCACATATCCGTATCTGGCCATCTGCAAGCCACGGTTCACGGCATACCCAAGTCCATGGTTTTCCAGCAGACGAACATATCTTATCCTCGTGTCATGCAGAAACTCTGCCACAACAGTTTCCGTCTCGTCTGTGCTTCCATCGTCAATCACGATAAGTTCCCATCTCTCATAAGTCTGGCGAAGCAGACTTCTTATAGCCCGGCAAATGAAGCCGCACTGGTTGTAAGTGGGCATTATTACTGAAAAGCGTATGTCCATAAACTTTATGATAAAAAGCCTGCCAAAATATTCATAATAGACTAAAATAGGTATTCTACAGTTTTTTCACATCAATAGAAGTGATGATTTGACAACAGTTCTAATTTCTGCAATATGCATATATTTGCTGTCCGACAACTCCTCTAACTGCAAAAATACAAAAAACAATGGATTAAAAAGCCAATATTAACATAAAAAACATCAAAACGCCTATAAATATTGACAAATATTTTGTTTGTTTGCATTTTTATATTATATTATCACATTTCATTATTCTTTAAACCATTCAACAACAGACTGCCTATTAACGCCCAACACTAATTGGTTCAGTTTGGCGAAATCAGAGAACACTTCATATAAAAAAACGCCACCGCCGTGTAGCAAACGGCACAATACCCGCGTCTAACGGTCAGAAATACAAAAAAAGCAACGCACCCTGCGCAAGCAGGACAACAAAC
The DNA here is from genome assembly GCA_022775985.1 of Prevotella sp. GTDB lineage: Bacteria > Bacteroidota > Bacteroidia > Bacteroidales > Bacteroidaceae > Prevotella. Next base: position 106,300 of record JALFIM010000039.1, read on the forward strand.
GACAAACGCAATGGAAACAAAACATCAACCATCCGCAGAGAGCGACATCAACCGGGAGTTCGCCCGACTCGTGAGGGAGCACAAGTCCACGATATACACCGTGTGCTACATGTTCTCCAAAGACAATGACGAGGTGAACGACCTCTTTCAGGAGATACTCGTCAACCTGTGGCGCGGATTCGCCAAGTTTGAGGGACGCAGCGACATACGCACTTGGTTCTACCGTGTGAGCCTCAACACCTGCATAAGCATAGACCGCAAGAAAAAGCGCGGCAAGACCGTGCCCCTCTCCATGAACATCAACCTCTACGACGACACAGACACCGATACCAAGCAGGTGAAGATGCTCTATGACCGCATCAACAAGTTAGGTCCCTTCGACCGAGCCATAGTGCTGCTCTGGCTCGATGGTCTGCCCTACGACGAGATAGGCGACATCGTGGGCATATCGGCCAAGAACGTATCAGTGAAGCTGGTTCGCATCAGAGAGCGACTGAAGCACTCATAGACAGACACCCGACAACAAATACATAACACGGCCTACTCGCCGGCAGTGGGCCACAAAAAAGCAAATAATATTATGGAAAAGTACAACAGCAAAGAAAACGTACAGCAGTCTGCGCCCATGAGCGAGACCGCAAGCATGGACTTGAAGCAGATGCGCGAGCAACTCGCCATCCTCAAGCAGAAACTCGACAAGCAGACCATAGTGACAGACAGGCTCATACACCAGGCCATGAAGCACAAGATGTCGTGGATAACGAAGTACTGCTGGGCAGTGGCCCTGATTCTATACCCGTGTATATGCGTGGTATGGTGGGAAGCCAAGGACGTGTTCGGCATGTCGCTGTGCAGCTATCTGCTCCTGATGGTATTCACAGGCTGCTGCATAGTAGCAGACCTCTTCGTGAACAGGATGCGGCAGGAGGACTGGGCCAACGAGAACCTGATACGCACCAGTGAGAAGCTGGCAAGGATGAAGCACGTGCGCAAGATGCAGTCTATCATACAGATGAGCCTTCTGGTAATAGTGATCCTCGCCATAGCCTACGACATATACACAGCTGGCGTGATGTCGGCCGAGGAGATGACGATAGTAGGCATCTC
>JALFIM010000044.1 GCA_022775985.1 Prevotella sp.
CGCCACCGCCGCAGCCCAGCGTGTGCGGCATGATGGCGCACGTGCCCGACTGCGGCGGTGTGTATGTGTGCCTGGCCTGTGCGTTCAGGCGCGGACGTTTAGTTGTTGGAGTCCTCCGGGGCCTTGTCTATGAGGTCCATAAACTGGTCGAGCTTCGGTGTGATGATAATCTGCGTGCGGCGGTTGCGCTGCTTGCCCACGGCCGAGTCGTTGGATGTGAGCGGGTTGTACTCGCCGCGGCCGCCGGCTGTCAGACGCTTCGGGTCTACGCCATACTGGTTCTGCAGTGCCTGCACCACGCTTGAGGCACGGAGGCAGGAGAGGTCCCAGTTGTTGCGGATGTTCTTCATAGACGCTGCCGAATTGTTCACGGGCACGTTGTCGGTGTTGCCCTCTATGAGCACGTCGTAGTCGCTGTAGTCCTTTATTATCTTGGCTATCTTGCCGAGAGTCTCTGCGGCGCGGTCGCTTATCTCATAGCTGCCGCTCTTGTAGAGCATGTTGTCGGCCAGCGAGATGTACACTACGCCCTTCAGCACCTGTACGTCTACCTCCTTCATCTCCTCCTTGCTCAGCGAGCGCGTGAGGTTGTTGGTGAGCACCATGTTGAGAGAGTCGCTCTTCGACTTCACCTCCACGAGGTGGCGGATGTACTGGTTAGACTCGTTTATCTGGTCTACGAGCTTGGATATGTTCACGTTGTTTGAGCCGGCATTGGTGAGGCTCTTGTCGAGCGACTGCTGCAGGGCGGCATAGTCTTTCTTGAGCTGTGACACCTGCTCCTCAAGCGACTTCACGCGGCTCTGTGACGCGGCGTAGTTGGCGTTGGCCTGTGAGAGCTGGTCTTTCACGTTGTCATTCTTCTTCAGGAGCTCCTTGTTCTCGTTCTGGCAGTTCTGAAGGTCTTTCTTGCTGGCGCAGCTGCCGAGGAGCAGCAGACCCGCAAACATTGAGAGCATGATGATGTTCTTTTTCATAATACCGTAGTTTTTTATTGTTTGTTCGTAATCGGTGCGGAGGGCTTGCGCGTCCTCCTGTGCGTGCGGTGGTGGCGGCATGGGTGCGCGTATGTGGCACTCATGATGCGCGTATGTGGCATTCCGCACGGCCAAAGTTACTTATTTGACGTTACTCCACAGCCGTTTGTTACCGATGTTTAATGTATTTTAACCACACGGCACGCATTTATTCCTTTATTAACTGTTTGCATATACGGCCACGGGCATGCCGCACGCGTCTGCCTGAGTGCGTGCCGTGGCGCGTGAGGGTGGCGCGGAAGGGTACAAAAAAAGAGGAAAATACCCCGTAAGGTTTTTCCTCTCAAGTAATTGAATGTAGGGAAGTAGGGACGCCCGGGCTCGAACCGGGGACCTCTGCAATGTGACTGCAGCGCTCTAAACCAGCTGGGCTACGCCCCTGTACACCCGCAATGGCGACAGGCTCTCTGTGCTATTGCGAGTGCGAAGGTACTGCTTTTTGTCGAACTGACAAAATTTTTTTCACTTTTTTGTGCCCGTAACGCGTTTTATCACTCCCCGAAGTGCCGCAACAGGCGTTTGTACTCGCTGTTGGATATCTGTATCACCGTGCCGTGCCGCGGCGTGAAGGCTCCCTCGGTCTTGGTGTCGGCGGCCCAGCTGAAGGTGTGGAGGTCGTCGCTGCGCGTGAACTGATAGTGGCCGTCCATGTAGCAGTCGTACATCAGGCACCACCCTCCGCCGTACAGGGGGAACACTCCCGCGCCCTCCACGTTGCTCTTGGTCACCTCGCAGAAGCCCGGCCGCAGCCGCCACGACGACGGGTCGTGCAGGTCGGTGAACGTGTACTGCTTGATGCCCTTGTGCGCCCCGTCGGCCTCGGTCTTGAAGAACAGGTGATAGGTGCCGCCCTTGTCGGTCACTATGTCGGTGTCTATGGCCGGCGCCTTGAAGTCGAAGAGCACCTCGGGCTCGCCCACGAGGTCGCTGAAGTCGTCGCTGGCGCGGCACCAGTACACCCTGTCGTAGGGTATGGAGCCGTCGTCGGTGAGCAGCGAGAAGTACACTATGTGTGCCTTCAGGGCCTTGTCGTAGATGGTCTGCGGCGCCCACACGCGCGTGACGTGGGCGAAATGCGTGCCGCTGTACTTCGTGGGGAAGTGTACGGTGTGGTGCTTCCAGTGTATGAGGTCGCTGGACGACAGCATCACTATGCCCCTGTTGCTCGCCCATCCGAGCGATGAGCGCATGTCTGTGGCCACCATCAGGAAGCGTCCGTTGCTGGTGCGCAGTATGTGCGGGTCGCGCACGCACCCAGTGAGGGCTATGCTGTCCGACGACACCACCGGTCGGCCGCCGTTGAGCGGGCGGTAGCTGAAGCCGTCGTCGCTCACGGCGTAGCATATCTGCTCCTGCTGTGGGGCGTTGCCTGTGAAATACACGAATAGATACTTGCCCCGTGCCGGGGCGTGCTGCACGCATGTGAGCGCGATGAGCAGTGTGATGATTCTTGATAGCATGTCGTTATGTGGTTTTGTCGTTCATGCGCCGCCGTGCATCATGCGCTCGAGCCGTGCGAGGGCATGGCGCATGTCGGCGGCGAACGTGGCGTGGTCGGTTAGGAAGTCGGGCTTGCCACAGGCCAGTGCCTGGTACAGGGGCTTGCCCATGCTGCCGGCATACTGCGCTATGGCATACTCTATGTCGTCTTTCTGCCAGTCCATGGACGAGTGCTCGTACACCCTCCACTTCTGGTGTATGAAGCAGTAGGCCTGCTCCATGCCGTCTGTCGTTATTGTCTGCATGTGGCGTTTATGTGGTGGTCTATCTGTGCTGATGTGTCATGAGACGCTCTATGTCGGCGGCTATGCGCGTGTACGGCACTGCCGCCACGAGGTAGGCGTGCGGCCCGTCGGCGCTGCCCACCCACGCGTTGTTGCCCTTCTCATCGATGATGAGGCGGCCACGGCGCAGCCCGAACCACGGCAGGTAGCCGCGTATGGCCACCAGCACGGCCGTCTGGTCCCAGCTCTCGCGCCCGTTGGGGCGGTCGTCCTCCGACAGCGCGAGCTGGTAGGCTTTCTTCACGGGGTTGGACTCGGCATCGCCAGGCATGTCGCAGACGGCGTTGCCTGTAAATATGTTCTTGCCAATCTCGAACCCGCTGAAGATGATGCGCGTGGGCCAGTGCTCGGCTACGGCCCGTGCCGCCGCCGCGTCTTTGATGACATTGAACTCATATCCGCGCGGAAAGCCTCCCGCCATTGACACGAGCAGGCACACCTTGCGCCTTACGAGCTCCTCGCCCGACAGCTTGCTCCAGCGGTCGGGGCCCGACTCAAGCAGTGCCTTCAGGTTGCTGAAGAATCCGATGGAGCACACCACCACGCTGCCGTCCTTCTGCTTGCTCAGCACCTTGCGGTACACGTCTACGGCCGACGGTGCCAGCGACGTGGAGTCGGTGGGGTGGGCGAAGTGCGATGATATGTACCCCGGCCAGTCGGTGCGGTGGAGCCATGTGGTGATGGAGGGCGCGAAGTAGCCCGACGGTGCCCCCACGGCTATGTCGCCGCGCCCGTAGTGGGCGTTGATGGCCTCTATCACGGGCACCACGCGTGCGTCCTTGTTGCTGGCTACGGTGGCGAGAATCCTCACCTCTCCGCTGTCGGCGAGGGCATGCATCACCGCCATGGCCCCCACGTCGTCGTAGTCGGCCCCGATGTCGGTGTCGAGTATCAGTCTCACGGGTTGCCGCTTGAGGGCCTTGTGGGTGCGTGCCGGGCAGCAAGTAGCCGCCATGATGAGGGCAAGGGTCATGATGAAGTGTCTCATAGATGTATGGTTTATGTTATAGTATGGTGCGTATGGCGTGCCGTGCTCACTGGCCGAGGTGCAGCGTCTGGTCGCAGTAGTCCACCACGGCGGTGCGGTGCGTAATGAATATCACGGTCTTGTGGTTGCCGGCCAGTATGTTGGCGAGCAGCTGCCGCTCCGTGTCGGGGTCGAGGGCCGACGTGGCCTCGTCGAATATCATCACAGGGCGGTCGCGCAGCAGTGCCCGTGCTATGGCTATGCGCTGCGCCTGTCCCTCGCTGAGGCCGCCTCCCTGCTCGGCGCACTGCGTGTCGAGTCCGAGCGGCAGCGAGCGCACGAAGCCGGCGCAACTCATGTCGAGGGCCTCGAGCATCTGCTCGTCGGTGGCATCGATGCGCCCCATGCGCAGATTGTCGCGTATGGTGCCGCTCATCAGCGTGTTGCCCTGTGGCACGTACACGAAGTTGCAGCGCGTGAGCGGCGAGAGCCGTCGGCTATCGTGTGCGTCATATATAGATATGTGTCCTGCCGTGGGTTGCAGCAGCGCGAGTATCATGCGTATGAGCGTAGTCTTGCCCGTGCCCGTGGGGCCGAGCACGGCCGTGCATGTGGAGGGGGTGAAGTCGAACGACAGGTGGCTCACCACGTCGCTGTCGCCGTCGGCATATCGGAAGCTCACGTCATCAAGGCGTATGCCGCACGGAGCCTCCATGCGCTGCGGCTCGCCCTGCTCCTCCAGGGGGTCGTCCTCGAGTTCCATGAGCCGCTCTGCCGCGGTGAACACCGACACGAATGCCGGCACGAGCTTGGTGAGGCTCCTCGCCGGGCTCTGTATCTTGTTGACGAGCTGCAGGAATGCCGTCATGCCGCCGAACGACAGCGTGCCGGCCGACATCCTGAGGGCGGCCCACAGGAATGCTATGAGGTATCCTATGGCGAAGCCGAGGCGCAGCACTATGTTGGAGAACACGGAGAATGCCGTGCGCCGCCTCACGTTGCGCCGCAGCTCGCCCTGCGTGGCCTCCAGACGGTCTACCATGAGCGCGTCGTTCTCGAGCGACTTGATGAGCATGCGGTGCTGTATGGTCTCCTGGAGCACGCTCTGTACGCGGCTGTCGGAGTCGCGCACGGAGCGCGTGAGGTGGCGCATGTGCCTTACGTACAGCTTGCTCAGCAGCACGAACACTGGTATTATGGCCACGGTGATGAGCGCGAGCGTGGAGTCCATGGAGAAGAGTATGCCGAAGGCTCCCACGAAGAGAGCCACCACGGAGAGCGTGCTGGGCATGGTCTCGGTGAGGAAGTTGACCACGCTGACCACGTCGAACTCGAGCCTGTTGAGCACGTCGCCCGAGTGGTGGCGCTCCTTGCCGCTCCACTGCGAGCGCAGTATGCGGTCGAGCAGTGCCTGCTGCATGCGGTTCTGGGCACGCACGCCGAGGATGTTGCGCACCCACACGGCGGCTATGTCGAGCGCGAACCCGGCCATGATGAGCAGCGCCATCACCGCCACGGCCCAGTACACGGAGCCTGTCTCCACGCCCGATGCCGTGTCTATGGCGTGCTTCACCGCCGACACCTGCATGAGGCTCACCGCCACCGACAGCAGTCCTATGGCGGCGTTGAGCACCGCCTGGCGGTGGTTGCCGCGCCATGCGTGCCACAGCCAGAGGAGTATCTGGCGCGTGCCGAACCGCGACTGCGGCATGTGTAGGTAGTCTGTGAGTCTCATTGTCGTCGTAGTGGTTATGTGATATGGTGCGGAGTGGTGGCGCGGACGGTCAGCGTATGTCCATGCCCCACATCATCTTCTCGCGCAGTGACGAGAAGTACCGCTGCCCGCTGGGCTTGATGATGCGCACCGGGAACGGTGCCTTGCGTATGGTCACGGTGGTCGTCTCCACGAGTTTCTCGCTGCGGCCGTCTATGGCTATGAGGAAGTTGTGCGAGCGCGACTCCACGCTCAGCGTCACCACGCTGTCGTCGCTGAGCACTATGGGGCGTATGTTGAGGCTGTGCGGAGCCACTGGCGTGAGGCACAGCGAGCCGGTCTGCGGCACTATTATGGGCCCTCCGTTTGACAGCGAGTAGGCAGTGGAGCCTGTGGGCGTGGCCACGATGAGTCCGTCGGCCTGGTACGTCACGAGGTACTCGCCGTTGACGCACGTCCTGATGCTTATCATGGAGGCTATGTCGCGCTTGAGCACTGCTATGTCGTTGAGGGCGTAGGGGCAGCCCACTATGAGCTCGCCGTCGGTCTGCACCATTATGGCGGTGTGGTTCTCCGTCTGATATGTGCCGGCGTATATGGCGTCGAGGGCCTTCTCCACCTCCCCCGGCAGCACGTCGGCGAGGAATCCCAGCCGCCCCATGTTCACCCCGATGATGGGTGTCTGCTTCGGCCCCACGCGCGTGGCGGCCTTGAGGAACGTGCCGTCGCCGCCCATGGATATCACGAAGTCGGCATCGAAGTTGTTGCCCTCGAACACGCCGTCTACCCTCGGCTCGCACAGGTGCGCCGACGTGATGAAGTCGAAGAACGTGCGGTCGACGTATATCTCCGCGTCGTGGGCGTAGAGATACTCGAGGATGCGCTGCATGGCCGCCGACTTGCGCGGTTGGTACTCGTTGCCGAATATGGCGAATCTCAGTCTGTTGTCGTTTCCTTGCATAATGTCACGGTGTAGTGGAGCCGGTGCCGCGGCATGGTGATGGCACGGCCGGCATCCGACTGCAAATGTACGCTTTTTTGCCGATAACCGCAAGACCTGCCACGCGTTATTGCGCATTCTTTGTGCCGTGGAAGGCTGCCGTGGACTGACTCGCCTGGCCATGCGGACGGACTTGCCTGACTGGCGGATATGTATGGAAATGCGAAACGGCCCATTCCGCAGTGCGAAACGGGCCGTTTTGGCATGTGAAATGGGCCGAATCGCAGCGCGAAATGGGCCGTTCTGCAAATCACTGTATATCAGCGTTGTATGCAGGGCAGTCTGTCGCTTCCGCCATACGGGGGCGTACAGATAGGCGGCATGGCTTATGGCCTGATGCTCACGTCCTGCTTGTAGACGTGCCCCATGCGGTCGGTCACGGTGATGCTTACGACCCTGGCCTTGGCCGACGGCTTGCATGAGAAGAACATGCGGCCGTGCTTCATGGGCCGGCGGAACGAGCCTACGCGGCCTTTGCCGAGCGCGTACTGGCGGGCGAGGTAGTTGTAGTAGAATGGGTCGGTGGCGGTGAAGAGCTGCATGTCCTTGGCACTGCCGCCGTCCTCAGACCACTTCACGCTCCACTTCTCGTCCCAGTTCCATATCTTCACGCACAGCTCGTCCTCGTGTCCGGGCATCGTGCCCATGTCTATGACCTGCATCTGGTAGTCGGCGGGCTTGTGGAGGGTCTTGTAGTACCACCCGAACTGCCTCGGCGACGACTCGAACACCTGGTAGCCCATGGGCGTACCGTCGCGGCAGTACATGTCATCCCATATCCACCATGCCCCGCATAGTCCGCCCACCATGTTCTCGAACACGCCCGGCCGCAGCTCCATGTTGCTCTGCACGTGCGTGTGCCCGCTGAGCACCTGCACGTTGTAGGCGGCGAGCAGGTCGAAGAGACGCTCGCTCCCTGCCAGCACCTTCTTGCGGTAGTATATGTATGCCGGGCAGTGCATGGCCACGAACACGCGCGAGCCCTTGGGTATGTACTGCCTGAGGGCCTCCACCCACTTGAGCTGCTGCTCGTCTATGGCCTCGTCGTAGGTCTTGTTGCCCTTGTACACTATGTTGTCGAGCACTATGTAGTAGTCGCCGCCCATGGCGAAGGCGTAGTACGTGGGGCCGAAGTACTGGCGGTACACGCCGGCGGAGCCGTGGTCGTCGCTCACTGCAAGGTTGTGGTCGTGGTTGCCTATGACGGGGTACACGGGTATGCCGAGCGACTTGTAGTCGGCCTTGACGCGTGGGAAGGAGTCGAGGTTGTCCCACACGTGGTCGCCGAGCATGACGGCAGCCGCCGGGATGTTGCGGCAGGCGTAGTCGGCGGCAGTCTGGCGCAAGTCGGGCAGTGCCTCGGTCTCCATGCGCGTGAAGTCGTGGCCGCTGCCGGCCTGCGGGTCGCCCACGGCCAGCATGGCGTACTTGCCGCCGGGTGTGCCGTAGGGATACAGCTCGAAGTCGAACGACTTGGCGTTGACAGGCTTGTAGAAGCACGGCGTGCCTGAGCTGTATGAGGCCACGTAGCCCGACGGGGTGAGGATGTACACGAAGTCGGCATCGTCGGCGGCATCGATTGTGAACTTGCCGTCGTCGGCAGTACGCGTGAACGACTTGCCGTCGGTGACCACTACCCCGGCTACTGGTTTCTCAAGGCACGACACCTTGCCGCTCACCTTTCTCGCCTCGGCATAATGAGCGGCGGCTATGACGGTGAGCACCAACAAAAGTAATTTTCTCATCTGGTATTGTATGCTGTATTAGTGATGTGAGATAATGCTTGCATGTATTGGGCGTGCCCGTGTCCGCGCGTCAGCGCCTGATGATGCTCCGCACCACAAACCATGAGTGCATGGCCAGGGTGGGCAGCAGCCCGAAGTGGCGGCACATCACGCGGAAACGCTCATTGAGCGACTCCTGGTGGTTGGCCGTGGTCATGCCCCCGTCGAGGTAGTCGGCCACCACGGCACCCACGTTGCGCATGCCGATGTGGCGCTGCCGCGCGAGCTTCATGATGCGTATGCACCAGTCGAAGTCGGCGGAGAAGCGGTAGCGCAGGTCGTACTTCGTGGCCTTGGCGAGGTCGGTGCGTGCGTAGAAGGCCTGGTGGCACACCACCATGCCGCTGAGGAAGGAGCGCGGCGAGAGTCTGCGGGGCGGCGACAGCCGCCTGTGGCGGATGAAGTGTCCGCCGTCATCCACTATGTCTGTGTCGCCGTAGAGCACGGCAGGGAGCTCCTCACCGTCGCCTACCGACTCGGCCACGGTCTCGAGCGTGTCGGGCGAGGGGAAGGTGTCGCCGGCATTGAGAAACAGCACGTAGTCGCCCGTGGCGAGGTCTATGCCCTTGTTCATGGCATCGTAGAGCCCCTTGTCGGGCTCCGACACTATGGTCACGTCGTGGCAGTAGTCCTCCGTGGCGGTGTGCTGCCTGTAAGCCTCGGCCAGTGCCACCGTGTTGTCGGTGGAGGCACCGTCGATGATGAGGTGCTCGAGGTGGCTGTGGGTCTGTGCGAACACGCTGCTGAGGGTGCGCTGGAGCACGGCCCCGGCGTTGTATGTGCATGTTATGATGGTGAAGCGTATCATAGGTTGTATCTTTTCAGTGCTATCGTCTCGCTGTATATCTCTATGTACTGCGCGGCCACGCTCTGCTGCGAGTAGTTGTGGGCCACCTTGCGTACGGCCTCGCGGCGGAGCGCGTCGCTGTCGGGGCCGAGTACCCACGCTATGCCGGCCGCGAGGTCGGCCGTGTCCTTGAAGTTGGCCACGTAGCCGTTGCGTTGGTGGTCTATCATCTCGGGTATGCCGCCCACGCGGAATCCCACGCACGGCACGCCGCACGCCATGGCCTCCATGATGGTGTTGGGCAGGTTGTCCTCGAGTGACGGCAGCACGAAGGCGTCGGCCGAGTTGTACGCGTCGGCCATGGCCTTCTCATCGGCTATGTAGCCTAACGCGTGCGTCTCTATGTGCAGCATCGGCGCGAGTTCCTCTCCGCGCTTGCCTATTATGGCCACGCACGTGTCGGTGGCGAAGGTGGGTGAGGATGCGACGAGGGAGTTGACGGCATCGATGAAGTACTGAGCCCCCTTGCGCTCGTCGTCGGCACGCTGCGCCACGAAGAGTATCACGCGCTTGTCGGCAGGAAGCTCCATGCGCTGGCGTGCCGACGGCTTGTCGGCAGGTGCGAACACGCGGGTGTCTATGGGGTTGGGTATGCTCGTGACGCGCTGTCCCACCATGAGCGAGCTCTGGCGGGCCTGTCTCTCCAGCCACTTGCTGCATGCCACGAAGCAGATGTTGGCGTTGTGGTACAGCTCGCGCTTGCGTTTCCATACCTTGTGCGACAGGTCGTTGGCGCTGCCTCCGCCCGGAAGCAGACGGCAGTCGTGGCAGCCTGTCTTGAAGCGCGGGCACTGTCGGGCGTAGTGGCAGATGCCTGTGGCGGGCCACAGGTCGTGCATCGTCCACACCACGGGCTTGCCGCTGCGCAGTATGCGGCGGATGTCGGCCAGCGAGAGCATGCCCTGGTTTATCCATGAGAGGTGTATGAGGTCGGCCTCGCGAAACTCAGGCAGGCGCGTTATGTCCGTGCCGCTGCTGCCTGTGTCTATGCCGAAGAGCTTGTCCTTGCTGTAATGCAGGTGCAGGTGCAGGAATATGCCGAGACGCTCGGTCAGGAAGTGCCACCGCGTCAGCCATTTGTGCTTCAGCGGTACCACCGTGATGTCGTCCGTGGACTTGTGTATTACCAGCATCTTGGCCTTCACGCCGTTGTTGTTGAGGGCCTCCTTCAGGCGGTTGGCGGCAACGGCCGCTCCACCGGTGTTCTCGCTTGTGTTGACAATTAGTATCCTCATTGATGATAGTTTTGACAGACAAACTTACTCAAAATATGTATAACAGGCAAGTAAAGAGGGCAAAACTTGCCTTCATGTGGCGGCAATGCCGCCCTGACGGGGCTTCAGCCGTGGCACATGGCAGCGCGGAGGGTGCTATTGCGGAGTTGTCACTACGCGCTCACTGCGTTGTCATCATGCACTCACTGTCCTTTCACCATGTGCTCACTGCCCTGTCACCACGTCCTCGCACGAGTGCAGGGTCATGGCCTCACGGCATCCGCGCACCACGTTGCCGGACACGTGCAGACCGCGTATGTTGCGCAGGGCCATGCCGCAGGAGTTGTTGTAGCGCGTCTGTATGGTGTTGCCCGTGATGGTGACGTGCTCGTGCAGCAGCGTGCCGTCGGTGTCGGGGGCGTTGATTACCACCGCTATGCCCGATGCTCCGAACTGTCCGCCGTCAAGACCGCAGTTCATCATCATGTTGTCGCGTATCACCACGTCGCGTGAGTGCGCCCCCTCGCGCCACTCAGCCTCTGCCGCCACGTGTATGGCTGTGCCCGTGCATCCACGAAATGTGTTCTCGGCTATCAGCACGCCGCGCGTCTTGGCGAGCACGCCGCGTGCCAGTTGTCCCCACACGGTGTTGCGGCAGAAGCGCAGACGCGGCAGCTTGGACGCGTTGAAGAGGTACATGCCATCGGTGGCGGAGGGCAGATTGCCGCTCAGACGCACGTCTACGGTGGGCGACTGCGGCTCGTGGCGCACCTCCGTGACGGCGTATCGCGCCACGGGTACGAGTGTGGAGGAGTGCGAGAGTTCAAGGGTGTCGCCCACGGCCGGCACGTCCGCCATCTGCGCATGGGTGAACGTGGGGGCGTTGAGCACCAGTGTCACCCATCCGCCATCGTGCTTGCGTATGTCGTTGTAGTAGCCGTGTACGTTGGTAGCGTCATCGCCCTGAGCATGGAAAAAGCTGTCCTCTATGCTCACCGTGCCACGGCAGGAGGCGAAGTGCGTGGCATCGGTGTTGGTGGAGAATGTGAATCCGTCGGCAGGGGTGACGGCAAGGCGGCGTATGAACACGTCCTCGGTGTCGAAACCCACTATGCCCATGCCCGGCTGGGCATGTATGGTGACACCCTCAAGCACCGTGTTGTGGCTGCGGTTGATGAATATGGCCGGGCGGAAGTGGAACGAGTGCAGCGCGGCTATGCGTGCGCCGAGCAGACGGCGCGGCACGCGATAGGCGAACTCCAGGCGGTTGCCGCCGAGAAACTTGGGCTTGGGGAAGTAGTAGGCCGTGGGGAACACGCCGCTGGCCTCGTCGTCCCAGATGCTCATACGGGTTATGGGCATGGAGGGGGTGAGCTGTCGGCGGCTGTCAAACTGCACGGTGAACGAGTCGTCGCCTATGGCTATGATGTTGCCTTCGGTCATGGGCTTGCGGCGGTAGTCGATGGTGAGCCCCTCAAGAGTGAAGTCGCGGGTGTTGACTATCGACACAGGCTCCATCCATCCCTCGCACATGAGCGTCGCGCCACGGGCCATGACGTGCGTTGACACGGCCCCGTCGAAGTCGAGACCGCGTGCGTAAGGATAGTATGGAGTGAATATCTTTTTCTCGGGGTCGTTGCCCATCTTGCCGGCCATCACATCGCTTTCGAGGCGTTCGGCCTGTGCGTCGCGCAGACGGTATGTGCCGGGTGCTATCACGAGGGTGGTGCCGGGATGGCGGCGGCAGTACTCGGCGGCGGCACGCAGGGCCTTGGTGTCATCGCGTCCGTCGTCGGGTATAGCCCCGAACTGGCGTGCCGTGACCACCCGTGTGGTATCGGCGGCGTGCGACGGCAGTGGCATGGACGTGAGGAAGAGCAGCATTGCCGCCGCTAACGGGCGCAAGGTATGCGGAGTGAGCATCTGTGCTGAAAGTGCTTTCATAGATTGTGTGTTAATAGGTGTTGACGTTGCTGCGGCTGTCGGGGTGCATTTTATCTTATACAAAGGTAACGCAAGTGCGAGAGCAATGGAGCTTGCTCCAATTGCCGAGCCGCAGCTTATCTTATACAAAGGTAAGCAAAAATGGCGATTTATGCTCCGTGAACGGCCCATTTTTTATTGAGTGCCTGTAAGAAGAAGGCTTATCCTGTATATTATGTGGACGTGTCGTCACCATAAAAAGAAAGGTCTGGCGGAGTGATGTCCGTCAGACCTTGTCGTTGGTATAAAGTTTTACAGATGATTCGTTGTGCCTTACAGATGACGCATCGTGCTTTATGGGCTGATGCTTGGCTGCGTATCTGAATGTGCTTGGCTGCGTATCTGAATGTGCTTGGCTGCGTATCTGAATGTGCTTGGCTGCGTATCTGAATGCGCTTGGCTGCGTATCTGAATGCGCTTGGCTGCGTATCTGAATGCGCCTGTCAGCGTGTCATGCTGCGTGGCGGTCATGAGTAGCGGAGAATCTGTCCCGGGCGCAGACGCATGGTCTTGCGTATGTGGTTGAGACGGCATATAGCGTCTACGGTCACGCCGTGCTTCTCGGCTATGCTCTGGAGCGTCTCGCCCGATGCCACCTTATGATACAGCACCTCGCCGTTGATGTTGTCGCCCTGTGAGCCGGATGCTCCCACCACGTCCTCACGCGAGTATGAGCCGTTGCCCACCTTTCCACGTAGACGTGTAGCCTCCGTAGACTCGGCCTTGTATGAGTCGCGGCGGAAGAGGTATGAGTCGCCCACTACGTCCTGTTCGCGGAAGTCGAACATCAGGGCCGGGTTTATGGCCACTCCGCAGAGGCGTGTCTCGAAGTGCAGGTGCGAGCCTGTGCTCCGCCCGGTGTTGCCGCCAAGACCTATGGGCTCGCCGGCGCGTACCACCTGATTCTCCTCCACGAGCTGTGCGGACATGTGGCCGTAGAGAGTCTCCAAACCGTTGTTGTGGCGTATCACCACGTATTTGCCGTAGCCACGGCCGTCGTATTTCACCATGCGCACCTTGCCGCTGAACGCCGCGCGTATAGTGTCGCCGATGTAGACCTTTATGTCAAGGCCCTCATGCTGGCGTCCCCAGCGGTAGCCGAAGTTGCTCGTGATGACCCTGCTCGGCGTGGGCATGCAGAAGTGCTTGAGATTTATGCGGTACGACTCGGGCAACTCTGTGGCCCGATGAGCGTATATGTTGTTCCAGTCCTCGTAAAGCTCGGCTGCGGGATTCTCCATTTCCTCTCTCACTGTTACGCTTTTGAGCATGAGAGTGTCTACGGCTTTCATCTTCCTGTCTACGGGAGCCTGACGCGCCAACAGGTCTTGGGCGTGTGCGGGGGCAGCCGATAGTGTGATAAATGTTATGGCAAATGTTCTAATAATTCCTTTTAAGCTCATGTTTTTTTTCTTTGACCGTCTGATAAATCAGAATGAGTATATCATTCTTTCAAGTGTGTGAACCGCTGTAACAAATTCGCAATAAAAAGGCGCAAAATCGTACAACAATTATCAAAAGACGCTACAAAGATAGTGATTTTTTCGCAAAAAGGGAAATTCGTTAACAGTTTTTATCCGTATTTTAACATTAAAACTGCTGTGAATGTGTGTGTTATATGCGCCCGCAACGCAAGTGTACACTGGCGTTGCGGACCATCTGGCACTTGATTTGTGTCAATCAGCCGTTTTAACTTATGGCCTGTGCTGATTTGTTGCAGCTTCTTGCTGGCTCGTGCCGTGCTCATGTGTCGGTCTGTGCCGGCCCCATGCCCTGCATGGTGGCATCAGCTTATGGCTGCCCAGTTGACGTTGGTGTCGCGCAGTTGGCTCAGTCTGCGCCACAGCATGGCGTACTGCGGACTTGAACATGTGGGGTCGGCGTCGATGATTTTCTGCGCCTCCTCGCGTGCGAGCTGCACGAGTTGTCCGTCGCGTGCTATGTCGGCTATCTTCAGGTCGAACGCTATGCCGCTCTGCTGCGTGCCCTCGAGGTCTCCAGGGCCGCGCAGCTTGAGGTCGGCCTCGGCTATCTGGAAACCGTCGTTGGTGTCGCACATGATGTCGATGCGCTTGCGCGTGATGTCAGACAGCTTGTAGCCGGTGACGAGTATGCAGTAGCTCTGGTCGGCTCCGCGCCCCACGCGGCCGCGAAGCTGGTGGAGCTGCGAGAGGCCGAACCTCTGCGCGTCGAGTATCACCATCACCGAGGCGTTGGGTACGTTCACTCCCACCTCTATGACGGTGGTGGCCACGAGTATCTGCGTGTCTCCGCTTACGAACTTCTGCATCTCCGCCTCCTTCTCCTTGGGCTTCATCTTGCCGTGTACCTTGCTCAGGCTGAACTCGGGGAAGATGTCCTTCAGGGCGTTGAACCCATCCTCGAGGTTCTTCAGGTCGCTCTTCTCGCTCTCGGTGATGAGCGGAAACACGATGTACACCTGTCGCCCCTGCTTTATCTGGCTGCGTATGCCGGCGTACAGGCTTACGGTCTGGTTGTCGTACTTGTGCAGCGTCTGTATGGGCTTGCGGCCGGGCGGCAGCTCGTCTATGACGCTCACGTCGAGGTCACCGTATATGGTCATGGCCAGTGTGCGCGGTATGGGCGTGGCCGTCATGACCAGTATGTGCGGCGGGTTGACGCTCTTGGCCCACAGCTTGGCCCTCTGTGCCACGCCGAAGCGGTGCTGCTCGTCTATGACGGCGAGCCCGAGGCGCGAGAACACCACCGTGTCCTCGATGACGGCGTGCGTGCCCACGAGTATCCTCACGCTGCCGTCGGCGAGACCTTGCAGCACCTCTGCGCGGCGCTTGCCCTTGACGATGCCTGTGAGCAGTTCCACGCGCACGCTCATGCCGCGCAGGAATTCCTGTATGGTGTTGAAGTGCTGCTCGGCGAGTATCTCCGTAGGGGCCATGATGCACGCCTGAAACCCGTTGTCGAGGGCCAGCAGCATGGTCATGAGTGCCACGAGGGTCTTGCCCGAACCCACGTCGCCCTGAAGCAGACGGTTCATCTGCCGGCCCGAGCACATGTCCGCCTGTATCTCGTGCATGACGCGCTTCTGTGCGCCCGTGAGGCTGAACGGCAGGTTGTGGCGGTAGAAGTGGTTGAACTCCTCGCCCACCTTGTTGAACACATACCCACGGTACTTGCGGCGGTTGTCGGAGGCATAGCGCAGGATATTGAGCTGAATGTAGAACAGCTCCTCAAACTTCAGCCGCAGACGCGCGTCCTGCATGGCCTTGGCGGAGTGCGGATAGTGTACGTCGCGCATGGCAGTGTCGCGCGACACGAGGTGCAGCGGCCGCGTGATGAAGCCGGGAAGCGTCTCCGCCAGCGGCGAAGGCAGCTTGGAGAGCATAGCCTTCACTATGCGCTCTATGGCCCTCGACGTGAGGCCGGCCTTCTTCATGCGCTCCGTGGTGGAGTAGTAGGGCTGCATGCCCATCTCCGAGAGCTGCAGGCTCTCGGCCTTTTCTATGTCGGGGTGGCTTATCTGTATGCGTCCGCCGTAGGCCGTGGGGCGGCCGAAGATGACGTACTCACTGCCCACCTTGTAGTTGTCGTACACGTAGCGTGCGCCGCTGAACCACACGAGGTCTACGTACCCAGTGCCGTCGGAGACGTGCGCCACGACGCGTTTCTTGCGCGGCCCCATGTCAAACTCCTCGTAGCCAGCCACCCGCGCCTTTATCTGCACGAACGGCATGTCGGCCGTGAGCTCGCGTATGAGGTACACACGGCTGCGGTCTACGTACTTGTAGGGGTAGTACTCGAGCAGGTCGCCCCACGTCTCCAGCCCGAGCTCCTTGTGCAGGAGCTGCTTGCGCTGCGGGCCTACGCCCTGTATGTACATTATGTCTTGCTCGAGTATGTCTGGCATTGCGGTGTGCGTGATGTGTGATTAGTGGTGTGTAAGTGTGGGACTGTGCCTGTGTGTCGGCCCTCAGCGTGCGGCGTGGCCGTGGCTGAGGAGCGCGTCGGCCACGAGCAGGTCGTAGGGTGTGGTGAGCTTTATGTTCTCGCGGTTGCCCTCCACCATGGCCACGGCGTGCCCTGCGGCCTCCACCACCGACGCGTCGTCGGTGAAAGCCTCGCTGAAGGGCAACTCGAACGCCTCGGCGAGCAGACTGGCGCGGAACGTCTGTGGTGTCTGCACCACGCGGTAGTCGGTGCGCAGCACGTTGTGCTGGCTGTCGCCCGCGCCCACGAAGCGCAGCGTGTCGGTGAGCGGCAGCACGGGTATGGCGGCGCCTGAGCGGCGTGCCTCCTCGAAGCAACGTGCTATCACCTCTACCGATACGAACGGCCGCACGCCGTCGTGTATGGCTATGATGTCGCCCGGGGCGGCTTCCGTGGCGCGTACTCCGCTCTGCGACGAGTGGAAGCGCGTGGCTCCTCCGCATGCCACGGTGTGCGGAGTGGTGAATGAGTACTGGCGGCATAGCCCGTGCCAGTAGTCGTGGTGCGCGGCCGGCAGCACGAGCACCACGTGCATGTGTGGGTCGTACTCCATGAAGCGGTCTATGGTGCGCATGATGACGGGGCGGCCTCCGAGCGGCAGGTACTGCTTGGGCGTGTCGCCGCCCATGCGCAGGCCCTTGCCGCCGGCCACTATTACTACATGATTCATTGCTGCTGTGTGTTGTGCTTGGTTGCTGTGACTCCAGTGCCGCGCGGCCTACTTGCCCTCGGCGAGCAGGTGGTTGTACATCATGCCCTCCTTGAGTGCGGCCACGGTGTCGTCGCCCTTGAACATGCGCAGTATCTCGTATGCGTAGGGCAAGGTGGCGGCAGGGCCCTCGCCTGTGATGATGTTGCCGTCTACAGTGTACAGCTCACGCGTGTAGGTGGCCCCCGTTATGTGGCTCTCGAAGCCGGGGTAGCATGTGGCGCGGCGGCCCTCGAGCAGACCCAGCGAGCCGAGTACGAGCGGAGCGGCGCAGATGGCGCCTATGCGTCCGCCCTTGCGTGCCTGTGCGAGCAGCGCACTGCGCACGCCCTCATGGTCGCGCAGGTTGGTGGCTCCGGGCAGACCACCGGGCAGAAGCAGCATGGACGCGTCGGTGAGGTCGGCATCCTCTATGCGGAGGTCGGCCTTGAGCGTCACTCCGTGCGACGTGGTGACGTACTCCGTGCCTGTGACGCTCACGGTCTTGATGTCCACACCTCCGCGGCGGAGGATGTCCACCACGGCAAGGCCTTCGACTTCCTCGAAGCCGTCGGCAAGAAACTCATATACTTTTTCCATAGCAGTATGTATGTTTTATGTTGTCTGATATGTGTCATGCAGTGCTGTGCGCCACACGCTCTGTGCGGCTGTGGCGCACGGCCGTCAGAAGTCGGCGAGGCTCCACTCGTCGCGCCACGACAGCTCGGGACGGCCCTCCTTGTCGAAAGCTATGGGCAGCCACACGTAGCGTGCGTCGCTCGGATGGTCGGGCCGCCACTGGTCGGCCATGAACACGAAGAGGTCTTTCTTACCCTCCACCCTGAGGATGTACGTGCCCTGTGAGCCGAAGGTCGTGTCGGCGTATGGCCCCTTGCACGGGTTCGGCAGCTTGGCCCACGGCCCCCAGATGCTCGGGGCGCGGAACAAGCGTGCCGCGTTGGGTGCCCAGCCTGTGCATCCGCTCGTTATCATCCAGTAGTATCCGCCGTGGCGGAATATGGCGGGAGCCTCGTTCATGTCGCCCGGAGCCACGCGCGTGTAGCGCCCGGTGTGCGCCGTGTAGTCGTCGGTGAGCTCGGCTATCTGCAGCGTGAGGTTGTCCTCGGAGGAGTATATGTGATACGCCTTGCCGTCGTCGTCGACGAATATGGTCTGGTCGCGTGCCATCTGTCCGCCCTGCATGGTGTGCCCGCCGGCGGTGTGCGGCATGCGGTCGCGCTTGGTCATCATGCCCTTGGCCACCCCGTCGTACCACTCGGGAGTCCACCACTTGGGATAGCGGGCGGCATCGAGCGTGTCGAGCACGGCCAGTTGGCCGGTGCCGAACTCCATGGGCCACTTGCCGGGGCACACCCTTCCCGACCTCACGTAGGTGTACGGGCCTTCGGGACGGTCGGCGGTGGCCACGCCGTAGCGTGCCTCGTTGTAGCCGCGCCCCTTCAGCTCGAGGTGAAACCACATGACGAACTTGCGCGTGCGGCGGCAGTACACCACCTTCGGACGCTCCAGAATGCAGCCGCGCTCTATGTCGTGGCCGGGGCTGTCGGACACCTTCAGCGCCACGCCACGGTAGCGCCAGTCGGTGAGATTGCTCGATGAGTAGCACGTGACACCCACGAGTGCGGAGCTCGTGGAGTCGCTCTTGTGCTCGCCGAACCAGTAGTACGTGCCACGGTGGTAGACTATGCCTCCCCCGTGGGCGTTGATGTGCTTGCCGCGGTTGTCGGGCCACAGCTGTCCCGGGCGGAACGTGCCCTTGGCCGCGGCCGTGGCGCATGCCAGCACCGCGAGTAGCAGCGATAGAAGTGCTTTGGCGTTCATGTCGTGTCAATAGGTTTTGATGACGTGTATGACGGCCTCGTGGTGGGGCCTTAGGTGCAAAATTACACATTTTATATTATATACGCGCTGTCGTGACGCTATTTTTTGTCGTGCCGTGGAGCGCGTGCCGTCAGCGCGTCTGTGCCGGCCTCCGGTGCCGCCTTGGCAGGGCTATGATGCGAAACGGCCCGAACCGCACTGCGATTCGGGCCGTTTTGGCTTGTGAAATGGGCCGTTTTGCAACGCATTGTGCGTCAGTGTGTTGCGCGTGCGCGACGGAACCTTCACGCAGAGGCGTGCGTCATGCCTCCTGAGGGTCGTCGTCCTTTATCCTGATGAGCAGGTTGCTGAGTATGGCCACGACTCCTCCTGTGGTGATGCCCGACGACATGATGGAGCGCAGCTCGGCCGGCAGACCGCTCAGTATCTCGGGCATGAACTCCACGCTGAGGCCGGCCGACAGGCTGATGGCTATCACGAGTATCTCCTTGCGGCCAATCTTCTGCGAGGCGATGATGCGTATGCCTGCCGCCGCCACGGTGCCGAACATCAGCAGGGTGGCACCGCCGAGCACGGGCTGCGGCATGAGTGAGAACACTATGCTTATGGCAGGGAAGAAGCTCATGAGCACGAGCATGGCGGAGATGTAGTAGCCCACGTGCCGCGAGGCTATGCCCGTGAGCTGTATCATGCCGTTGTTCTGCGCGAATATGCTGTTGGGGAACGAGTTGAACACGGCCGACAGCATCGACGTCACGCCGTTGGCCACCACGCCGCCCGAGGCCCTGCGCATGAACACCTCGCCCTCCACGGGCTCACCCGATATCATGGAGTTGGCGGTGATGTCGCCGTATGCCTCTATGGCCGTTATGACGAAGATGATGCTCAGGGTGATGAACGCTGAGAGGTCGAAGCTGATGCCGTACTTCAGCGGCACGGGTATGTAGAACGCGTCGAAGTGTCCCACCGACGAGAAGTCGAGGTAGCCCAGCACCCATGCGGCCAGGTAGCCCACGGCTATGCCCACCACTATGGAGCTCATGCGCAGCAGACGGTTGCGGCGGCTGTTGAGATACACCGTCACGGTGAGCACGAGGGCCGCGAGCCCGAGGTTGTGTAGTGCGCCGAACGTGCCGTCGGCCTTGGCCTCCTCGCCTCCGCCGCACGCCGATATGCCCACCTTTATGAGGCAGAGTCCGATGAGTGTCACCACGATGCCCGACACTACGGGCGTGATGATGCGCCGGGCACGCTTGAGCATGCGCCCCACGAACACCTCCACGAAAGATGCGGCCATGCACGAACCGAACACCACGCTGAGTCCGCCTGTGGCCCCTGCGGCTATGATGGGGCCTATGAACGAGTAGCTCGTGCCCTGTATGCACAGCAGCCCCGTGCCTATCGGCCCGAAGCGGCGGCACTGTATGAAGGTAGACAGCCCTGAGGCGAACAGCGCCATGGACACGAGGAAGCTCGTGGTGCGGATGTCGAGCTGCAGCTGCGAGGCTATGATGAGCGGCGGAGTCATTATGGCCACGAATATGGCGAACAGGTGCTGCAGCGCGGCAAATACTGACTCTACGAATGGCGGACGGTCCTCAAGACCGTAGATGAGGTCGGAGTTTTTGTTCATAGTGTGTGTGGATTGTTGAGATGTGTGACGTTAGTGCGGTGGCTGTGGGCTTGTCCCAGTTGCCGAGCCGCAACTTATCTTATGCAAAAGTACTGCGATTCGGCCGAATACGCAAGCAATCGGCTCTCCAATTGTGCCGTCGGCCGCGTGGCATGAGGGCGCGTCGTGGTGGCAGGGCGGCCCTTGCGCGGCACGGCACGGGGCGGTGCGCGACGTTATGTCAAGACTATCAAAACGTTATCCGATGGGTTTAAAAATAGTTAAATAATCGTAAATACACCACGCCCGCCCCTCCATCCGTGGGCTATATGAGATAATATGTGTAATTTTGCAGACCGATTATTCGGGGATACACTTAGAGTCCCCAGCGCATGAGTGTTAATAGTGGTGCTTTTGGCCGGGCATCACGGTTAGTGAATCGCGTGCGCAAAATAATTAAAAATGTTTTTTAGTAGTAAAATTTAAATTTTAAAATGAACACTTTAAGTTACAAGACTATCTCCGTAAACAAGGAGACAGCTAAGAAAGAGTGGGTCGTAGTAGACGCCAGCGACCAGGTTGTAGGCCGCCTCTGCTCTAAAGTAGCAAAGCTGCTGCGCGGAAAGTACAAGCCGACCTTCACTCCCCATGTAGACTGCGGCGACAACGTCATCATCATCAATGCCGACAAGGTGGTATTCACCGGCAAGAAGGAGACGGACAAAGTCTACACACGTTATACCGGTTATCCTGGCGGCCAGCGCTTCAACACACCCGCTGAGCTCCGCAAGCGCGAGGGCGGCATCGACAAGATTATCCGTCATGCCGTGAAGGGTATGCTCCCCAAGGGTCCTTTAGGCCGCAGCCTGATGGACAACCTCTACGTGTACGAGGGCACAGAGCACAAGCACGAGGCACAGAAGCCCAAGGCAATAGATATTAACCAGTATAAATAATATAAGGTATAAAGATGGAAATCATTAATGCAATCGGTCGCCGCAAGAGCGCTGTAGCTCGCGTATATCTTACTGAGGGCACCGGCAAAATCACGATAAACAAGGAAGATCTCACAAAGTATTTCCCTTCAGCAATACTGCAGTACGTAGTGAAGCAGCCTCTGGCAGCCCTCGACGCAGTTGAGAAATACGACATCAAGGCCAACCTCGACGGCGGCGGCTACACAGGACAGAGCCAGGCTCTGCGTCTCGCTATCGCCCGCGCACTCGTTAAGGTGAACGCTGAGGACAAGAAAACCCTCAAGGACCACGGATTCCTCACACGCGACTCACGCGCCGTTGAGCGTAAGAAGCCGGGACGTCCCAAGGCACGTCGTCGCTTCCAGTTCAGCAAGCGTTAACATACCGGCATACGTCATGCCGCACCGACAGGCACACTACGCAGCCTGACAGGGGCATGGCACATGCGCCAGGCAGTTTAGCATCCAAACCCGCGCGACCATTGGCGGCTTTGATTTTGGACTTAGAGACTCTTTTATTGGTCGGCTACGCCGATTATGAAGTGACGGATTTTGTGTCGGAAGCCGCATAAGCCGAAAGGCGCGGCTCGCGAAACCAACTTCCAGAACTCATCACCCAAGACAGCGGCTCTGCCGCAACAACTCAAAACTCAACAGTGTTACCCGTGGGCTGGTTCAAGAAACTAAAAGGAAAGTAAACAACAATTAAAGCAAGAAACAACAATGTCAAGAACAAATTTTGACCAGTTACTCCAGGCCGGATGCCACTTCGGCCATCTCCGTCGTAAATGGAATCCCGCAATGGCTCCCTACATCTTCATGGAGCGCAACGGCATCCATATCATTGATCTGAACAAGACCGTAGCCAAGATAGACGAGGCTGCCGAGGCTCTGAAGCAGATTGCAAAGTCAGGAAAGAAAATCCTGTTCGTCGCTACTAAAAAACAAGCTAAGGACGTTGTAGCCGAGAAGGCCGCAAGCGTGAACATGCCTTACGTTATCGAGCGTTGGCCGGGCGGTATGCTCACCAACTTCCCCACCATCCGCAAGGCAGTGAAGAAAATGGCGAACATCGACAAGCTGATGAACGACGGTACATTCTCTAACCTTTCAAAGCGTGAGCTCCTCCAGGTTACTCGCCAGCGTGCCAAACTCGAGAAGAACCTCGGCTCTATCGCTGACCTGTCTCGTCTGCCGAGCGCTCTCTTCGTTGTTGACGTGATGAAGGAGAACATCGCTGTGAAAGAGGCCAACCGCCTGGGTATTCCTGTTTTTGCTATCGTAGACACCAACTCCGACCCCAAGAACATCGACTACGTGATTCCCGCCAACGACGACGCAAAGGACTCCGTAGACGTTATCCTGTCTGCATGCTGCGCAGCTATCGCTGAGGGCATCGAGGAGCGCAAGGTGGAGAAGGCTGACGAGAAGGCCGCTGCCGAGCAGAACGAGGCTGCCGCCGACGCAAAGCCCAAGCGCGTACGCAAGGCACGCAAGGACGAGGCTCCCAAGACTGAGGCCGAGGAGGCTGCTCCCGCTGCTGAGTAATACGAGGCAAGTCAACTTTTTTACGATTACGACTTTTTAATAATACCAAGCACGCGGCCGCCCGGCCGCGTGCTCTAAATCAATAAGACATATTATGGCTGTTTCAATTGAAGACATCAAGAAACTTCGTGCTATGACAGGTGCTGGCCTCGCTGACGTGAAGAAGGCACTGACAGAAGCTGAAGGTGATTTCGATAAGGCTAAGGACTTGCTCCGCGAGCGTGGACTGGCTATCGCTGCAAAGCGCTCAGACCGTGAGACTTCTAACGGCTGCGTGCTCGTGAAGAACGTTAATGGCTTCGCCGCCATGATCGCGCTGAAGTGCGAGACCGACTTCGTGGCCAACGGTGCTGACTTCATAAAGCTCACAAGCGACATCCTCGACGCGGCTATCGCTGCCAAGGCTCAGACCCTCGATGAGGTGAAGACCCTGAAGCTCGCTGACGGCTCTGAGGTACAGGCTGCCGTTACACAGCGCTCTGGTATCACTGGTGAGAAGATGGAGCTCGACGGCTACAACGTGCTCGAGGGCGACAACATCGAGGTGTACGACCACATGAACAAGCACACTCTGTGTACTATGGTGCAGATGAGTGCTGCCAATGCTGAGGCCGGTCACAAGATTGCCATGCAGGTAGCTGCCATGAAGCCTATCGCTCTCGACGAGGCTTCAGTGCCCGAGGAGGTTAAGCAGAACGAGTACAACGTGGCTGTTGAGAAGACAAAGGAGGAGCAGATAGAGAAGGCTGTTGAGGCTGCAGTCAAGAAAGCTGGTCTCAATCCCAACCACTTCGACTCAGAGGATCACATCGAGTCCAACATAGGCAAGGGCTGGATAACCAAGGAGGATGCTGACAAGTTCCACCAGATCAAGGAGACCGTATCTGCAGAGAAGGCCGCCAACCTCAACGAGAACATGATTCAGAACATCGCCAAGGGCCGTGTGGGCAAGTTCCTCAAGGAGAACTGCCTCGTGGCTCAGGAGTTCCAGTTCGGCGACGGCGACAAGCAGAGCGTTGCCGACTACCTGAAGAAGCAGGACAAGGACCTGAAGATTGTCGCTTACAAGCGTTTCACTCTCGCAGCAGAGTAATCTCAGCGTCTGCCGCAATGCGGCACTACATCATACAGAAGGACTGCATGTGGCTCACAGCCGCATGCAGTCCTTCTGCTGTCTTAGGCATGGTGTGATGCCGTGGCATGGCAGTCCTCGTTGCGGCTCAGCCGATAAACCGTTCCTGTTTGGGCGTGGTATGATGTCGTATGCTGCCATGTGTGCCAGATATGACGGTTTTCGTGCTGAAAAATATGGACCATAATAGCCACTGAATAATAATTGATTATATAAGTAAGTATTCAGAATTAGCTTTACATTAAGAACGTTTTTCTCATCTATTATGTCAAGAATTAGAGAAACAATCTTGATTATCTACCTACTAAGTGATGGCTTCGCGTTGAAAAATATGGGCCATAATATCGCGTATAATATGTTTTTGTGTAACTTTGCATCATCCTCCCTGCCAGTCGTGACAAGCCTGTGCCTGTGCGGCAAGGGCTGCCCTGCGGGTGGAGAGGTGCTGACATATAACAACAAGGAGAGTGTGGGTGCGGACGCAGCGGGGCTTGCTCCGACGGTCAGGCCGCAGTCTCTGTTTATACGAAACAATCTATGGGAAAAGTATTTTCAGTGATGGCGCTTGGCGCCTTGGTGCTGCTGTCGGGATGCTGCGGCACGGGATGTAAGAAAAGTGAGTGTCCGGCACAGCCGGCCGATGACTCTCTGATGGTGGTTCTCGACCTCCACCGCAAGGTGAAACCCGAGAGCGTGGCGGCATTCAAGGCCTCGTTCGCACGCTGCAAGGCTGCCACCGTGAAGGAGCAGGGCTGCATAGACTACGGTGTCTACCAGTCGCCAGACGACAGCACGGAGTTTCTCATCTACGAGGTGTGGCAGAATCAGGCAGTGCTCAGTGCGCACTGGAACACGGAGCATCTCAAGAAGCATGCCGAGGAAGTGAAACCTATGGTGGTGAGCAAGTGGGACCGCCACATACATGTGTGTCCCGGCAAGATGGAGGAGACAAAGTAGGCGGTGCATCACAGCCAGTCTGCCGCCGCAATGTGGCAGACACTTGTGTCATGTAGTTGCCCTCAAGCACTGAGCGTGGGGCATGACACGGAGTGTATATAAATCATGACAGGGACAATGTGAGGCGTAAGCGTGTAGTCGCTGCCTCGCATTGTCCCTGTTGCCGTTTATCTGCGGCCTTTCTTCTTGAGGTATTTTATGAGCTGCGCGGGGCGGTCGGTCTGTATGAGCGATGCCCCGTGCGACAGCAACCAGCCCCATGTCTCGTCGGGCTTGTTCAGCTCTACGGCCGTGTCATCATCATGTCCGCCGTTGAGCGAGGGCCACAGCGAGTTGAGCCACACCTTGCTTCCGCAGTCCCTCACGTGTCGGAGCAGTTGCAGCACGTTGTCGTCTACCTTGCCGAAACAGCACTCCACGGCTACGGGATGTATGGTGGCGTAGTCGTCTATGCGCTGACGTGCGTCGGCGGCAGTAAGCGTTATGATGGGCATGTATATCACCTTGTCGAGCACGTCGCTGTTGTCGGCCTTCACCTTCGACAGCGGATGCCCCGACTTTATGACCACCTGTGCCGTGGTGCCTGTTTTCTCGGTCAGCGCGAGCACGTCCTTGAAGAATTCATATCCCTTGTCTATGTTGATGAGTATCTTGCCCTTGCACAGGAGCAGCACCTCCTCGAGGGTGGGTATTTGGTGGCGTGTGGCTATGCCGTGGCCGCTCTTGAGGCGCAGCTTGCGCAGTTCGGCCAGCGTATAGTCAGACGGCAGACCGTGGCCTGTGGTCGTGCGGTCGAGCTTGTTGTCGTGCATTATGATGAGCACTCCGTCTTTCGACTTCTTGAGGTCAAGCTCTATCATGTCCACGCCCATGTCTATGCAGTTGCTGAAAGCCTGGAGTGAGTTCTCGGGAGCGTTGCGCCAGTCGCCACGGTGGGCCACCACGAACACTTTTTTCGATTTCGGGTCGAGTAGCTGCCGTGCCAATCGGCCGGCATCCTGCTGCGCCATCATGGCTGTGGCGAGGCACAGCAGCAGGTAGGTGAAGATAATTTTTCTCATGTCGTATGTGATAGTTGTGAAATGATTGATGCACGCCAAAGGTACATAAAATAAGTGATACGGCCAATCCCGCGCCATGCAAATGCGCATTATTGCATGCATGTTGACCAAAAAAGAAAGAACTATTGCCGCTGCATGGCCATGATGAGCGTGGCGGGGCGTGTCGGCAGTGGCATGGTGTGAGTGAAGGGCGTGGCCGCAAGAAGCCGTGCTCATGTGTATGCCGCGCCATATACGCATACATGCCGTGCTGTGTGTACAAGCATGCCGTGCTGTGTGTACAAGCATGCCGTGCTGTGTGTACAAGCATGCCGCACTGTGTGAAAATGCGTTTAATACTGCCGCGCAATATTTAAAATCAGTAAACAAATGAAGAAAAAGATAAAATTATTGTTATTTTCTCGTCAATTGTTTGCGCAAACAGGAAATGTTTCGTAACTTTGCATCGTCAAAAGGTTAATAGATTGTTTAGGTTAGTAGTAATAGATTTAGGTTTTTAGTTATTAGGTTTAAGGTAAATTGAAACGATTGTTTAACGGATGACGGTGAAGGACGCGAGTCTCTCACTTGTTACAAAAGAAATTTTTAAGTTAAACATAGAGAGAACGCCGCAGCTCGTTGAGAGTAGCGGCGTTTTTCTTTGTATATGGCGCATTCTTGTATATGGCGTTTTTTCTTTGTATATGGTGTAAAGGAATCGTCATGAAATGTTGTTAATCTGTTATTGATTATGACAAAAATGTGAATATCCTTGAAATAAATCAAGAAAACAAGATTTTTTTGTTATTAATTGTTTATTTGTTTGCGGGAACAGAAAAAAGTTCATATCTTTGCATCGTCAAAAGGTTAATAGATTGTTTAGGTTAGTAGTAATAGATTTAGGTTTTTAGTTATTAGGTTTAAGGTAAATTAAACGATTGTTTAACAGATGACGATGAAGGACGTGAGTTTTTCATCTGTTGTAAAAAGAAATTTTTTAAAGTTAAACATAAAAAATGCCGCTGCTCGTTGAGAGTAGCGGCATTTTTGA
>JALFIM010000061.1 GCA_022775985.1 Prevotella sp.
TTAATATATGAGAGATATGAGACAATCTGAGGAACGATACATCAGTCTGCTGACCGACTTCGGTTTCAAGCGCATCTTCGGGACTGCCCCCAACAAGGACCTTCTCATCAACTTCCTGAACTCACTGTTCGGCAAGGAGCAGGTCATCAGGGACGTGAAGTTCCTCAACAGCGAGAACGTCGGCGACGTGTACACCGACCGCAAGGCTATATTCGACGTGTACTGCGAGAACGAGCATGGCGAGAAGTTCATCGTTGAGATGCAGAACGCCTATCAGAAGCACTTCAAGGACAGGTCACTGTATTACTCCACCTTCCCCATAAAGGAGCAGGCCCCCAAGGGCGCGGACTGGGACTTCAGTCTGGCCCACGTGTATGTGGTGGCACTGCTGAACTTCGACATGCACGACGATGCCTTCGACGAGGACTCCATATCGCACGACGTTGGTCTGCTCGACAAGCAGACGAAGCGTGTGTTCAACGACAAGCTCACGTTCAAGTACGTGGAGATAGCGAAGTTTGACAAGCCGCTTGACAGGCTGCGCACGGTCTACGACAAGTGGCTCTACGCCCTGAAGAACCTGCCTCGCCTCACCGACCGTCCGAAGGAGCTGCGCGACAGGGTGTTCGACCGTCTCTTCGAGGAGGCCGAGATAGCCAGGTTCTCCACGCAGGAGCTCAAGGAGTACGAGGACAGCCTGAAGGCATACCGCGACATAAAGAACTCCCTTGACACTGCTATGGAGCAGGGATTTGAGAAAGGTTGTGAAGTCGGTCGTGCAGAGGGCATCACCTCCCAGCGGTTGGATACTGCCCGCTCCATGCTTGCAGACGGTTTGCCTTTAGAGAAGATAATGCGTTATACGGGGCTGTCAAAAGAGGAAATAGGCAAACTGAAGTAACAATATAGAGAGGTGGGGCGTGCAAAACATTAATAATTGCCGAACCGCAGCATGTCTTATGAAAAAACAGTAAGTATGGCAAATATAAGTAGTAGAAAACTCCCGGTAGGCATACAGTCGTTCAAGAAAATACGTGAAGAGAAATTCCTTTATGTAGACAAGAGCGACATCGTGTGGCAACTGGCAAACAATGGCGCACAATACAACTATCTGAGCCGCCCAAGGCGTTTCGGCAAGTCGGTGCTTGTTGACACACTGCAGACATATTTCGAGGGACGGCGCGACTTGTTTGAGGGTCTGAAGATAATGGGACTTGAACAGGAATGGAAACAGTACCCCGTGATACGGCTTGACATGAGCCGTGGCGGTGCCTCGGCAGACAGTGTGCGCTCGTATTTCAACACGGCATTCCGTGTCTATGAGGAAAAATATGGCATTGTTGCCAGAGCTGACGACTCCTTGTCTGTGCGCTTCAACAATATCATCATGGCGGCCTACAAAAGCACTGGCTTGCAGGTGGTCATACTCATAGACGAGTATGATGCTCCGCTCCAGCACTCATGGCAGACTCCAGAGCACGATGCCTGCACTGCCATCTATCGCGAGGTGTTCGCCATACTGAAATCTGATGATGAGTATGAGCGTTTCGTATTCATAACAGGTATCACCAAGTTTACGCAGATTTCGCTGTTCTCCGTACTCAACAATCTCTTCAACATCAGCTTTGAGCCGCAATACGCTCATATCTGCGGAATAACAGAAGAGGAAATAGGTGACAACTTCAAACCTGAGTTGGAAAAGATGAGCGAGGTGAACGGATGGACGGTAGATGAGACGCACGACAAGCTGAAGGAGTATTACGACGGCTACCATTTCTCCCGTCGAAACATGATTGACGTATATAATCCCTTCAGTCTCGTTAATGCACTCAACGCCCATGAGTTGCGTAACTTCTGGGCACAGTCGGGCGCTACATCCATGCTGCCGAAGTTTGTTGACAACATGGAGCTGCGGCTTGAGCAGCTCGACAACTGTTTCATTGACCGTGACACACTCGAGACTTCCGATGTGACAGGCGGCGGCGCGGAACTGTTTCTCTATCAGACGGGCTATCTTACGATAAAGGATTTTGACGGCGAGACATACACCCTTGGCTTCCCCAATGAGGAAGTGAAGAAAGCCTTGTACAGAGTCGTGGTTCCTGCGCTCACCATGCGCACCAATTCCGAAGTCGTGACTACGCAGAGCCTGTTGCTCAAGATGATGTCCGACGGTAAGGTGCCAGAGGCCATGAAAGCCTTGAAGGCTATCATCGCCGATGTGCCATACAGCAACAAGAAACTCTCCTCTATGGATATGGAGGAGCGTTACCGGCTTATCATCAGCACCGTGCTCAACGCCGTCGGGTTCAGGGTGGAAGTGGAGCACATGCTCGCCACTGGAAGAATAAACATCATTGCCAAGACCGCACGCTACATATATGTGCTTGAGCTGAAACTGTCTAACAATGGCGGCAAAGAAGCTGCTGCCAGGCAGATTGCCGACCGCAACTATACGGAGCCGTTCAAGGCCGACAAGCGCAAGGTCGTGGCCCTCGCCGTGGAACTTGACAGCGAGGGTAAGGGACTAGTGGACTGGAAAGCGGTGGAATAAGCAGACTGCAATAGTCAGCAAGAACAAATATAACCAGAAGGGCTGGATTCCAAATGAGGAGTCCAGCCCTTCTGGCTATATTATGTTTTAAGGGGTTTAGCGGAACAGCAATGATAGACTTGCAGTCCTGAGACTTTCGTCCCGTATGTTGCTACTCCATGCCGCCGCTGTACTGCTGCTGCATGTCTACGTCATCGCCTCCTGCATCGTTGTGCTGTGGACGGCGCTTGGCCTTCATGTTACCGAAGTTCCATGTGAGCGTGATGTTGACGTTGCGTCCTCCACGCTTGTTTATCTGATGGCGCGTGAAGGTGTCGCTGCTCGTGAAGGTCTCCCACTTGCGGCTGTTGAGCAGGTCGCGGCAGTTGATGGCCAGGGTGAAGGTCTTGCTGAGGAAGTTCTTGCGCAGGCCGAGGTCTACGGAGCAGTTGGCCTTGCGGTAGCCCTGCGTGATGACCTGTCGTGCGGTGTAGCGTCCACTGGCCTGTACGCTTATGTCGTAGGGCAGGATGAGGCTGGCCGTCATACGTGCGTTCCAAGTGAAGTTGTGGTCAGATGCACCATGCACCGTCTGGCCGTCGATTACGTAGTCGAAGCCGTTGAGCTTGTAGTAGTAGGCGTTGGCCGACGTGGTGAGGTCGAGTATGCGGAAGAACTTGTCCTTGAGCACGAGCTCCAGACCCGAGCTCAGACTCTTGGCCACGTTCTTGGTGGTGGAGTACATCAGGCCGTCGGTAGTGCTCTGCCATGATATGCGCTGCATGACATCGGTGGTGGGACGGTAGTACGCGCTTACGAGCAGGGAGTGCTCAGTCCACGTCTTGAGGTAGTTGAGCGAGAAGTTGTTGCTGAACTCAGGTGTGAGCTCGGGGTTACCGAATGACACCATGGTGGCGTCGCGTGTGTCGCGGAACGAGTTGAGCTGTCCGCCCCACGGACGGCGCAGACGGCGTGTGTAGTTGAGCTGGAGCTGCTGTGTGGGCGTTATCTGGTACGACATGAAAAGGCTTGGGAAGAGCTGGAAGTAGTCTTTCTTGAATGGGGCATCGCGCTTGGTGGGGTCGTGCTCCTGGTCCCAGGTGTAGCTCTCGGTGTTCACCTTCCAGTACTCACCACGCAGTCCGCCCATCACTCCGAGCTTGCCGAGCTTCAGACTCAGCGTGGCGTAGAGGGCGTGGGTGTCCTGGTCGTAGATGAAACGGTTGAAGTAAGCCTTGTCCTCCACTTTGTTGAGTCCGTCCCATGATGCATTGTCTACCCACGACTCCTGCGGAGTGTTCTCGTGCGACCAGTTGCCCTGGTAGCCGGCCTCGAGCTTTAGTATGTCGCTTATCTGGTTCTCGTAGTCGAGTTTGGCCTCATAGCGGCGGTTGTTCATGTGCATCGGGCGGTACTGGTAGTCGTAGTCGGTGGCCACGGTGGCATCGGCGTAGTCGGTGGAGTCCTGGTACACGTTGTCGTTGTCCATCTTCCACTTGTCGGCCGAGAACGTGAAGTCGAGGAAGTGCTTGTCCGTGAAGTTGTGGCGGTACCCGAACTCGCCGTGCAGCATGCGCATGTCGCCGTCGCTGCGCGTGGAGCGCGTCATGGTGCGGGTGTCTGTGGCGGCCCCGATGGTGCCGTAGTGGTACGGCATGAGGCTGTTGTCCTTGTGCCCGCCAATCATCATCATGCCTGAGAGGGTGAAGTCGTCCTTCTTAGTGGCGTGTAGGGTGAGTCCGGCACGTGAGAAGAGACCGTTGCCCATGTTGCTGTTGCGGCCCTTGTACCACTGGTAGGTGTCGGTGTTGTGGTATGTCTGCTCACTCTCGGAGCGGCCCTTGTTGGCGCGGTGGTGGTAGCCCACGTTGGCGTATGCGTCGATGAGGCTGCTGTTGTAGTTGATGCTGGCGCTCGTGTTGGCACCGCCACGGGTAGAGCCGCCGGCTTGCAGAGAGCCGTAGTAGCCAGCACGGCGGTCTTTCTTCAGCACTATGTTGATGATGCCGGCAGAGCCTTCGGCCGAGAACTTGGCCGAGGGGTTGTCTATTATCTCCACACGTTCTATGCTCTCGGCAGGGAGCTGTTGCAGTATCTGTGCGCGGTTGTCGCTGGTGAGGCCGCTCGACTTGCCGTTTATCCACACCTCCACGCTGGAGTTGCCGCGCAAGGACACGTTGCCGTCGTTGTCTACCTCCACTGACGGTATGTTGTCGAGCACGTCGCTGGCCGCCTGTCCAGAGTTGCTTATGAGCTGCGACACGTCAAACGACTTGCGGTCTACCTCCAGCTTCATGGACGAGCGCTGCCCCGTCACCGTGACCTCCTTGAGCTGCTGTGCCCTCTCGGAGATGTATATTGCGGCGAACGATGCCTGCGGCTTGTCGGCACTCACGCTGAAGTCGCGCGTCACGTCCTTGTATCCCACGAACGACAGAGTGAGCGTGTAGTCGCCGTTCTTGAGGTTGGCAACGCTGAAGTTGCCGTCCACGTCGGTCATGCTGCCACCCACGAACGTGCTGTCGCCACGGTGCGTCACCTTCACATTGACGAAGCCCACAGGCTCATCGGTGGCCTTGTCCTTCACCTTTCCTTTTACCAGTCCCTGTGCCGATGCCGTAACGGTCATGAGCACAAGCATCAAATAGATCAATAATCGTCTCATCTTTTTTGTTCGTCACGCCTTTGTTGCCGCGTGACATCATTTTGCTTGTTGTCTGTTATTATTGTTGATATTCTGTCTTTCTGAATTAAGATTCCCCAGTGTCGGCCGTCATGCCGTGAGCGGCCATGTGAGGTAACGGTATATCAGAAGGCCGTTGTAGGCGTAGAGATACACCGTGAGTGCTGCCACCACTGCCGTGAGCACGCCGCGTGTGCGCCTGTCGGGCAGACGGAAGAGCCACGCCATGCACATGGGCATGACGAAAGCCCAGTGCGCCGCCATGATATGCACCTCGCTGAGGGCGAACCCGAGCACCACGTGCAGTGCCACGTTGAGTGCGAGCACGGCCATGGGCAGCAGCACGAAAGGGTCGCGCCGCCCGGCAAACACGCCCCCGATGAACAGTGCCACGAGCAGTGCCTCCACGGCATACTGCGCCTTCCACGTGTACGGCACGATGACAGGTCGGCCCGAAAGCACGTCGCCGAGCACATGGCTACGGTGGAGCTGCACCGTCTCGCCAAGCATGTTCTCCACCACTACGGCGGCACGCGGAGCGTCAGAGCCCACCCATCGGGTCTGCTGCGTCATGGCTGCTGACGGCGAGAGGGGCGCGTGGCGTGCAAGACGGCACCCTCCGAACGCCACGGTGAGCATCATAAGCGGCGGCAGTACCATGACGCGGAGCACGAAAGGCATGCGCCATGCCGCCCGACCGTTGACTATGGCCACGGCCATGAGCACCACTATGCCGTTGCTAAGGGTGATGCCCGCAGTGACGGTGAACAGCGTGATGGCTTCAGCCGCGCCGAATTTACTTCCCCTTCGCATCTTCATGCCGGCGCGGTAGAGCGTGAGCGTGAGCATGAGCAGGGACAGGCAGAAGTGGTCGGCCACCACCGTGGCGAGCATGATGTAGGCGAACGACAGCGTGAGCGCCGTGAGCAGCCACGCCACGAATGGCGTGGTGCCTATGACGCGGTGTATGGTGCGGTATATCAGCACGCTGCTGAAGTAGCCGCAGGTGGTGAGCAGTGCCGCCTCTATGTACAGCACGCAGTTGGTGCCGAGCATGTGCGTGAGCGCGGTGTTGAGCCACGACAGCGGCAGCATCATCCACGCGAGCAGCGGATGCCGCACCACATCGTAGCCTTGGTGCCAGTCGAGCAGCACGTGGTAGGTGATGGGGTCGAAGCCCGCCATGTGGTAGTTGCGTATGAACCGCTCCCATGTGGCGTGCGTGGGCGTGCCGAACAGCATGGCGAACTTGCTTGTCATGAGCCACTGCAGCCACAGTATCACGGCGAGGAAGAACCAGTAGCCGCGCATAATCCAGCCGCGTGAGGCCGCCGCTGCCGCCGACAGCCAGTGTGTGTATTTGTATGACATGATGATGTGCTGTGTGTATAGTAGTGTGAGTGCCGCTGCGTCGCCATGCTGCTCAGCCCATGAGGCAGTAGCGGCCTATCAGCCACACGTTGTATATGAACAGGAAGCATGCCGCCACCTGTATGGCAAACACCGCAGTCTGGCGCACACGGCCACGCATGGTGGCCACGAGCATGGCTGCGGATATGGGTATGACCAGTGCCCAGTGGGCCGTCATGATGTACACCTCGTTGAGTCCGAAACCGAAACCGAGGTGCATTGTCATGTCGAAGGCGAGCCATGCGGTGAGCATGAGCGTGAGTCTGCGGTGGCGTGCCGACAGCAGTCCGGCCGTGAGTCCGCCTACGAGCAATAGCATCATCGCTCCCGCCACGACGTAGCCCAGCGGCGTGTCGTAGGGCACGAATACCGGGCGGTCTTGCTGCACGTCGCCGAGCAGATGGCCGGTGTGCAGCATCACCGACTCGCCGAACATGTTTTCCACCACCGACCGCAGGCGCGGCGTGGAGGTGTCGCTCCACTTCAGTACGGCGTTGTGGCTGTCTATTGGCGTGCCGTTCTGCCGTGCCCGCCAGTCATCGTGCTTTTTGTCGGGGGCCACAGAGGCGGCGTTTTTCTGCCGCTTCAGTTCCATCATGTGCTCTATGCGCTCATGTTGTGGCTCCTCGTAGGCGTATTTCTGATATTGCCACACCCCCACGAGCAGCAGCGATGGCAGCAGCAGTGCCGTCAATGGCTTTATTCCAAGTGCCTTGCGCGGCGACACGAACAGGGCGGCGAGCACCGTTTTCACGCCATTGGTGACGGTGATGCCGGCCGTGAGCAGTAGCAACAGCGCCTCGGTGAGCGGTTTCATGGCCTCACCACGGTGCATACAGCGCGATGCCACGAGCACAGTGAGCAGCAGCAGTGGCTGCGACAGCCCAAAGTGGTCGGGCACCATGACGGTGAGCAGTATGTATGCGAATGAGAAGTACAGACCCGTGAGCACTGCCGACTCATAGCGGCGGAGCCCTGTGCAGGAGCGTATTATGCGCATGAGGAACACGAACGAGTACACGGCGCACGCCACCTGTACGGCTGCCATGAGCAGTGCTGCGCAGTTGAACTGCGTGAGGAGCATCTGCAAGTGGTTTACGGCATAGAGCGGATAGAGCAGGGTGAAGAGCAGGGGGTGGCGCAGCGTGTTGAAGTATATGTCCTCGCACGACAGGTCGACGAGCGTCCATGCGTCAAATCCCGACACGGCGAATGTCTTGTAGAATATGCTGTAATAGCCCAGGTCGCCGCCGAGTGTGAACTTGTCCCAGTACTTGTATATGAGCAGTCCGTTGAGTATGGCGGCCACCACCGCCACTATGAGTGCGGCGGTGCGCTCGCCGCGCCTTATGCGCAGCTCGGAGGTAATCTGCGGACAGGCCACGGCCTTGCGTGCCGCACGCCACAGTCCATACAAGCGTCGTCTCAGCATATCATGTATTTGGTTATCAGCGTGACGTTGTAGACCCACAGCCATGCGGTGAGCAGTGCTATGGCGAGGCACAGCATGCGCCGTCCCCTGCCGCTGCTGCGGGCTATGATGAAGGCCGTGGTTATGGGTATGGCATATATCCAGTGGGCCGACATGATGTACACCTCGTTGAGACCGAAGCCCAGACCTACGTGCAGCACCATGTCAAGAGCGAAGTACGACATCACGAGCCACAGGAAACGCGAGCGCCGGCCGCACCACACGCCCACAACGAAGAGCAGCACCACGAGCGCCTCCACCATGTAGTTGGCCGCCGATGTGTACCGCACTATCATCGGGCGGCTGCGGAACTCATCCTCCAGCAGGTGGCTCTTGTGGAGCTGTATGGACTCGCCGAAGAGGTTTTCCACCACCGATTCCACACGCGACGTGCTGATGTCGGTCCAGCGCATGAACTCACCGTTGCTGATGGGTTGTCCCTGTCGCACGCGTGGCTTGGGCTTCTTGCCCTCGGGCGGAGCCAGAGGCGACGGGGCCTTGCGCTTGCCCGCCATGTGTGTGGTCACTCCGTCGTGAGCCATGAGTATGCTGTCGTGTGCCAACCGTATGCTGTCGATGCGTGCCTGACGTGCTTTCTTCTCGGCACGCGCCTTCTTCTGCGCCATCTCACGGGGCCATACCATCTTGGCATAGACCACTCTGCTGACTCCCCATATCACCGCCGACGGCAGCAGCACGGCCATGATGAGGTGCTTGGGGCGGAAGAACAGGCGGCCGTTGACAAACAGTGAGGAGAGAAATATCTTCAGTCCGTTGTTAAGCGACGTGCCAGCGGTGAGCATGAAGTACAGCACCGTCTGCCATGCCTTGAACCTACGGCCGCTCAGCATGCGCCGTCCCGACACCCAGAGGGCTATGAGCAGCAGCATCATGGATATGATGAAGTGGTCGGGCACCATGGCCGACAGCATGACAAAGGCAAAGGAGAAGAAGAAAAGCGTGAGCAGGTCAGCCTCGCGCTGGCGCAGACTCACCACATCGGTAAGTATGCGGTTGATGAAAACGGCACTGTAAAAGCCGCAGAACACCTGTATTGTGGCCACGATGAACATCGCGCAGTTGATGCCTGTGAGCCATATCAGCCCTTGGTTTATGAGATACGGCACGTACATGTAGAACGCGAGCAGCGGATGTCTGTACACGTTGTAGCCCTCAGTCCAGTCGCTCACCACGGAGTAGGTGATGGGGTCGAAGCCAGATATGTGGAAGTTGTGGATGAATAGCGGCCAATAGTATTTCTGCACGGGGGTGAACAGGTCGTAGTACTTGCACACCACGAGCGCGTTGAGGGCCACCAACACTAACAGCATCAGGAGAGCGATGGGCCGCTCCTGACGTCTGATGCCGAATATATGGAAGATTTTTCTCATCATCAGATGGGTGTCGCTGTTTGTTACTTAGACTTATATTATAATGTAAGGTTTAATGACTGAAGTCACGTTTATGATTTTTTCTTCCGCCACTCCTTCTTGAGGAAGAAGCGCACGAGTATGAAGTTGACGGGCACGCACACGCAGAACATGGGCACTGGGGCAAGCTCGCGGCTCACGCCGAGCCAGATGAAGAGGTTGAGCGTGGCCATCTGCAACAGGAAGTTGACCACATGCGAGAGGGCGAATCCCGCCCCACGGCTCGCGTTAGCCTTCACCCTGAAGGTGTAGCGCGTGCTCGCCACGAAGTTGAACACGAAACTCACGGCGTAGCCTACGGCCAATGACAGGCTCGCGCCAGCCCACCGCAGCAGCACCCAGTATATGGCATACTGCAACACTGTGGCTAGCACTCCCACCACGCCAAAGCGCAACACCTCGCCTATACGGCTCCTGCCGTCAGTTCCTAAACGGTCTGTAATGTCCTTTATCTGCATATTCAAGCAACTCCTTGTCGCCACGGCTGTCGCCGAAAGCTATTGTCTCAGCGTCTGGACAGTCGCCCAACGCCTCCCTTACACGCCTCACCTTCTCCGCACCGTAGCAGTTGGGCGTGGCGAAACGCCCCGTGAGCACGCCGTCGGCGGTCTCCACCTGCGTGCCTATGACCGTGACAGGCGGCACGCCGTCGGTCTTGCCGAGGTACATGTCGGCGAACGGACGCACCCAGTTGTCTATGCTCGCGCTCACTATGGCCACGGCTTCCGCGCCACGGCACTCCCTGTCGATGTAGTCCACGGCCTCTTGACGGAGCAGATGGTAGCCCTGGGCAGCAAACCCATGGCACAACTCGTTGAAACGGCTGAGCGGCATCTGCGCGAAGAGATGGGCGAACACGCGCTGCTTGGCCTTGTAGTTGGGGTACAGACGGAGCTTCATCAGTATGAGCAACGGGGCATAGAGGGCCAGTGTGAGGAGCAGTCTGCGCCGTCCACAGGCGTAGGCTATGAACTCTATGAGCGTGTCGCGTGAGGTGAGCGTGCCGTCGAAGTCGAAGAGGTATATCCTTTTACTCATGTGTATGTGCTGTAAGTATGGCGTGGTCAGAAGTATATCATCACGAGAAACGTCACCAGCCACCCTATCACCACCGACTGGGAGAAGCTGTCGTGGAGCATCACCTTCACGGGGTCGCCGCTCTTCTTGTCTACTACGGATATCTGTATGTAGCGCAGCAGACCGAGGAGTACGAACACAGTGGTGAGGTACAGGCTCTTGGTACCGAAGTGCTCCACTACCTCTGGTGACACCGTGTACATGATGTAGCACACGAGCGTGACCCCGGCGGTGAGCGTCACGGCCATGTTGATGAACGTGATGTTGTAGCGGCTGGTGTTGTGGCGCGGTGCCTCTCCTGTCTCGTTCATGCGCAGCACGTCGTCGCGGCGTTTGGCAAACGACAGGAACAGCGTGAGCAGGAATGTCATGAGCACTATCCAATGACTCAGTTCCACATCCTCGGCTATGCCTCCCGCCACTATGCGCAGCACGAACCCGAAGGCCACTATGCACACGTCGAGTATGGCGTACTGCTTCAGCCGCGAGCAGTAGGCCAGATTAAGTATGTAGTAGAACGTCACCACGGCCATGGCACTGGGCATGACCGTAGGCGGAAGCAGCAGGAGCACCGCCACGGCGGCTACGAAGAGCACTGCCATGAGGGCGTAGGCGTGGGCTGCCGACACCTTGCCCGAGGCCACGGGGCGGTGGCACTTCACTGGATGACGGCGGTCGTCGTCGGCATCTACTATGTCGTTGTAGCAGTATATGGATGAGGCCACAAGGCTGAATGCCACGAACACGATGGCTCCGCACAGCAGTGCCGTGCTGTCAAACAGCTCACCGCCGAAGAACAGCGGTATCATCACGAAGAAGTTTTTTATCCAGTGCTGTGGCCGGATGAGCTTGAGATAATCTTTGATGTGATATTTCATTGCATTGTGTTTTATTGCGTATAAGATAAGTCGCGGTTCGGCAATTGGGACAAATTTCATTGTTCCCCGCAATTACTTTAATTGCTTCTTGCGCTTACTTTAATTGCTTCTTGTGCTTACTTTAATCGCTTCTTGTGCTTACTTTAATTGTCCTTCGCACTTACATTATCCCTGCCGTGGGGCAGCGTACCGTCGCCAGAGTGTCGCATGGCCACGGCGAGGAGTCGGTCAGACACTGCCGATGATGCCTTGTGGAGCAGCCAGGCCAGCGGCATGGTCACGGCCACGGTCACGGCGAATGTGGGCCAGTAGCCCAGATGGTGCGGCTCCACGTACCGCAGCACGAAGTGTATGTGTATGAGGTATGCCTCCAGGCTCACCGCTCCCACGAACTTGCAGAACGTGTTGAACCACCTCGGCGTGCGCCTGAACACGCGGTTGAGCACGAGCACGGCCGTCAGTGTGAACGGTATGTACAGCATGCGCTCCACGAAGAGCGGAAACTGTCCGTGGCGCTCCTGCTCAAGGTAGAGGCAAGTGCCGAATGTCACGGTGAAGGTGAGTAGCAGCAGCCACACCGCCGAGCTGTCTATGCATCGCCGCTCCTGCACGTACTGCCCCATGTTGATGCCTATGAAGAATATGGGCACGCGGCTCCAGAATATCTCCAGGTGCCCCACGGCCGCATTGATGGGCAGCACCCACTGCACCATGACGCACCACACCACCATGAGCAGTGGCAGCCAGCGGTACATGGGGTAGCGTCTCACCAGCGTGATGTATGCCGGGGCAAACGTGTATAGCATCATTATCGCCGGCACGTACCAGAAGGTCAGCTCGTCGTGCAGCCAGAAGTCCCAGTTCACGGTGATGTCGCCTATGAGGTCTATGATGCTCGTGCTGTGGCCTCCGCCGCACAGGTAGTCGGGGATGTAGTAGAGAGATGCCATCAGCAGCCACGCGGGATATATGCGCAGATAGCGTTTGGTGAAGAACAGCCGTGCCGATGGACACTTCGTCCATGAGTACCACAGCCCCACGCCGCTGAGAAACAGGAAGATGTCAACGCCCACGTTGCCGCAGCGCCGCAGTCCGTAGAATGGGTCGCCACGGCTCAGCCCGATGTGGAACAGGATGATGAACAGCATCGCTGCCCCCATCAGCTCGCCACGATAGCGGCTGATGTTGGCTAGTTCTATGTCGGGTATGCGCCTGAGGAAGGCAGTCAGTGGGTTGTGGTGTGCTCTGTCCATTGCGGTGGTATGTGTCGTGGTGTGTGGCTTGGGGCGTGCGGCTTGCTCACTGCGCCGCCTTGTCGAGGTGCGGACTCGGTATCTTCCTGAGCAGGTCGCGGCAGAGCCAAGCCAGTGCTATGGTGGATATGATGTAGAACAGGAGTCCTGCATACACGTCGCCGGCGCGGCTTATGGGTATGAATATCTTGCGTGTGATGGGGTGCATGACAAACATGGCTGCTGATATGCCGCCCACCCAGTCAAGTGTGGCGAGCACGGATGCCGGCAGGTTCTTGACCAGAGCCACCGCAGCGGCGCATACGAAGAGCGGTGTCCAGAACCACAGTTGGTAGCTGAAGCTCGTGACCACCACTGCCACCGTGCCCACTACGAGTACTGACAGCCACGTCTGGCGGCCGAGGTCGCGGCCGTAGCGTGCCACGAACAGGCCTGCCACGAATGGCATGATGCCTCCTATGAAGTTGTAGCGCAGACGATTGAGAGCATCGCCCTCGGGGTCGCACACTGCCTGTACGGCCCAGCATGCCGCCACGAGCAGCACTGCCGGCAGCCACCCACGGCGGTATAGCAGCAGCCTGTACACGATGTATGTCTGGAGCATGAGCCCGAAAAACCAGTAAGGCCCTGGCCAGATGACGTGGTCGGGGTCTGGACGCAGGTTGTTGAACATGCCGAGCTGCGACAGAATGTCTGCCACGGTGTAGTGGAACGGCTTGGGCGTGATGGCATCCACCATCGTGAATGCCACGTAGCCCACTATCATCATCTTGAACAACTTGAGGAAGT
The DNA here is from genome assembly GCA_022775985.1 of Prevotella sp. Taxonomy (GTDB): domain Bacteria; phylum Bacteroidota; class Bacteroidia; order Bacteroidales; family Bacteroidaceae; genus Prevotella. The sequence continues at coordinate 13,525 of JALFIM010000061.1, forward strand.
GGTAGCGCACAAACCGCCACGCGCTGGGCGACGGTGCCACGGGCTTGTCGGCGGCCTCGTATTTCAGTACCAGTCCGTAGGCACTGAGAAACAGGAATATGGGCACGCCGTAGTGCCCGAAGAACGACAATAGGTGTACAGGATAGTTGATGTCGGGGCTGAATGTCACCTCAAGCAGTCGTCGGCAGTTGGCGAAGGTGAACGTGTACTCGTTCTCCTTGACGGCGAGTCCGAGCCAGTGGCAGTAGTTGTGGAGCACTATGCCTATGATGGCTATGCCCCTGAGCGCCGAGCACTGCTGCCGCGTGAGTATGGGTGTATGGTGTATGTTGTTCATTGCATTGATGTTGTGTGTTATGTCCGTGGGCTGTGGCACGCGGTGCTCACAGCTTGTCGTAGTCGGCCACACCCTTCAGTATGCGCGGCCGCGCCTCATCGTAGTCGGGCGATATGAGGTTGTACTCATCGTGGTAGTCGGGGGCGTGTATGCCGGCGAGGTAGAGCAGCAGATGCGGCAGGGCATCGGTCATGAAGCGTCGGTTGCGTGCCGCCACCACCTGACGGAATACCTGTGGGTGGCGCACGGCATACTTGTGCGAGCACCATATCCAGAACGGTATGTCAAACTCGGCGTGCGCCAGACGCGCGTCTACCTTGGCGGAGTGCAGACGGCAGAAGAAGTGCATGTCGCCCTCGTAGCACTCCTCGCCGTGGTCGGGCACGTATATCACTATGGCTTCACGGTCCTCGAAACGCTTGCATATCTGGTCTACCACGGAGTCGTTGTACAGTATGGCGTTGTCGTAGTCGGAGAGCGTGGTGCGCTCGCGGTCGTTGAGGTGCGGCTTGGCCTCCTTGTAGTCGTCGGCAGTGAACTTCTTGCGGTCTTTGGGGCTGCGCAGACGGTAGTTGACGTGCTGTCCTATGAGGTGGAAGATGGTGAGGTTGTGCCCCGTCTCCTGGGTTTTCAGCCGGTCGTAGTCGGCCAGCAAGTCCTCATCGTACGCGTGCAGCTTGTCGTTGCGGGTGTCAAACTGCGCCTGACTGAGCTTGGGGTTGTTGAGGAAGAACCCGCCGCTGAAGTCGTACACGGCCTCCTTGGCCTTGGGCAGGAACTGGTTGGTGATGAACGTGACGTGGTACCCGGCCTTGCGGAACAGCTCCGGGAATAGCGGATAGTCGCACCACTCGCCCTTCTGTCCCACCACATGCAGCGAAAAGAGGTTCTTGAACACGAAGCTGGTGAGGTTCCACGGTGCCACCACGTCGGTGAAGCGCACCAGCCGTCCGCGCTTCTCGCGCTGCACCTGTCTCGGCGTGGTGGGCAGGAAGTAGCCGTATTGCTGCGAGTGGTGCCTGTTGTAGCTCTCGCCTATGATGAGCACTATGTCAGGGCTGGTGAAAGAACAACTGTCTACGCGCACCTTGTCGGCGGCGGCCACGAGCTTCTGCACCTGTGAGGCGGTGAGCTCGTTGGCGTATATGCTGAATGCCAGGCGGTACACCGGCTGATAGAGCACGGCGTGGTCTTTCTCCGTGAGCGTGTGCTCCACCTCGCCTATGGTGCGTCCCGACATCAGTTGCCACGTGGCGGCCTTGTTGTGTGCGCTGGCTACGGCGGCCCATACGAGCATCACGGTCACGGCCGCGCCGGCCATGGGCTTCAGCACCTCCGCCCTTGAGACCATGATGCCGCGCATACGCGCCACAGGCTCCTTCAGTGCGTGTGGCACGAGGTGCGGGAAGCGCAGCTCCACCGACACGAGTATGTGCGTGGCGGCCACCAGCAGCACCCATCCCAGAGGGCTGAACACCACGTCGGGTGACACGCATGAGCGCAGAAACTCCCCGGCCTCGCGTGAGTCGGTCTCGCCTACGAGCAGCAGCATGGTGGGGGTGAGCGTGGAGCCGAACTTCACGAAGCAGTACACGTCGGCTATGGCCGTGGCGTAGAGCACCGCGTACAGCGCACCGCGCAGCCATGCACGTGCTATGCGTGGCGTGATGGTGAGCACTGCCGACAGCACGTACACGTCGAGAAACAGCTCAAGGTACAGATTGTCATAGAGCTTGGCACCGCGCGTAGACGGCAGTGTGGCCCATGCGCACACGCACCCCAGCACGTACATGAACACGGCGAAGGCCGTGTTGCGGCGCAGGGGCGCGGCCATGAGCGCGAGTAGTCTTTCTGTTATTCTGAGTATTTTCATTAATGACAGTTTGTCCGCCGCTGTAATATAAATAATGTATATGGCGGATTTTGATGTTTTGCAAATGTAGTCAAAAAATCCGAGCCGCAGAAGTGTTTGCGCATAATATTTCGCGCTGTCTGCCTGTGCTCCGTCATGGTGTCGTCACTTGCCGCTGCCGTCGGCCTCGGAGTATCTGTCAAGGCCGCTGCTGAGGAAGCCGATGTACGCCTTTATGTCCTCATCGTAAGAGCGGCTCGGGCCGAGCGGCTGCCCCAGAGGGTCTACGGCCACGTAGAACGGCTGCGTGTTGGCCCCGAACTTATGGCGTTGCAGATAGCTCCACTTGTCTCCCACGGTGGCGAGGGTGAGCTTGCGCCCGTTCTCGCTTACGGTCATGGGCTCGGCCAGCGGAGTCTTGTCGTCTACGTATAGCGATATGAGCACGTACTTGTTGTTGAGCAAGTCGGCCACGGTAGCGTCCGTCCACACGGCGGCTTCCATCTTGCGGCAGTTCACGCAGCCATGTCCCGTGAAGTCGAGGAGCACGGGCTTGCCCTCAAGCCGTGCCGCCGCCATGCCGGCCTCGTAGTCGGTGAAGCGCGGCTGCACGCTGTTCTTGTACAGGTTGAAGTCCTGCGTACTCATCGGAGGTGCAAAGGCACTGATGGCCTTTAGGGGCGCGCCCCACAGGCCAGGCACCATGTACACTGCGAATGCCAGTGAGCCGAGGGCGAGGAAGAACTGCGGCACGTTGGTGCGGCGGCCTTCATCGTCGTGCGGGAAGTGGAACATGCCGAGCAGGTAGAAGCCGAGCAGTGCGAAGAGCGCTATCCACAGCGCGAGGAATGTCTCGCGGTCGAGCAGGTGCCACCCGTATGCCAGGTCGGCCACGGAGAGGAACTTCAGGGCGAAGGCCAGCTCCACGAATCCGAGCGTCACCTTTATGACGTTCATCCATCCGCCCGACTTGGGTGCCGACTTGAGCAGCGACGGGAACATGGCGAACAGCGTGAACGGTATGGCCAGGGCCAGTGCGAAGCCCAGCATGCCCACGGCCGGTGCCACTATCTCGCCCTGTGTGCTGACGGCCACGAGCAGGAATCCGATGATGGGGCCCGTGCATGAGAACGACACGAGTGCCAGTGTGAACGCCATGAAGAATATGCTTACGAGTCCTGTGGTGGAGGAACTGGCTGTGTTGGCCTTGTTGCTCCACGACGACGGCAGTTGTATCTCGAAAGCCCCGAAGAAGGAAGCCGCGAATGCTACGAGCATCAGACAGAACACGATGTTGAACACGGCGTTGGTAGACAGGGCGTTGAGCGTGCTCGCGCCGAATATCAGCGTCACGGCCAGACCCAGCGTCACGTATATCACCACTATGGCGGCTCCGTAGGTCATGGCCTCGCGCACGGCCTTGCGGCGGTCTTTGCTGCGCTTCAGGAAGAAGCTCACGGTCATCGGTATGATGGGCCACACGCAGGGCGTGAACAGTGCGAGTAAGCCTCCCACCAGTCCTGCTGCGAATATGTATATGAGCGAGCGGCCGGCATGCTCACCGTAGCCCTGCATCTCCTTCACCACGGGCCGCCACAGTGCCGCGCGGTCGGCCTCGCTGAGCGCGGAGGCACCGCCGTATGCCGCAGTAGCTGCCGTGGCTGATGCGGGATTCACGCCGAAGGCACTGTCTATGGGCATGCCCTGTGTGGGCATCGTGGCCACGCCTCCGTCGGCACCGCCCTCGTCTATGGCGGCATTGCGGGCCTCGGCCTCCCTCAGCGCAGCAGCACTCTTGCCGTCATCTGCGGTCTCGGTGCCCTTGCTGTCGGCGAATGCCGGCGACTTGCCATGCGACTTCAGGCTCACCTCCATCGGAGGCATGCAGGTGGCATCGCTGCACGCGCCGTACTCCAGGGTGCAGTCTATGGCGTAGTGCGGCTTGGTGAAGCGTATCTTCTGCACGAACGTGGCCGTGTGCTCGAAGTACCGTACCTTCATGCCGAACAGCTCGTCATACTTCGACAGCTCCTTGCCCTTAGGCGTGAGCTTGCCTACGAGCTCCACACCGTCTTTACGTGTCACAGACAGCGATGCCTCTATGGGGCCGCCACCCCCGAGATTGGTGGAGTAGACGTGCCACCCCGGCTCTATCTTGCCGGTAAACACTATCTCGGCTTCGGGTGAGTGGCCTGTTTTCAGTTGCGATGTAAACTTCACTGGGTCTGACATCTGGGCATGGCATGTCACTGCGACGAGCAGCAACAGCAGCGCAACGGCGTATTTCCTCATATCGTGTGTCGTGTGCATGTGTGTGTCGTAAATAAGAATAAAGGCTGTTTTTAATACATTATTAATCAGCAAAGTTACACATTTTCGCACTTATAGTATGTATATGCAGCCGTTTTTTGGTATTTATTAACTCTACTTGTCTCACTGCTTGCCTCACTGCTTGCCTCACAGTAAAGCTATTGCTCTGTATGTTGCCCGGCTTTGTCTGGGACGGCAAAAATAAGATACCATAGTACTGGCAGGACCCACCAAGACGATGTGCCGAGTCTGCAACTGCCAAACAACTCGCATACCAATGTGGCAGTAGCATAGCATACCGCCCCTGCTACAATGGCAGCGCGTATGTGCCTTTGTATGACAAAGGGCAGGACAAGCAGGAATGTCCCCACTCCAAATATGGCCAGGGCCAACATCGGTTCCAGTCTGCCGCCGTCTATACCGTGAAACACTGC
>JALFIM010000070.1 GCA_022775985.1 Prevotella sp.
GTCCCCGATGCTCTATTCCGCCTTGGCTTTGCAGGGCAAGTTCTCTATTGACGAGCTGAAGCAGTTCCGCCAGTGGGGCTCTGTCACACCCGGTCATCCCGAGCGTGATGTGACACGTGGCATAGAGAACACCTCCGGCCCCCTCGGGCAGGGACACACCTTCGCCGTGGGTGCTGCCATAGCAGAGAAATTCCTTGAGGCCCGTCTGGGCAAGACCATGATGCAGCACAAGATATATGCCTACATCTCCGATGGCGGCATACAGGAGGAGATATCGCAGGGTGCGGGCCGTGTGGCCGGCGTGCTTCGCCTCAACAACCTCATCATGTTCTACGACTCCAACGACATACAGCTCTCCACCGAGTGTGGCGTAGTGATAAACGAGGACACAGAGAAGAAGTACCGCTCATGGGGATGGAACGTGCTGACTATCGACGGCAACGACCCCGATGAGATACGTGCCGCCCTCGTGCTTGCCAACAAGGAGCAGCACCGCCCGACACTTATCATTGGCAACACCGTCATGGGCAAGGGCGCATTGAAGTCAGACGGCACCAGCTACGAGCACAACGTAAAGACTCATGGAGCACCGCTCGGCGATGGAGCCTACACCAACACCGTGAAGCACCTTGGCGGTGACGTGGAAGATCCGTTCGTAGTGTTCGATGACGTGAAAGCCCTGTACGAGTCACGCAGGGCAGAACTCCTGCAGATTGTGGCCAAACGCCACGCTGAGGAGGAGGAGTGGCGCAAGGCCAACCCCGAGAAGGCAGAACTGATGCGCCAGTGGTTCTCTGGCGATGCGCCTAAGGTGGACTGGAGCCAGCTCGTACAGCCGCGCGATGTGGCCACGCGTGTGGCGTCGGCCAACTGCCTTGGCGTGCTTGGGGAGCAGGTGGGCAACATGGTTTGCTCTTCTGCCGACCTCTGCAACTCCGACAAGACCGACGGATTCCTCAAGAAAACGCACGACATCAAGGCCGATGACTTCTCGGGAGCGTTCTTCCAGGCCGGCGTGAGCGAGCTCACCATGGCTTGTGTCTGCATAGGTATGTACCTGCATGGCGGTGTGATACCGGCTTGCGGCACGTTCTTCGTGTTCTCCGACTATATGAAGCCCGCCATACGTATGGCTGCGCTCATGCGCGTACCTATTAAGTTTATATGGACTCACGATGCCTTCCGTGTGGGTGAGGACGGGCCTACCCATGAGCCTGTGGAGCAGGAGGCGCAGATACGTCTTATGGAGAAGCTCAAGAACCACAGCGGCAACGACTCCGTGCGTGTGTTCCGCCCGGCCGATGCCGATGAGGCTACCGTGTGCTGGAAGATGGCTGTCGAGAACATGGACACGCCTACCGCGCTCATCTTCTCACGCCAGAACGTGATGAGTCTGCCAGAGGGTACCGACTACGAGGGTGCCCGCAAGGGTGCGTACATAGTAGAAGGGTCTGATGCCGACTACGATGTGATACTTCTCGCATCAGGCTCTGAGGTGGCCACACTGGTGGCCGGCAGCAAGCTCCTGCGCGAGGATGGCATCAAGACACGCATCGTGAGCGTGCCGTCGGAGGGACTCTTCCGCACACAGCCTAAGGACTATCAGGAGAGCATACTGCCGACAGGTGCCAAGATATTCGGCATGACGGCAGGTCTGCCCGTCACGCTTGAGGGACTGGTAGGTGCCAACGGCATGGTGTTCGGACTCAACACATTCGGATTCTCGGCTCCGTATAAGGTGCTCGATGAGAAACTCGGGTTCACGGCAGAGAACGTCTACAATCAGGTGAAGCATTTTCTAAAGGGTGGTTCTAACAATTAGCTTTGTCTTATTTCGAGACTATTTTCGAGGACAAAGCGCAAGTGAACGAAGGAGTAATGCGGGCATTACGACTGAGCGAACTTACGCTTTGGACCGAAAAGAGCCCGAAAGATGACAAAACGCCATCCTCTTTAAATGAAAGTATAATGCGGTGGTAATTTTTAGAACCACCATTAACCGATAAAAACTTTTCGTTATGGAGATAAAGACTGTAGGCATAGCCTGCGACCACGCAGGTATAGCGTTGAAGAAATTTGTGATAGACTATCTCGAGGCGCACCACTATCCTTACAAGGACTACGGCACGTACAGCGATGCGAGCTGCGACTATCCCGACTTCGGGCATGCGCTTGCTGAGGGCATAGCCAGCGGCGAGGTGTACCCGGGCATAGGTATATGCGGAAGCGGTGAGGGCATGAGCATGACCCTCAACAGACACAGTGGCGTGAGGGCAGGACTTGCGTGGATGCCAGAGATAGCCCACCTCATCCGTCAGCACAACAACGCCAACGTGCTGGTGATGCCGGGGCGGTTTGTAGACAACAAGACGGCGGAGAAAATCATGGATACGTTCTTCGCCACGCCTTTTGAGGGCGGCCGCCATGAGCGGAGAGTGGAGAAGATAGACATACATGAGTAGCCGTGGCATATCGTGATGCCATAAGGCTCGCATGCTGAGTGATACCGAGGGGAGGTGCTTTTGTGCGCCTCCCCTTTATCGTTACTGGTGGTGGGACGCTTGCTTGTGCCACTGCTGACAGTACGCTGGGTTATCAGTGTGGCTCTCATCTGAACAAGGTTGTTTTCGTGCACTGTAACATATTGGCTTGCAGTGACTTGTGAAACGGCCCGAAACGCGTTGCAAAATGGCCTGTTTTAGGCAGCGAAATGGGCCATTTCGCACTGCGATTCGGGCCGTTTCGCAAAGCCATACAGTGAATCCTTTGTGCTCATGCCGCATTGTGATTATATGTGATGAGCTGACGCACGGCAATGGGAGCAAGCCACATCGCGCGAATTAACATTCTTTTCCGGGCCGAAATGTTGCGGAATAGCGGCACAATGCCTAACTTTGCCAATCTGGCATTTGCTGCCTTTGGCTGATTGCTGGAGGTGGGCGGCGGTGGCACTGTCGCTCATTCTGTTCCTTTCCATGTTCCTCGGGTTCTCAGGAGCCATAGAGAAGATGCCGCTTGACGTGGCCACGGTGGTGTATGAGACGGGCAACTCGGTGATATTCATACTTCTGTACCTCGTCATGGCTTTCCTCGTGCTCGATGCGGCACGGCTCGTGCATCTCATCCCAAAGTCGTGGCTGTACGGCAACGGGGCGGTGTCCGTAGCCCTGTTTGTGGCGATGCTTGCCGTGTTTGTATATGGCAATCTGCACTACTACGACAAGAAACGTGTGCCGATGGAGATAAAGTCTGACAAGATGAAGGGCAAGCGGCAGGTTAAGGCCGTGCTCCTCAGCGATCTGCACCTCGGCTATCACAACCGCCGTGCGGAGCTAAGCAAGTGGGTGGATATGATAAACGCCGAGCATGCCGACCTCGTACTTATATGCGGCGATGTCGTGGATATCAGCGTGCGGCCGCTGCTTGAGGAGCGTGTGGCGGAGGAGTTTCGACGGCTCAACGCCCCCGTGTATGCGTGCCTTGGCAACCACGAGTATTACAGCGGCGAGCCTAAGGCGCAGCAGTTCTATCGCGATGCCGGCATAACGCTGCTCCGCGACAGCGTGGCGCGTGCATGCGGACTGTGCATCGTAGGACGCGACGACAGAACCAATCTGCGCCGCAAGCCACTGGCCGATATCGTGCGGGGCAGCGTCTCGGCCGATGAGTTCACCATACTCCTCGACCATCAGCCCTATCATCTGGAGGAAGCAGAGCGGTGCGGAGTAGACTTCCAGTTCAGTGGCCACACGCACTACGGCCAGGTGTGGCCCGCATCGTGGGTGACTGATGCCATATATGAGGACGCTTTCGGGCCGCTGCAGAAGGGCCGCACACGCTACTATGTCAGTTCGGGCATGGGTATCTGGGGCGGAAAGTTCCGCATAGGCACGCGCTCGGAGTATGTGGTGCTTACGGTGGGGGAGTAGCACCCACGGCACGGCAGTGCCTCGCGCCTGTCCTCACGCGCCATGAGCTGATGTGCTGATGTGCGTTTCCGAAAAAATGGTAAGGATTTCTGTATTTATTATATAGCGTATGTCATGGTTTTGGCCTAACTTTGTGCCGTATGCCTGTGGGCGGCATGAGCCGTGCGGCCTGTACGCAGGAGCATGTAGCCACACCAGGCAGAATGACCACTAAATATATTGATACAATGGAGTATGTTACGTTGAACAATGGGATCAGGATGCCCCAGATGGGTTACGGAGTCTATCAGGTAGACCCGAAGGAGTGTGAGCGTTGTGTGTCTGATGCCATCAGCGTGGGCTATAGGCTTATAGACACGGCACAGGCTTACCACAATGAGGAAGGCGTGGGCGAGGCTATCGCTAAATGCGGCGTGCCGCGTGGCGAACTGTTCATCGTCAGCAAGATATGGATATCCAATGCCGGTGAGGAGAAGGCGTATGCCTCCATCCTTGAGAGTCTGCGCAAGCTCCAGTCCGACTATGTAGACCTCATGCTCATCCATCAGCCATTCGGCGACTATTACGGGTCGTACCGAGCCTTGGAGCGTGCCTATCGCGAGGGCAAGGTGAGGGCCATCGGCGTGAGCAATTTCTACCCCGACCGTTTCATAGACCTTCAGGAGCACGTGGAGATAAAGCCCATGGTCAATCAGGTGGAGACACATGTGTTCGACCAGCAGCAGGAGGCTGGTGAGTATATGCGCAAGTACGGTTGCCAGATTATGTCGTGGGGCCCGTTCGCCGAAGGCCGCAACGGATTCTTCACCAACCCTGTGCTGACGGCAGTCGGCAAGGAGCATGGCAAGTCTGTGGCGCAGGTGGCCCTTAGGTACCTCATACAGCACGGCGTGGTGATTATACCCAAGAGCACGCACAAGGAGCGCATGCAGGAGAATCTCTCTATCTTCGACTTCGAACTCACCGACAAGGATATGTCAGACATCAAGGCCCTCGACCTGAAGCGCAGTCTCTTCTTCTCGCATTACGAGCCTGCCATGGTGGAGCAGTTCATGCAGTGGAGCAAGGAGCTGTAAGCCATGCGCGGCGTTGATGCCGCTTGATTTTTACGTTATTGATTGCGTTCTGCAACGTATTGATGTACAATGCGTTGCAAAACGGCCCATAATGTGTCGCAAAACGGCCCGTTTAATGTTGCGAAATGGGCCGTTTTGCAGTGCATTATGGGCCATTTTGCCAATTCGTCTGGCTCATGCCGCGAAAGGGGGTGCCCGTTTATGGCGTTTCTCGGGGTGTGAACTGTACGATAATGCGGATGCTACGATGTCGCATCGCCGCATCCGCGCATGACCTAAGACTTGATTGTTTTACATGGCTGAGGGCCAGAGCATCATGGTAGTCCTCAGCCCGGTTGTCGCGGTATGGCTGCCATGGCTATTTGCCCCATAGTCCATGCAGGTTGCAATACTCACGTGCCGACACCTTCTCCATGTCGCACTCCGATGCCGACGTGCCGCATGCTGTCACCTTGTCTATGATGAACACGGCCTCGGGCTTGTCGCCGGGGTACAGCTCACGGCGCATGACGCACGTAGGCGTGAGCAGTTCTATCCACTGTATGTAGTGGCTCTCGTCCATCGGATGCTCCACGCTGCCTACGCTCACGCGGAATCCGCCTTCTATACGCTCCACTACTGGCACGTGCTTCTCATACGCTCCGTCGGTGGTGTTGGCGGTGATCAGCTGCATGGGTTTGCCACAGCACGAGAGCACGGCACCCTCATGCAACACTTCCACGATGTTGCCGCAAATTGGGCAACGGTAGATTTCTCTTACTTTTGTCATAGTTAGTCTCCTCCTGTTGTATTATTGACGTTTGCAAAGGTACCGCGCTTGTCGTTGGCGGAGACACAACAATTGTTATCCGCTACGAATAAAAAATGTTAAAGGGGCTCGGCGTGCCAAACGGGTGGATTGATGCCTTCGGACGGTGTAGCGGTTCTGTCATTTGTAGTAAGTGATAATATTATGCGGCAAATGCTTGCGTATGTCAAGTATTTTGGCGAATTTTGTATGAATATTGTGAGAGATAACAAACTATGACAGTTCAGCCATATACGACTGCTGGTCTTAAAAAAAAGTTCCGTCATATACAGAATATGAACAGCAAATACCAATCGTTTCTGAGACAAGTCAGCAAGTTTGTCCCCGAGCAGCGCATCTATACTGATGAGCTGCGCCGTCTGGCGTGGGGCAGTGATGCCGGGTTCTACCGTCTCATACCGCAGATAGTGATACGCTCCGACTCGGAGCGCGAAGTGGCCGACATCCTCCGTCTGGCACGTAAGGAGCATCTGCCCGTGACATTCCGTGCGGCAGGCACCAGCCTGTCGGGCCAGTCGATAAGCGACTCCATACTCATAGTGGCCGGAAAGCACTGGGAGCAATATGAGATACAGGACGGCGGACGGCGCATTCGCCTCCAGCCCGGCATAGTGGGGCAGCGCGTCAACGACCTGCTCAGGCCCTACGGGCGCAAGCTCGGTCCCGACCCTGCATCGGTGAAGAGCGCGATGATAGGCGGCATCGTGATGAACAACGCCTCGGGCATGAACTGCGGCACGCATGCCAACAGCGACAGGATGCTGGTGTCGGTGCGCATCGTCATGGCCGATGGCACCGTGCTCGACACGGGCAGTGAGGAGAGCAAGCGGAGCTTTGCCCATGAGAAGCCCGGGTTCATACGGCGTATAGAGGAGCTGCGCGACCGTGTGCGCTCCGATGAGAAGCTGTGTGAGCGCATACGCTACAAGTATGCCATAAAGAATGTGACGGGTCTCAACATACTGCCGTTTGTGTTGTACGACGACCCCTTCGACATAATAACCCACCTCATGGTAGGCTCGGAGGGCACGCTGGCCTTCATGTCGGAAGTGACCATGAACACCCTGTACGACCATCCCTGCAAGGCCAGTGCCATGCTCTACTTCAAGGACATAAAGGAGGCGTGCAAGGCCGTGGTGGCCATGAAGCGGCTGGTCAACGACAAGGGCGAATGGATAGTGAAGAGTGCTGAGCTGCTCGACAAGAAGTCGCTGGCATCGGTGGGCGACACCACGGGCGACGGCCTCACGGCCATACTCACAGAGACCAAGGCTTCCACGCCAGAGGAGCTGCACAGATATGTCGGTGAGATAGAGGAGTGTCTGAAAGCCTTTGACACCTACACCCCCGTGCGCTTCACCGACAAGCCCGAGGAGTACTCCAAGTTCTGGGCCATGCGCTCGGGAGTGTTCCCTGCCGTGGGCGGTACGCGCCGGCTTGGCACCACATGCCTCATAGAGGACATCGCTTTCCACATAGAGGACCTGCCCGAGGCTACCGCCGACCTGCAAGACCTCATAGCGCGTCACGGCTACGATGACGCTTGCATATACGGCCACACGCTCGAGGGCAACTACCACTTCATCATAAACCAGTCGTTCAAGACCAAGGATGACGTGGAGCGGTACAGGAGTCTGATGGACGATGTGAAGACTCTGGTGGTAGACAAGTACGACGGTTCGCTGAAGGCTGAGCACGGTACGGGCCGCAACATGGCCCCCTTCGTGCGCTACGAGTGGGGCGATGAGGCTTTCGCCGTGATGAAGGCGGTGAAGGAACTGTTCGATCCCGACGCGCTGCTCAATCCCGGCGTGATATTCAACGACGACCCAGAGTGCCACCTCAAGCACTTCAAACCGCTGCCGCTCACCAACCCGCTGGTGGACCGTTGCATAGAGTGCGGCTTCTGCGAGGTGAACTGCCTGACCTGTGGATTTGCCCTCAGCAGCCGTCAGCGCATCATCATACGGAGGGAGATAGCACGCCTGAAGGCTACTGGTGAGGACGCAGAGCGTCTGCACACGCTTGAGAGGGAATACAAGTACTGGGGCAACGAGACGTGTGCCGGCGACGGCCTGTGCTCCATGTCGTGCCCCATGCACATCAATATGGGCGAGCTGACGCACGTCATACGCCAGGAGGCACTGCCCGAGGGCAGCATGGGCTACAAGATGGGGCAGTACGCCGCCGCCCACTTCGCCGGCGTGAAGAATGCCCTGCGCCCTGTGCTCACACTGGCCGATACTGCCCACACCGTGCTGGGCACGAAAGCCATGTCGGCTATAACGGGCGGCATGCACTCACTGCTCCGCATACCGCTCTGGACTCCTGCCATGCCCAAGGCATACCGTGTGGGCAGGCACCTTGAGGACGGCCAACCCAAGGAGCCCTGCAAGGTGGTGTACTTCCCGAGCTGCATCAATCAGACCATGGGTCTGCCGCATAAGTCGCCCGAGGAGATGGCACTTGTCAACAAGATGGTGTCGCTGCTCAACAAGGCGGGCTACGAGATAATATTCCCGAAAGGCATGGAGAAGCTGTGCTGCGGCACCATCTGGGAGAGCAAGGGCATGATGGATATAGCCGACCGCAAGGCACATGAGCTTGAGGAGGCACTGTGGCAAGCCAGTGAGGAGGGCCGCTATCCTGTGCTGTGCGACCAGAGTCCGTGTCTGCACCGCATGCGTGAGACCATCAAGAAGATGCGACTGTACGAGCCGGCGGAGTTTATATACACCTTCCTGCGCGACAGGCTGACGTTCACTCCCATTGACGACACCGTAGCCATACACATCACATGCTCCATGCGCCGCATGGGGCTTGCCGACACAATAGTGAGTCTGGCAAGGCTGTGCGCCAAGGAGGTGTTCGTGCCTGAGGAGGTGGGCTGCTGCGGTTTTGCCGGCGACAGGGGCTTCACCCATCCCGAGGTCAACAGGTACGCACTGCGCAAGCTGCGTCCGCAGCTCGAGAAGAGGGGCATACACATGGGCTACTCCAACAGTCGCACGTGCGAGATAGGTCTCACCACCAACTCGGGCATACCATACGAGTCCATAGTGTATCTCGTGGATAAGTGTACCACCGCCAAGTGACGCACACCCTTCGGTTTGTGCATCCGCTTACTTGCGCGGTAGTACTGGTATCATGGATAATAGATGGTGCTTGTCGTAAAATAGTGTGTGGCTGGTTAAAAAGTGGACTTGGCAATGGCTTTTTAGCAGGATTTTACGTACCTTTGCAGTAGATAGGTTGCGCATATGCAATCAGAGTAAGCTCTATTTCATACGGTTGGCACTATCTTTGAATACTATATATAATGTATATACTTCTATGATGCAGGCAATGATTTTCGCGGCAGGGCTCGGCACGCGCCTGAAGCCGCTCACAGATACCAAGCCTAAGGCTCTGGTGGAGGTCGGCGGCGAACCGCTTATAAAGCGCGTGATTACACGGCTGATAGATGCCGGTGCCGACCACGTGGTCGTCAATGTGCATCATTTCGCCAGCCAGATAGTGGAATACCTGAAACGTAATGACAACTTCGGCATCTCCGTGGCTATATCTGATGAGACCGATGGACTGCTTGAGACTGGCGGCGGCATAAAGAAGGCCGCTCCGCTGTTTGACAGCAGCAAGCCGGTGCTGATACACAATGTAGACATCATGAGCAATGTAGACTTGCGGAAGTTCTACGACATGGCTCTCGTAGATACAGGCGGGCAGCAGGCTGATGCCGTGTTGCTTGTCAGTCAGCGTAAGACCAAGCGCTATCTGCTCTTCGATGACGGCATGAGGCTCATGGGATGGACCAACATAGAGACGGGCGAGGTGAAGAGTCCGTACGAAGGGCTGAACCCTGCACGCTGCAAGATGCTCGCCTTCGCCGGCATACACGCCATATCACCGCGCATGTTCGCGTGTATGGATGAGTTTCCCGACAAGTTCGGCATCATAGACTTCTACCTCGCGATGTGCGCCTCACACCACATCGTGGGCTACGAGAAGCCAGACCTCAAACTCATGGATATAGGCAAGCTCGACACGCTCGCACATGCCGAGGAGTTTCTTAGCAACCTGTGACGGCACCTGTGGCGGCCATGCGCATGTCCGTGGAGCAGGCCTGTTGGACAGACAATAATATTATTTTAAACATATCATATAATGCAACAGAAGATTATCATTCTTGATTTCGGTTCGCAGACCACGCAGCTCATAGGCCGCCGCGTGCGCGAGCTCGACACCTTCTGCGAGATCATGCCCTACAACAAGTTCCCTAAGGACGACCCCTCTGTCATCGGTGTCATCCTCAGCGGAAGCCCTTACTCGGTGCATGACAAGGAAGCCTTCAAGGTGGACTTGAGCCAGTTCGTAGGACGTATCCCCGTGCTTGGAATCTGCTATGGCGCACAGTACATAAGCTATGCTGGCGGCGGACGTGTGGAGGCTGCCGACTCACGTGAGTACGGACGCGCCAACCTCGAGCACTTCGATGCCGGGAATCCGCTGTTCAAGGGATTCGTGGAGAACTCGCAGGTGTGGATGAGTCATGGCGACACCATCACCGCCATTCCTGACGACTACAAGTGCATAGCATCCACGGCCAATGTGAAGTTTGCTGCCTACGCATCCACCAAGCAGCCGGTGTGGGCCGTGCAGTTCCACCCCGAGGTGTTCCACTCGCTCCAGGGCACACAGCTCCTGAAGAACTTTGTAGTAGACATCTGCGGCAGCAAGCAGGACTGGAGTGCCGACTCGTTTGTCGAGACCACTGTTGCAGAACTGAAAGCCCAGCTCGGCGACGACAAGGTTATACTCGGACTGTCGGGCGGTGTGGACTCAAGCGTGGCCGCCGTATTGCTCAATAAGGCCATAGGCAAGAACCTCACCTGTATATTCGTAGACCACGGCATGCTCCGCAAAAATGAGTTCCGTGATGTGATGGAGGACTACAAGTGTCTTGGCTTGAACGTCATCGGCGTGGATGCGTCAGAGAAGTTCTTCGCCGACCTCGCAGGAGTTACCGACCCTGAGCAGAAACGTAAGATTATAGGCCGCGACTTCGTGGAGGTGTTCAACGCCGAGGCCAAGAAGCAGACAGGTGCCAAGTGGCTCGCACAGGGCACCATATATCCAGACCGTATAGAGTCGCTCAACATCACGGGCAAGGTGATAAAGAGCCATCACAACGTGGGCGGTCTGCCCAAGGAGATGAACCTCCAGCTCTGTGAGCCCCTGAAGTGGCTGTTCAAGGACGAGGTGCGCCGCGTGGGCCGCTCCATGGGCATGCCCGAGCATCTGATAACGCGTCATCCGTTCCCCGGCCCAGGTCTGGCAGTACGCATCCTCGGCGACATCACTCCCGAGAAGGTGCGCATACTGCAGGATGCCGATGACATCTACATCCGTGGCTTGCGCAACTATAAGGTGAGGCTCTCTGGCGAGGAAGCACGCCGTGTGCTGGCTGCAGGAGTGCCCGCCGACATGCAGAACGGCGAGATAGAGGTGTCGCTCTACGACCAGATATGGCAGGCCGGCACAGTGCTCCTCTCCACAGTGCGCTCAGTAGGCGTGATGGGAGACGAGCGTACGTATGAGCACCCCGTGGCCCTCCGTGCCGTCACCTCGACCGATGCCATGACCGCTGACTGGGCTCATCTGCCCTATGACTTCATGGCCAAGGTGTCTAATGAGATAATAAACAAGGTGAAAGGTGTCAACCGCGTATGCTATGACATATCGTCCAAGCCACCATCAACGATAGAGTGGGAATAATATGATAATATGAAAAAGCGCAAGCTACTGCATGAGTAGTTTGCGCTTTTTCATATTTATTGTTGTCAGCTTTAGGCCATGGTGTCGCGGCGCGTTGTACGTATGGCGTGCGTGAATTGGCCTGTGCTGTATGGCCAACGGCACCATGTACACAGTGCCGTTGGCTTGAGTAAAGTCGTCGCGGATATGCCTTACTTGGGCAGCTTGTCGTACTCCTCGTCGCTGACGGGCTCAAGCCACTCGTTGGACATGTCCTCGCCGGGCACGCCGAAGGCGAGGTGAGCGAACCAACTGTCGGCGGCAGCACCGTGCCAGTGCTTCACATTGGCTGGTATGTGTATCACCGTGCCAGGGAGAATGGGCTGGGCGGGCTTGCCTTCTTTCTGGTACCATCCGCGTCCTGCCACGCCTACGAGCATCTGGCCGCCGCCCTTTGAGGCTTTGTGTATGTGCCAGTGGTTGCGGCAGCGCGGCTCAAACGTCACGTTGGAGAACGGCACCTGCTCGCCTGAAATCTTTGCAAGGTAGCTGTTGCCAGTGAAGTATTGGGCGTAAGCGGTGTTGGGCTCGCCTATGGGGAATATCATCTCGCGCTGGAAAGCGGCCTTGGCGTCATCGCCGTTGGCATCGTCGGCCCATACGTCCTTGGCGAGTCTGAATGCGGCCCATGCCTTGGGCCATCCTGCGTAGAAGGCTATGTGTGTGATGATCTCTGATATCTCAGTGCGCGTGATGCCGTTTTTCTTGGCCGACTGCAGATGATATGTCAGCGAGCTGTCGGTAAGTCCCTGGCTGATGAGGGCCGTTATGGTGACGAGACTGCGGTCGCGCAGTCCCAGTTGGTCGGTGCGGCTCCACACCTCCCCGAACAGTACGTCATCATTAAGTTGGGCGAACTTCGGCGCGAACTCGCCGAGCTGGTCGCGTCCTGCAGTCTGTACTACTTTCTTCTGTGCCATAATACTCAATGTAATTATTGTTAATAACGTTGTCAAAAATATTTTTCTCATATCTGCATGTTTAATGGTGTCTGCCTTGATGTGTAGTCATGTGGTAGGGGCGTTGGCGGCATGTGTACGTACATCCATGCTCCCACGTTGCAAAGTTAAGGCTTTGTGTTGATAGGGCAAATACCGAAAAGTGGGATGTTTGTATTCATTTTACGGATTGTACAGAGTTGGGTGTCATGGCGTGTGGGACGTGAGGGCGTAGGCATCGGCATGAAAGCATGGCTCATATAGTGCGTAATGGATGAAAATAGCATAAGCAAAAACTTGCGGCATAACAATAAATGATGTAATTTTACATAAAAATTGCATAACATGATTTATACTACAAGTAATGTCACCAACAGGATGGTGGCTGTCGTTTCTTTTTTATTAGCGGCATTCTATGCCAATGCCGCAGAAGTGGTGTATAGGATTGTGGAGTACAACAAGTCTGCCGCTGAGTTTGTCCTGGATGGGAGCGGTACTGTGCCCAAAGGCTCATGGGCATATTTTGAGAACGACTATGGGGCTACTACGGGCAACCGCTACAATCAGATACCGCGTAACCGCAAGGCTGTGCTGCATCTTGGTGGATGGCAAGGATGTAAGGTCAGGAGCATAACCCTTGGCATGTGCTCAAACAACGGCTCGGGACAAGTGGGCTTGTCGCTTTACGATGGCGACACCAAACTGTGGGCCTTACGTCCGTGCGATTTCGCAAGCGATCAGTGGTTCGGGCAGTGGGTGTCGAAGGACTTGAATGTATATGTTGATGTCACCAAATCGTTTGACGTGCCGACTTTTGCCAATGATGAGGCAAGCATTGAGATTCAGGGCGGCACGGCGGAAGGGTCTGTATATGTCAACACCATAACCATAGACTATGACGAGTGCCCAGGCATGGCCATGGAGTCGCCGTTGGGATGGATTTATGAGCGGCTCGCGAAGAAAGACGTGCTTAATGATGGCGATGAGGTGATGATATACCGTAACGGATGTGCTGCCGCTGACCTCGGAGGAATGCAGGAGTCGCACTATCTTGACGTGGTGTCGGTAGCATCCACGACCGATGTAACGAGTCCTGATGTGCTGCGCTTCACCCTCAGGAAGGCCGATACCGCAGGCCAGTGGACTCTTACAGACCAGTACGGCCGCGTGCTTGGGGCTACCGCCAAGCAGTCGCTTGCCTGGGACGAGGGCTCCATGCTGTGGAGCGTGACGTTAGGGTACGACGGCGCTACCATTACTAATGTTGACGGTAAATGTGGGAGTCTGCGCTATAATGCCCCTGAGGCAAGCTATGCCCGTTTCAATGTATATACGTCTACGTCCATGCCGTTGCCGTTTCTCTACCGCAAGACCAAGCAGAGGGAACCGATACTCTCCAGTTCGCTGGCGTTTGATGAGACAGACATTGCCGCCGACATTGCCGAAGGGCACTTGGCACTTCATCCTACCATGCTCCCCGCTGCTGTTACAGACAAGCGCATAGACTGGGTGAGCAGCGATGAGGGCGTGGCGACCGTCAACGGTGGGTTTGTCACTCTGCTTGCCCCGGGGCAGACGGTCATCACGGCCAGGGCTCATGACGGGGCTTCAGAGGCAAGCGTCCGCCTCACGGTGTCAGGCACCAACGCCATAGATAATGTGCAGGATGACGCACATGCCACCGCCACGCGCAAGGTGCTGGGGCATCATGGCATATCCATCGTCACACCGCGTGGCCGGTATGGTGTGGGCGGTGTATTGCAGCAGCGTAAGTGACGGATGATGGATAACTCGTGGCGTGTGACCAGTGAGTGTGTTGCGACAATAGGTTCTGCTCATAGTCATTGCCGTAGCAGAGATAGGCATCTGTGAAATAGAAAGTGCGGAAAGACATGTTCGCGTTGTGATATGTCTTTCCGCACTTGTCGTTTATGTATTGTCGGCAGCAATAGAGCGTGCCGTACACTTATGTGTCAAAGTGTGTGCAGTGTTACTTCTTGCACTCAGCGGTGAGCGTTTTCTTCTCAAACGGTATGGGGTAGGCCGAAATCCACACTTCGGGCTTTATCATCGGGCGTATGGTCTGGCCATTGTCCTGCGACTGTTCTGGGCGGTCGGTGTTGACATACCGCACGTTTCGGTCGAGCGATATCACGTAAGCCTCTATCTTCTTGCCTGCCATGTCCTTAGTCAGGGGCAGATAGTAGGTGTAGTTGCGGTCGGCTCTTGCGTTCTGGTATTCCCATGTGTTTGACTGGAACGACGGGGCTCGGTCGGGGCATCCCACGTACTCTCCGTCAATCTTGAATCCTGCCCATGCGCCTTCCACGCCATGATATCCGTTGATGGCTACGCAGAGGTATGCGCCTTCGGGCACCTCATCGAGCACAAATTCCTTCTTCCACGTCTGTGTGGCACTGCATGTGCGTCCGCCGTAGGGTCTGAACAGGTTTGACGCACGCCATTCAGTGCGGTCAACGGGCTGCCCGTCCTTGTAGCCTGTCACTTCGCTGAGGCGCAATGGGCACGGGGCGAAGCGTACATAGCGCACGGCACCGGCATCCTTCAGGTCTACGTCAAACGATGTTCCCACGGTGCAGTTGATGCTGCGCCAGTTCTTCAGGTCGGCAGATACGTCTACCCATACGCCCTCGTACGACTTGAGTGGCGACAGTGAGTACTCGTCAAGTGTCTGTATGGTGAGTTTGTCAAGTGCCTGCGGCTTGCCCATGTCGAGGCAGAACATAGACTCTCCGTTGGTGCGTGCGTCTCCCCATCGCTGTGCTATAGAGAAAGCCGTCGACGGGTCGCCGTCGAATAGGTTGCGGTCCCATATCTCACGCGTCTTGAAGAGCGTCTGTCCGAAGAACGCATCGCGTGCTGCCTTGACCTGTGGCACAGCCGTCTCGCCAGAACGTTTCAGCGAACGGGCCTCAAGGGCGTTGTTGTCGGCAGCGAAACATGTGGCGTAGTATATGGAGCTTACGTCTGATGGCACGTCGCATGAGGTCATCTCGCCTATCAGTCGGTGGTAGTCGTGCTTCAAGGGCGTGCCACCAAACTTCACCGTAGCCTTGCTGCCGGAGAGCAGGGCTTTCTTTGCCACGCCGTCAATCTTTATCGCAGACAGCACGTCATGGCCTTTCTCAAGTCGCACCTGATACGATTTTCCAGGCATGCCCAGCAATTTCAGTTCACGCACATTGCCCACACGGTCGTTTATTATCTCGTAGGGTATGCCGCTGAGAGCCACCGCGTCACGCTCGGGCTGTGTGGTCAGCTTCACGAGCGCGGCCCTGAAAGGAAGCACCTCTACCTCCACCTCTGAGCCGTAGGCGTGGCTTCCGAGGTCGAGGATGTATGGATGGTAGAGCCGTACCTTCACGTTGCGCTTGTCGGACAAGCCCACCTCACCGTCAAGCCGTATGCGGTACTTTACTGGTTGCCACGACAGGTTGCGCAGTGTCAAGAACCTCGTGGAGGCATCGCCGCGCGATATGGCTCCTGTGCCGTACTTGTCATCGGGCAACTGCATGCCGTTGACGAGGATGGGGGCATAGTCCTTGTGCAGATTGAAGAGGAACGCAAGACGCGGATACTCATCATCGCGCAGCAGCCATGGGTTGGCGTATATCTCAGGAGCGAGTATAAGACATCGGTTGAAAGCCTGCATCACGAGGTCGTCCTCCCAGTAGTCGAGGCACGACGACAGGCATACACCGTGGTCTTCGGTGAGGCGTGTGAGCTTGTCGGGGGCCATACGTGCTATGGCCTGGGCGCGGTGGTGCGGTGCTGTCATGGAGTTGGTCATGAATACGTCTATATACGTCTCATTGCCTCCCAACAGGAATGTAGTGGAATGCTTCACTGCCCATCCGAGGTTGAGCCTGTGGTTGAGCAGAATGAAGTTGGGTGACACTTTGCGGATGCGTGTGAAGGTCTTGTCAAACCACTCGTACTTCGATGGGCGGAGCTGTCCGCACACGGCATCTATCTTGAACAGTCTGAAGTTGTAGTCCTTAACGAGGCTGAACAGCATGTTGCTGCGTGCCTCGGCCTCGGCATCAGTGTCGCCGTAGCCGTCAGGTCCGAGCCATACGCCGAGCTGTGTGCCCATGGCCCCTGCCTGCTTGCTCAGGGCCCCGAAACCCTGCGGGAATTGGCTGCGAAACCGTGGCGACGTAAGCGTGCCGTACTTCATGGCACCGTCTATGGCTCCTGCATCGAATGCGTAGATGTCGAGTTTCATGCCATACGTGTCGTGCAGCCAGCGGAAGAAGTTGAGGTTTACCTCCGTCTGTGCCGCTGTGGCACCCTCGTTGGTGTTGTTTATCCATGCGAAGAATTCCGATGACGATGGCGTTTTCTCGTCAGCACCTCCTACGGGTGTGTTCTGTGCTGCTGCACTTAGTGGGAACATGCCGGCGACGATGGCCGCTGACATTAGTCTGGTGATTCTCATAGATTGTGATGTTGTTGTGAATAGGTGGTTGTGATATTGTTTATGCAAAGTTACGAAAAAAATGTTTTTCGTAGCTTGTCAGCGTGTATAATTTGTTTTCCGTTGCCTAATTATATGAAGCAGCGGGATATTGTATAAAAAAGGATGGCCGCTGCCATAAGCTCGGAACTTTCAAACAGTCACGCAGGTGTGGCATTATTATAAAAAAGAATGCCGCTGCTATATGTGCAACGGCATCCTATCGTGTTGTTGAGCCTCTTGTCGGATTCGAACCAACGACCCCGAGATTACAAATCACGTGCTCTGGCCAACTGAGCTAAAGAGGCGGGTGGGTAAGCTACTTACATCGCGCCGCTACAACCAACCACCTTTGCTACGTTCCCGTCCTGGAGGATTCGAAGGGAGCTGGCCGTGTAAGACTTACCCGTATGGCTTTTCGTAAGCGGATGCAAAGGTAGTGATTTTTCCGCATTCTCGGCAAAGGTAGCCTGTGTTTTTGCGCTGTTTTAACTTATTTTTGGTAAAAACGGCACGCTATGTATATATTATATATAATGTATGGGTGTCATGGCTGATTAATGGTCAGCAACAGAATGCTAACCGACGGCAACAGATACGATGACCGTAGTCCGAGTAGTGGGGCTGTATTGTGGTCGTGTCTGTTGCCGTCGATGGGTGCGTCAGCACCGTGTTATAGGTGCGTGTCGGTGTGTCAGTCGGTTGCGCCTACTATCTCGCGGGCCTTTGCCAGTGCTATATTGATGTGCGGGCAGATGTTCTGCTCGCCTATGAGCTGGTAGAACCCAGCGTGCTCAAGTACGGCATGCACCTTGGGGTTGACACCCGACAACACCACCTCTATACCCTCTTTCTTGCTCATGGCGCAGAGATTGGTGAGGTTGTGTATGCCTGTGGAGTCAACGAACGGCACTTTACGCATGCGTATGATGCGCACCTTCGGGCGGTCGCCGAATGCCGCCATCACCTCCTCAAACTTATTGCCGGCTCCGAAGAAGTAGGGGCCGTTTATCTCGTACACCTCCACGCCTTTCGGAATGATGAGGTGCTCGTTGTTCTCGAGCTTTATGTCAGTCTCGTCGTTGGGGTCTATCTCGTCCATGATGACCTTCACGTCGGTGGTCTCGGCCATACGCTTCATAAATAGCAGACAGGCTATGATGAGTCCTACCTCTATGGCTACGGTGAGGTCGAAGATGATGGTGAGGAAGAACGTGATGAGCAGCACCGTGACATCGCTCTTCGGGTTCTTCATGAGCATGAGGAAAGAGCGCCATCCGCACATGCCGTAGCTCACTACAACGAGTACACCAGCAAGGCATGCCATGGGTATGTATTTGGCGAGCGGCATGAGGAAGAGGAATATGAGCAGCAGCACCACGGCGTGTATGACACCTGCTATGGGGGTGCGTCCGCCATTGTTGATGTTGGTCATGGTGCGTGCTATGGCTCCCGTGGCCGGTATGCCGCCGAATAACGGTGAGCAGAGGTTGGCTATGCCCTGGCCTATAAGCTCGGTGTTGGAGTCGTGGTGGTCGCCTATCACGCCATCGGCTACGGTGGCGGAGAGCAGACTCTCTATGGCTCCGAGTATGGCAATGGTGAGTGCTGGCGGCACAAGACTCTTAATCACGTCCCACGACATGGCCGGTATGGTGGCCTCGGGCAGGTCGGAGTGTATGCTGAAGCGGTCGCCGATGGTCTCGATGGAGCTTATGCCGAAGTGGTTTTTCAGCACCAGTGCCACTATGGTCATCAGTATTATGGCGATGAGCGAGCCCGGTATCTTCTTGCTGAAGCGCGGCGTGATGGCTATCACTATGATGCTCACTATGCCTATGACGGTAGTCCAGAGGTCAGCAGTGCCGAAATGCTGCGCGTAGACTATCCATTTCTCTATGAAATCTGACGGCACGCTGCTGAGTGTCAGGCCGAAGAGGTCTTTTATCTGCGTGGTGAATATGGTTACGGCTATACCGCTCGTGAATCCCACCACAATGGGGTAGGGTATGTACTTTATGATGGTGCCGAGCCTGAGCAGGCCGAATAGTATGAGGAACACACCGGCCATGAGTGTGGCTATGGTCAGTCCGCTCATGCCGAACTTCTGTATGATGCCGTATATTATTATGATGAAAGCACCAGTCGGCCCTCCTATCTGCACCTTGCTGCCTCCGAACACCGACACTATGAATCCCGCCACTATGGCCGTGATGATGCCTTTCTCAGGTGATACGCCTGATGCTATGCCGAAGGCTATGGCCAGAGGCAGTGCCACGATGCCCACGATGATGCCGGCCATGATGTCTGCGGTGAGGGTTTTCTTGTTGTAATGTCTCAAACAGCTTAACAGCCGTGGTTTGAATGTGATTGCTTTCATCCTTTTCTTAAAGTGTTGTTGTGTGAAATATTTGTGTGTAGCGTGTCTGCGTATGCAGCATTCTTCATTATATCGTGTGGGGTATGGTGGGGCAGTGTGTGAGGTGTGTGCAGCCATGGTGTGGCAGTGCCGTGGGCATGCGGCCCGTATGCGGCCTCTGCCGTAGCTGTCGGGGAGTTGCAAAAGTAGTCTTTTTCTGTGAGAAAGCGTGCCGCACGGCCGAAAAAAGAGGTTTAACCCCCGAATAGTTGATTTATCTTGTGTCGGCCGTGCGGCATCATGCTGTCATGGTTGTAGCCACTACCTTATCTTGAACAGCATGGCATCCTTGGCAGGAAGCGTTATGATGTCAGAGGGAGTGTAGGCGCGGTGGCTCCACAGCTCGCGTATGTACACAGGCGTGTCCTTGCCTATCTCGTGGAGCGGCAGACGCAACTGACGCGTGCTGTCGGTGTAGTTGAAGATGGCGAGCACCACAGTGCCGTCATGCTCGGTGCGCACGAAGCAGTGCTCGGAGTCATTGTCATCGCCGCGCAGCGGACGAAACGAGCGTCCTGTGGCCAAGGCGTTGACCTCGGCATTGGTGAGCAGCCGCCGTGCGCGGTCTTTCACGTCCTCGGGGCCTTTGGCACTGAAGTCATCGCCAGTGATAAACAGGCCGGTGATTACAGATGATGTGATGCGTGCGCGGTTCTCCCCCTCGGTGGCATCGCGCAGCACCACGTGGTCGGCATCGTTGAACTGATACACACGGTCTATCCACCATCCCCACGACAGGGCGTTCATGGTGTACTCCGTGTCCTTAATCTTGTTCCACGCGTCACAGGCTATGCGTCGCGACTGCGCGTACTGCGCTGGGAATATAGGTGATATGGACAGGTTGATGTACATGTCGCTGAAGAGACTGTCTATGAGTTGCATGCCACGGTTGTAGGCCTCCGTGCCTGTGCTTACGCTCTTGTCGTACCAACCGTCGGCCTCCATGCGTCCATGCGTCATGAAGTCCATCTTCACGTATTTGTACCCCATGCGTCTGAACAGGGCCGCCGTGTCCTCCATCATCTTGCGCGTGGCTGGATGCGTGGGGTCTATGGCGTATGCACCGTCGAGTTCCTGGGGCTTGCCGTCGGCATAGAGATATATGTCCTTGTACTTGTATGTGGTGCCAGGTACGTCGCGCTCGGGGTTCTTACCCCAGTCGGTGAATGGAGTCCAGTATATACACGGCACCTGGTTGTTGGCCTTGCAGCGGTCGGCGAAATCCTTGAGGTCGGGGTGGCTGAAGCTGTCCCAGCCCGAGTCGAGACCCGTGTACAGCAGTCCATCGGCGTTGTGGAACGAGTGCGGCTGCAGTTCATCGGCGAAGAATCTCACCACCTCGGTGGAGTTGGTGTGGTTCACGTCGAAGGCCAAGGCACCCCAACTGTTCCAGCCCACGGGCATGGCCTTGTTCCATGGCCGCTGTGGCGACACTATGGCATTGTTGTCGGCATAGGTCTCCATGCCCTCGCGCCAGTCGCCGAAGCGTCCTATCATGAACGTCGCCGACCTCACTGTGTCGCCATGCAGCATGCCGTGTGCGTGTGTGTCGCGCGTCAGCTTGTCGGCCACGCCGCTTAGCAGTCGTGCCGAGCGTGCCGTATCGTTCAGCTCTACGGCGTTTTTCCATTTGTCGTGGCTTATCGCTCCCATCACTATGCCGTCGCCGTGGGCCGCATCGTAGACGCTCGTCACCTCGTAGCTGCGCAGGGTGCTGTCAGTGTGCGTGGTGCTGCGGTAGCGTATCCACGCATCGTTGTCGAACGGCACGAACAGCTTGCGTCTTGTACTCGCATTCAGCAACGTGTCTGTCTGGGCCACGACAGGGGCCATGTAGTTGGTGCGCACTGTGCCGTTGGGTGCCGACACGTCCATGTCGGTGAGCAGGAAACGGTCGTATATGCGGAACGTCTGCGTAATCGACGGCAGACTGTCTGACGAGTGCCTCACCGTCCATTGCCGTCCACGGCCGAACGCATCGTGTATGCGTCTCGCGCTGAATGTGTGACGGGTGTAGTCGTTGCTGCTCACGATGCGGCCATCGTGACCGTATTCGGAGTGCGCGTCGCGCAGCACGGCCGTGCCATTGTTGGTGATGCTTATGCCCTGACCGCTGACATAGCTGAGGCACCAGTCGCCGTGCCGCACCTGTGTCATGTTGCTGCATGAGCATGTGGCCAGAGCCAGTGCAGCCGTTAGGATTTGCGTTTTCCTCATTATGTCTGTATGTGTGTGACTGATTGTGATATAGTGACGGTTTGGGGTGTCATGCCGATGAGATGGGGCAGTGCGGGCTTTATCTCACCTCCTGCCATTTGGGCGGGTTGACATGCAGCAGGTTGCGCACGAAGAAGTCGAAACGCTTGTGTTCGCCAAACTGCTCACCCATGGTGTGGTGAACGCCAGGCAGCACCACGAGCTCGAAGTCCTTGCCGGCCTTTATCAGCGCGTCGGCTACCTGGTACGTGCTTGACGGGTCTACGTTGTCATCGAGTTCGCCCACGACGAGCATCAGTGGCCGCTCCAGCTTGTACGCGTTGTGTACGTTGCTGCACTCCACGTAGCTCGAGTCTACGGGCCAGCCCATCCACTGCTCGTTCCACCATATCTTGTCCATGCGGTTGTCATGGCATCCGCACGAACTGTACGCCGCCTTGTAGAAGTCGCCATGCAGCAGCACTGCTGTGGTAGACTCCTGTCCGCCGGCCGATGCGCCGTATATGCCCACGTTGTCGGCATCCATGTATGGGTACTTGGCTGCTGCCGCCTTTATCCACGACTCGCGGTCGGGGAAGCCGGCATCCTTCAGATTCTTGTAGCACACGTCCTCAAATTTCTTGCCACGGTAGCTTGTACCCATGCCGTCGAGCTGTACTACGATGAATCCGAGTTCGGCCAGGGCCGTGGTGTTCCAGTTGTATGACATGAAGTTCTTGGGCGTGTATGCGTCGCCGGGGCCGGCGTAGATGTACTCTATTACGGGGTACTTTCTCGATGGGTCGAAGTTGGTGGGCCGCTGTATTATGCCCCACATGTCGGTCACGCCATCGCGTCCCTTGGCCCTGAATACTTCGGGAGCTACCCAGCCGTTGGCCTCCAGTGGCGATATGTCGGCCCTCTCAAGGGTCTTTATGAGATGTCCGTCGTCGGCACTGCGCAGTTCGGTGACGGGCGGCGTGTCGGCCTTGCTGTACGTGTCGGCCAGGTACTTGTAGTCTGGCGAGAATACCACGGAGTGGTTGCTCTCGGCAGGAGTGAGGCATATCATGCCCTTGCCGTCGAATCCTATCTTGTAGTAATGCACGAGGTACGGATCCTCGTCCTTGTTCATGCCCGATGCCGAGAAGTATATCGTGCGGTTTGGCTCATCCACATGCTGTATCTGCCGCACTACCCACTCACCGCGAGTCACCTGTCGCGGCCGTGCCATGCGCCCCTTCCTGTCGGGCTGCACGTCGTATAGGTATATGTGGTTCCAGTTGTCGCGCTCCGAAGTCCAGAGCAGTTGTCTGCCATCAGCCACGAACTGCCTCCACAGGCGCGAGTAGTTGACGAATGTGGCGGAGCGTTCCTCCACTATCGTCCTAAGATGCCCGGTGGCGGCATCCATGGCAAGCATCTGGTAGAGCTGGTGTCCGCGCTTGTTGTACTCCATGGTCACCTCCCGGCTGTCGGGTGACCACCTGAACCATCCGAGACTGTACTGGTTGTCTATGGCGTGAGCGTCGGCTTCGGCCCTGCGCACCGTCATCCCGTCGAGCAAGCATCGCTTGCCGTTGTCATGTGAGGATGTGGAGTCGGGCAGTGTGATGGAGAGTATCACGGGCCAGTGCTGCGGCAGCTCGTCGCCGGGCTTGGCGTACTCCTGCTTGTGCAGGATGGGCTGTTCCTGGTCTGACGGAGATGACTCCACATAGTACACGTACCGTTTCTCCACATCGTTGCGCTTGCATACCAGCAGCTTACGGGAGTCGGGACTCCAGTATATGTCCGAACTGTAATACCGCCCTATGGTGCCGTCTTGCGTCAGGGCGTGCTTGTCGGAGTATGGCTTGCCCACCTCGTGTACGTACACGTTGCAGCTCTCTATCCATGCGTCGAGTTTGCCGTCGGGTGAAGTCACCACGCGTTGGCCGCGCTCATCGTCGGTCTCCATCCAGTGACGCTGCTTGTGGCGGAACGGGTCGGCTTGCCGCCGCTGTCCCCATGGGTCGCGGTGCTCCTTCATGCCCAGTGCCTCGTTCATCTCCTTGGCCGATGAGTACGACTTGGTGGTGCCCGATGCGGCATCGTATGTCACGTAGCGCACGCCGTCGCGCGTGTCTATGCGGTAGTGCAGCACCAATGAGGAGTCCTGCCACCCTATGTCGTGTGCCCAGTGGAGTACGTTCTTCTGCTGAAATTTGTCGTATAGGCCGTAGGCCCGTTTGTAGTCGGCCGCCGTGCCTTGTGCGGCCGCCGTGGTGGATACAATGGCCAAAGCCGCCATTGTGATAGTTCTGGGGTTCATAGGCGTATGTTTTTATGTTTGTTAATTGGCAAATGATTACAATGCACAACGCTTTCCAGTACTTTGTCAAGCACTCCTACATAATAGAAAGGAATGTTGATGAGACGGAACGGATGGCCTGTCGGAGACACCACTTCATCTATCCCAAATTCGCCAGTCCAGATTCTTATTGCCACATCGGGAGCATCGGGCTGTGACATAAAGGAATGGAGAGAACGTAGATGCGCGTTTGTTCCCGACTTCACTTCTATCGGAATAATGGCAGACTGATATTGCCATACAAAATCGACCTCGGCATTGGAGCCTTTCTTGTCACGCACCCAAAAATACTGCTCGTTGCGGTAATTGCGATCCAATACAACGCGAAGTTCCTGTGCAACTATCTGTTCGGCCGCATGTCCTTTCCAAACGTCAAGCAAGGAACTGTTCTGAAGATATTCCGTCTGAATATCTACTGAGAAATTCATGATGCCCGAATCTACCCAAACGAGCTTAGGTTGTCGGGTCAGGGCTGGAATGGCTGGTGCCTTGACTGCTGTGACAGGGTAATCCAGACTGAGCAAGAACGCCTTCTGCATTACTTCCAATGCCTCATGCACCTCCTTGCTGGTATAGTTGCTCCCACCAAAACGGTTGAATGTGATGGCCTGCCCTGCTTCTGCCCAGCCATGAGTCAGGAGATGGCGTATAACCCTCACCTGGTTGTCATTTCGGGCATATTTCTCCACGTCCTCATTATAGCTGTCAAGCAATGAGCGATAAATCGGAGCCAGACGCACCACATCTCCATTTTGGGCATAATCCACTAAAGCCTCAGGCATACCTCCCACAAGTGCATAGCGATTGAAGTGGGCGAGTATCATCTCGTGATATACGGATGGCACATTGACACTCCTTATCATCTGCGACAATGCGTCCTCTCCCATAGCGTTAAGATATTCCAGAAAAGAACAAGGGCGGAGTGAAAGGTACTCCACCCTGCCTACGGGAAAGGAGACGCGCTGCTTGATGAGTGTCTGAAGGCGGGAACCTGCTGCTATGATATGAAGCCAAGGCATCTCTTCGTAGAAATAACGAAGCAATCCCACTGCCTTAGGCTCATTTTGTATTTCGTCTATGAACAAGAGAGTGCGTTTGGCAGAATCCACGACCACTTTCTTTTGAACACAAAGATATTGGTAGATTTCCTTAACATCGTCAGACTTTGAGAATATAAAAGCATCTGCGCTTTGCTCCAAATTCAGTTTGATATACACATCATACCGCTTGCTGAATTCGTCAACAAGTGTTGTCTTTCCCACTTGTCTCGCACCTCGCAATACAAGTGGTTTCCTGTTCTCTTTCTCACTCCATCTCTGGAACTCTTCCATTAATTGCCTGTGTATCATCGTATTTCTTGCTTATAATACGGTTGCAAAGATACTATATGTTTCTAAAACATAGGCAAAAAACAAATAATATTTTCCTAAAACATAGGCAAAATTACGTTATTTCATGCCTAAAACATAGGCAAAATACATAATAGGTTGAGCGTAAGGGCATAGGTTCAAGTGGCTATTCTACAAAAATGAACCACAGAAATAAATGGTTGGCTAAAAATAAGTAACTTTGCTGAATCATAACATTCAAATAACATGCGACAAAAGCTGTCCCACAAACTGGCATTAAGCGACATCCTGCACATTTGCCTTCTCATGCAAGGCAAGGAGAACGACTATCGAAAGGAAGAACTGTATCGGCTTACTTTCGACAAAGATGAGCGTGTGGCAGTCAACGCCCTATGGGTATTCACTCATTTTGACTCTATCAATAATGAGTGGCTTTACACCAAGCACGATGACTTGATAGACCGTGTGCTCATAGAGCCGACTGCCACCAAACGTCGTCTGATGCTCACTCTCTTGCTTCGCCAGCCTTTCGAGGAGAATTCGCTCCGCTCCGACTTCATAGACTTCTGCGTAAGCAAGATTAC
>JALFIM010000087.1 GCA_022775985.1 Prevotella sp.
AATTAAAGGTATAAAAGCGTACGAATGTGTTAATTATCAAGTGATTGCACAAATTTTACCTTCCTGTTGCTTGTTGACATAGAGTGCTCGATTAATAATAATTAACTGACTCATGAGTGAAATCCACCCGTACAGGTCGAAACTTTTCATCATCACCGTAGCACATGGCTTGACTCAGTAGACAGCACCATAGCGCACACCCAACGGCACCGTAGTACACACCCAACGACACCGTAGTACACACCCAACAGCACCGTTGCACATACTTAGCAGCACCGCGACACACATATACACGATGCTAACATGCATGCAGTCGTCACCAACATGACGTGCAAAAAAAACAGCGCAGATATGAAATATTGCTTTCACATCTGCGCTGCATTCGCTTTCCTTACAACTCTAAACCCAATGGCAAAAGCCGTCACGGCTTTGCCTTGCGTTTGAGTCTCGATTCAATCTGTTACCCTAAATCCTTTTACAATCTAATCAACCAAAATAAACTAAAACCTATCAAATCCTAAACCTAATCAAAATTACCAATCTACTAATAACCTAAATCCAAAATTCTAACTTACCTAACAACTAAAACCTAATGAAATATATCTAACTTAAACTTGTCTCCTACAATCTTATGCCTTTATCTTTTTGACACTGCAAAATTACACCAATTGTCATTAACGGCAAACATTCTGATGGGCTTATTGAGCGAATAAGACTAAAAAATGACGCAAATCAAGGCGTTGTGTTCGCACACAACGCCTTTTCGACCTTTATTGCAGGATAATTCGGCAGTTCCATCATGTCTCAGCTCATCACAAAAACAGCCCTCAGCGTATTACAAAGCATGCCTCAATTTATCACAAATAGCCCTCAGCACACTACAAAGCATGCCTCAATTTATCACAAAACATCCCTCAGCACACTACAAAGCATGCCTCAACCCACCCTCAAGCAAGCCTTAGCATACCCAACGTCATACTGCATTTATCACTCATCACACATTATATATTAGATATGCAAGCCAAATATATTATTAATACGAGCCAACATACACGCACCACATAAGGTATTTATGTGTACAAAAGCCATGAACAATGGCCGTAATTGATAAATTTATAGTAAATTTGCCGATACAAACACAAGCCAATGAAGGTATTACCTCCAATAACGACAAAACCGACTATCATGATAAAGAAAATAATATCAGCGGCCGTAATGGCCCTAACCATCCTGCCTTCACAGGCACAGAAGCACACGCCCCTGAAACTATGGTACGACACACCGGCCCAATACTTCGAGGAATCAATGCCTATCGGCAATGGAAAACTCGGTGCATTGGTCTACGGAGGCACTGACGACAACGTGCTGCGTCTTAACGACATAACGCTGTGGACGGGCAAGCCGATGGACAACAGCGTAGACTCTGCCGCATACAAACACCTTGACGAGGTGCGCAAAGCCCTCTTCGAGGAGGACTACAAACGCGCCGACCAACTGCAACTTCACCTTCAGGGCAGCAACTCACAGTACTACATGCCGCTCGGAACGCTCCATATCAAAGACCACAACAGCGGTACGGCATCAGGCTACCGCCGCGAACTCGACATAGACAGTGCGCTATGCCGCGACTCCTATACACGCAATGGCGTGCTGTACACGCGTGAGTACTTCGCATCAAACCCCGACAAGCTAATAGCAATACGCATAAAAGCCGACAAGCCCGGCTCTATAAACTGCGACCTTACGCTAACATCGCTGATTCCACACAAGGCAAAGGCCGCGAACACTCAGCTCACAATGACGGGGCATGCCGTCGGAGACCCACAGCAGTCCACCCACTACTACACCATGCTACGCACGTCATGCGACGGCAACACAACGGCACACGACTCCACTCTGACCGTAAGCGGCGCATCACAACTCATCATATATCTCTTCAACGAGACGAGTTTCAACGGTGCCGACAAGCATCCCGTGACAGAAGGTGCGCCATATCTCGAGACCGTGGAGGACGAGGCTTGGAACGCGTACAACATGACCTTCGACCAATTGCGCTCCCGCCACATAGCCGACTACCGCCGACTGTTC
Organism: Prevotella sp.; assembly: GCA_022775985.1. GTDB lineage: Bacteria > Bacteroidota > Bacteroidia > Bacteroidales > Bacteroidaceae > Prevotella. Next base: position 2,089 of record JALFIM010000087.1, read on the forward strand.
GACAAATTCAGCCTTGAGCTCGACAACGCACGCCCCGACGACACCCGCACCACAGAGCGTCAGCTGCTCGACTACACCACCCAAGGCGGCAACAATCCATACCTCGAACAACTATATGTGCAGTTCGGACGCTATCTCCTCATAAGTTGCTCACGCACCAAGAACGTCCCTGCCAACCTTCAGGGCCTTTGGTCTACTGCGGTGTACTCTCCGTGGCGCAGCAACTACACCGTGAACATAAACCTTGAGGAGAACTACTGGCCGGCCGAAGTGGCCAATCTCGGTGAGCTTACGATGCCTCTGTACACATTCATGGGCTCACTTGCCGCCAACGGCAAGCACTCAGCGAAGAACTACTACGGCATAGACCACGGATGGTGCTCGTCGCACAACTCCGACATCTGGGCCATGACAAACCCCGTAGGCGAGAAACGCGAGAGCCCCGAGTGGTCAAACTGGAACATGGGCGGTGCCTGGCTGACGCAAAACGTGTGGGAGCACTATGCCTATACCTGCGACAAGGCATACCTGCGCGACGTGGCCTATCCGTTGCTGAAGGGCGCGTCTGAGTTCATGCTGGCCTGGTTGATACCCAATCCCAAGAACTCCGACGAGCTGATAACGGCCCCGAGCACAAGTCCTGAGAACGAATACGTCACCACAGACGGCTACCACGGCACCACATGCTATGGCGGAACAGCCGACCTCGCCATAATACGCGAGCTGTTCATCAACACGATAAGTGCCACGAAGATACTCAAGACCGATGCCGCTCTGCGCCGAGACCTCGAGCAGAGTCTGCTGCGTCTGCATCCCTACAAGATAGGAAAGCGCGGCAACCTACAGGAATGGTACTACGACTGGGACGACTATGACTGGCATCACCGCCACCAGTCACACCTCATAGGGCTGTATCCCGGGCACCACATCACATTGTCGGACACCCCAGAGCTGGCCACCGCAGCCGCCAAGACGCTGGAGATAAAGGGCGACATGACCACTGGATGGAGCACAGGGTGGCGCATAAACCTGTGGGCAAGGCTCCATGACTCACGCCAGGCATACCACATGTTCCAGAAACTCCTCAAATACGTCACACCCGACGGGCGCAAGGAGAACAACATGTGGCACTCGGGCGGCACATACCCCAACCTGTTCGACGCTCACCCACCATTCCAGATAGACGGCAACTTCGGTGGCGTGGCCGGCGTATGCGAGATGCTTATACAGAGCACAAGCGACAATATAGAGTTGCTCCCGGCCCTCCCCACACAGTGGAGCAGCGGACACGTGAGCGGCATCTGCGCCCGTGGCGGCTTTGAGGTGGACATGCAGTGGCGCGATGGCAAGGTAATCAAGGCCACCATAAGCAGCAAGCACGGCGGCACCACCACCGTACAGGCCAATGGCACAAGCCACAAGCTGAAACTGAAGAAGGGCGGCAGCAAGACCATAACGTTCTGACCACGGCACGCGTGGCCACGTCATAAGCCGTGACACAGCATCGGCCACGCGCCACGCCCTACTCTATCAACCGTCATACACGGCCGTGCCGCATGCTACGGCACACACAATACGAAAGCAGCACCGCAAGGAATGAAATCCTCACGGTGCTGCTTTCGTATTATAAATACATGTCATCAGCATGTGAATAAACAGTCATCGGCATGTGAATAAACAGTCATCAGCATGCAAATACACGGATATCGGCATGTGAACATGCGCAACCGTCATGCCTCAATGCCGCGACAACGGCGACACTTAGATGCTACTCATCGGCAAGTTCCTCAAGAGTGTACTTGCTGCTGCCGTCGAAACAGTGCGTGCATACCTGGCATTTCGGCAGACCTATGGCCTCCACGAGTTGCTCTATGGTATTGAACTTCAGCGTAGTAAGCCCCAGTTCCTTGGCTATGGCATCCACCATGCGCTTGTACTCAGGCGAACCTGTGGTGGCATACTTGTCGAGATTCTTGCTGGCATCGCCCTCAAAACGCTCTATTATACGCCGTGTGATAAGTTCCATGTCGCTCTTCGACGACGTGAAATTGATGAAAGGACACCCATAGACGAGCGGCGGACAGGCTATACGCATGTGACATTCCTTGAGTCCACTCTCAAAAAGCACCTTCACATTGTCGCGCAACTGCGTGCCACGCACTATGGAGTCATCGCAGAACAGCACGCGCTTGCCCCTGAGCATGGCCTTGTTCGGTATGAGCTTCATCTTCGCCACAAGCGACCTCATGCTCTGGTTAGACGGTGTGAACGACCTCGGCCACGTGGGAGTGTACTTTGATATGCAGCGCTGATAGGGCACGTTCTTGCCGGCGGCATATCCGAGTGCCATGCCGATACCAGAGTCAGGGATGCCGCATACGCAGTCTACATCGTCAGTATCCTCACGTCCGGCGTTGTAGCCATTGGTGAAGCGCACGTCCTCCACATTGCGGTTCTCATACGTAGAAGTGGGGAATCCGTAGTACACCCACAGGAACGAGCACACCTGCATCTTCTTGTTGGGCTTGCGCACCTGCTCCATGCCATCGGCCGTGAGCCTCACTATCTCGCCGGGTCCTACATTGTAGACGGTCTCGAAGTCAAGATTGGGGAAAGAAGTAGACTCGCTCGACGCTGCGTATGCGCCCTCTTTCTTACCTATAATAATAGGTGTGCGTCCCCAACTGTCGCGTGCGCATATCAGCGAGTCGGCCGTGAGTATCATCATAGTGCATGAGCCCTTGATGTGGCGGTACACATTCTCTATGCCCTCCTCGAACGTCTTGCCCTGAATGATGAGCAGTGCCACCAGCTCAGTGGGGTTGGTCCGTCCCGATGACATCTCCGCGAAGTGCATGTTCTTGTCCAGCAGATGCTGCGTGAGCTCCTCAAGGTTGACGATTTTCGCCACCGTACATATAGCGAACCGCCCGAGATGGGAGTTCATTATCAGCGGCTGTGCGTCGGTGTCGCTTATGACTCCGATGCCAGCCTTGCTTCCCTCAAACTTGTCGAGCGTAGACTCAAACTTGGTACGGAAATAAGAACTCTCGAGGTTGTGTATGGAGCGGACAAATCCTTTCTCCTCACTGTAAGTTGCCATACCGCCCCGGCGTGTCCCGAGATGTGAGTTGTAGTCAGTGCCATAAAACAAATCGCTGACACAACTTTTTTTGGAAATAGTTCCGAAGATGCCTCCCATAAATTTTCAAACAATAGGATATTTAATAAAATATGGGTGCAAAATTACGTTTTTTTGATGAGAAATCATCCACCACGACAGCGAAAACACATGATGTAGGCGCATTTTTTGACATCCGCCGCACACGCCGCCGCGCGGGGCCATGTACACGACGGCACAGCCCCGCACCGCAGTCAGTCAAACATCACGCGTGGATTCATACGTGCCGGCGACCTCCACTCTATGCCATAGTCGCACGCCAGCACATGCTGAAGCTCATGCCACATGAGGTGACAGAAGCCCAGTCCGCGCATGTCGGCATCTATACGCGACCATACCTTGGCCTCGGCCTCATCTATGACCTGCTCGAAACGCTCCGTCCACTCCACGGGGTCGCTCTTCAGTCTGCCCTCCGGCTCTATGCTGCCGAAGTCGGCACGCCCGGCCGCCTCTATGTTCCGCTCATACAGGTCTATACGCTTGTCAAGCACATGCAGGTCATCATTGCCTGGCAACGCCTCCATGGCGAGGGCCATACGCTGCTGACGCATGAGCCGCAGCGTGAGCCTCGGGTGGTATGACAGTGTGTCTGCCACACGCTCACAGACGTTTGCCACAAGCGTAGTCTGCCCTGACTCTGCCACCCGTGGAGCATACCGCAGTATCTCCTCCACGAAAGGAGTGTTGCGCCACGACGGCCCTAGGTCCTTGATGTTGTCCTCACAGATGAGGCAGTCGGCACACATGAGCTCTGCCATAGCCTCCGTGTCGGCAGGGTCGGTGCTGAGTGCCGCGAGCATGCTGCTGCGGTACTCCTCAAGATTGATGTTCTCGTCACACATAAGGGTCGTATTTAGAATCTGTCTGTCCGTAATAGTCGGCGAGCCACGCGCGTGCCTCACCCGAGCCGAGGCCCTCGGCCACGGCCATGTAGTCGGCTATAATCTCCAAGTGCTCCGGGAGCTGCTCCTCCACGGCATCGGCCACGGCAAGCGCGGCCCTCACATCATCGTCGGCATGCTGCCACTGGTCGGCATCAACCACAAACGACACGTACTCGTCGGCAATGACATCCCACTGCCACACACGCACCGAGAACGCCATCAGCGACAGCACCTCCACGCCCTGCGGACTGCTGTCGGCCGTGGCATCGGCGCCCACCGACACGCGCCACGAGCTGTCACCGCGTGCCACCTCCACAAAGTCGTCGCCCACGGCCGTCACCGTAAGCGGCAGCCATGCGCCGCCGTCAACTCCCGACTCAGCAATAAGCTCCTTGCCCACGGTCACGTCCTCACGTGCGACGGTCACGGTCACACTGCCGCCACCATGGCTTTGCAGCCTCACTTGCAGCAGGTCAAACACTGTACTTACTTTCAAAGGATGTTCCATAACTCATATTCTTCATTTCATTACACTGTGTGCTGACGCACGAGCGCGTCAGCATCATCACTCTGCGCCACGACTATGCTGCACGAGGCGTAGCTCAAGGGTATCTCCGCAGAGCGGTATATGTCGTGGCGGCCGGCCACGAGCACGCCATGACGGCCGCGCGGCCCGCACACCGTGAGCGTCTGCCCGTCATCTGACAGCGATGCCATGACCGCCCCCACTGGCTCATGATACTGCGACGGCAGACAGTAGCGCAGGTCTACGGCATTGTGCCGGCCCGGCTGCACGGTCAGGCGGTAGGTGTCTACCGACTGATGCACGTGTCCGAAATCGAACACCGTGGTGGTGAGTATGACAGCGATTTCCATATCACAGAGCCGCGTCAGGTAGAAAGTATTATGCCACGGGCATCGGAGAAGTCGAGCTTCCGCAATGCCTCCGGCGACACTATGATGTTGAGCACGCCCACGTCCATGAAGTTGTACTCGCCGCCCGGTATCTCACAGGAGTCCATCTGCAACAGCAGTTGCCACCCATTGTACGGTGCATCCCAGTCGTCCCACTCGCGGTACTCGGGCTCTCCGAGCAGACGGTGGTCAGAAAGCTCAAGCCCCTGGCGCTCGTCGCAGAACACGATACGCATCGGCGGCACAGCCTCCTCGGCATACTCACGCTGGCGGCTCACCACGCGTGCCATGTCGGCCTTGGGTACATACAGCACACGCACCACCTTGTTGTCTGATACGCAGCAGCCTATCGACGGCTCGTCCCACTGTCCGCAGTAATAGGCTATGTCGGCAAAGAAGAGCAGCAGTCCCTCATGCGGCAGCGAGCTTATGCGCTGGGGCAGGTCGGCAAGGTTTATCTGGCACAGGAACGTGAGCCCGTAGTCCATGTCGTCGTGCTCGTCATACACCGTGGGAATGTCCACATCGGGCGGCAGGTCGGGGTAGCCCCACCAATGGCTATCGCCTACCCGCAGCGGAGCGGTGGGCTTCTCAAGTCTGAGATACAAAGGTTTGTCCATAAATTCAGTCAGGTTTTTGTGGTTAATACTAACTTACATACTGGTATACATATATAATAATGTGGCACCATAAGCCCCACACCGCCCTACTGGCGACACGGGGATGCCTATCATATACGAAGGCAAAGATAATGCAAGTGCGAGCGCAATGGAGCTTGCTCCGATTGCCGAGCCGCAGCTTATCTTATACAAAGATACGACAAAAGCCCATAACCACCAAACGCAAACGCACTTTTTCGCGCAGCGCACCGCCAATTACGCCACACCGTTCGTACCCATGACGGCATCGGTGGCATGGCCGTGCGTACACAAATAGCAGCGGCTTCATGTGGCAAAACAAAAAAAGTTGACAAAAAATTTGTAATAATGAAAAAAAACTTTAACTTTGCAGTGTTATCCTGAAAACAATCTTTTTATCTTAAAAAAACGGCTAATGCCTAACTTGAGAATTCAGAGCGGTCACCTGAGAAGGTTATCGCTTTTTTTGTATCATAGCATCAGCACACATTATCACGACAGCAACATGACGACAGACATATCATCAGAAATCAGTACACTGGCCTCGCGCTATGAGAACGAGGCTTTCCTTGAGGCCGACCCGAGCCGCTTCATGCACGAGGTGGAGGGCGACACCAACCGCGAGACCACCGCGTTCGTGGCTTCGGCACTGAGCTATGGCTCACGCCGGCAGTTCTTCCCACGCATCAGGCGCATCATAGACCTCGCCCACGGCGACGTACACCGCTGGGTGACTGAGGGACTCTTCGCCGACGACATAGCCGACGACGACGCCTGTTTCTACCGCCTGTACACCAACCACACCATGCGCACGTTCCTGTCAGCACTGCGCTCACTGCTCCTCACACACGGCAGTCTACGCAGCTTCGTAGCGCAAGCCACAGCCGGCAGCGGCGATGCCCTTGACGCCGTGGCAGCCATCTGCCGCTACTTCGCGGCCCACGGCTCGGTGGGGGTCATACCCAAGGACACCACGTCAGCATGCAAGCGCGTGTGCATGTTCATGCGGTGGATGGTGCGCGACGGCTCACCCGTAGACCTCGGACTGTGGGCAGACATCATAGACAAGCGCACGCTCATCATGCCGCTCGACACGCACGTACTGCAAGAGGCGGCACGCATGGGCCTCATCTCGGGCAAGAGCGCGTCAATGTCCACCGCCCGGAAGCTCACGATGAGGATGCGCGAGATATTCCCCGACGACCCCCTGCGTGCCGACTTCGCCCTGTTCGGCCTCGGCGTAGACGACACTCCGCGCTGATGCCGAGACCGCGCGGAGGGCCGCACATTCACGTTTTTTAACCGCCACGGCGGCCGCCGTCAACGCTTTTTTTAATAATTTTGCACTTATGAGAATAGACATCATCACCGTACTGCCCGAAATGTTAGAGGGCTTTGTCAACGAATCGATACTCGCAAGGGCCCAGAAGAAGGGACTTGCAGAGATACACCTGCACAACCTCCGCGACTACTCCACCGACAAGTGGCGCCGCGTGGACGACTACCCGTACGGCGGCTTCGCCGGCATGGTGATGCAGTGCGAGCCCATAGATCGCTGCATAACCGCGCTGAAGGAGCAGCGCCACTACGATGAAGTGATATTCACGTCGCCCGACGGCGAGAAGTTTGACCAGCACATAGCCAACGACCTGTCGCTGAAGGGCAACCTGATAATACTCTGCGGGCACTACAAGGGCATAGACCAGCGCGTCCGCGACCACCTCATCACGCGCGAGATATCCATCGGCGACTACGTGCTGACGGGCGGAGAGCTCGCCGCTGCCGTCATGGCCGATGCCATAGTGCGCATCGTGCCGGGTGTCATCGGCGACGAGCAGAGCGCACTG
>JALFIM010000096.1 GCA_022775985.1 Prevotella sp.
CAGAATATAAAACAAAAAGGAGGACATCTGTCATTTCTAACATTCATGTCCTCCTGATTTTGCGGAAAGTGAGGGATTCAAACCCCCGATACCCGCAATGGGTATACCGGATTTCGAGTCCAGCGCATTCGGTCACTCTGCCAACTTTCCTTTTTGCGATTGCAAAGGTACACTATTTTTCCTTACAAACAAAATTTTAGGAAGAAAAATGTACCAGCCATGATATTTTATGCAGCGCAGCAGCAATACGATTACAAACTGCGTGGCAATACTTTCTGCCACAACAATCCCTTACTCACAGAAAGGTAAGCCCCACAACACCGTTGACACCCACGGAAACATACTAATAAGCCACATCCTCAAGAAACAGCGCATTGCCTGGCATACTCTCACCTGCCGCCGAACGGCTTTTGCCTGCGACCACTTTCTCAAAGTCCGTGTATGTCATCCTGTGCCTACCCACCTCTATAAGCGTACCGACTACCGCCCTGACCATATTGCGTAAGAATCGGTTGGCCACTATCCTGAAGTGCCAGTTTCCTCCACCATCGTCTATCCATCGTGCCTCCATCACATCGCAAAGCGTTGTCTTGACATCCGTATTGCTCTTGCAGAAAGCCTCAAAATCATCGACAGCCAACAGGTGCTCGGCCGCCTTGTTCATCAGAGCAAAATCCAAATCATAATGCAACTCGCACGAATACTTCCTGCTAAAAGGATCCTTACGCGTGTGTATATAATAATGGTACGTCCTTGATTTAGCGCTGAAGCGTGCGTGCATGTCAACCGATACTTGCTGCACAGAATATACTGCTATGTCGCACGGCAACAACCGATTGAGCTTATAGCACAACTGTCGTTCATCTATCTCCACAGTATCATCCACGTCAAAATGTGCTACCATAGACCGGGCATGGACTCCAGCATCAGTACGTCCAGCCCCGACTACCGTGACTCTCATACGCAGCAATGTAGACAAAGCCTTCTGCAGCACCTCCTGCACAGAGATGCCATTGGGCTGTATCTGCCATCCATGATAGTTGGTGCCATCATAGGCGAATCTCACGAAATAGCGTTTGGTCATGGCGCATCATGTTTGAATGCCTTTTTTAACATCTGACGGTGGAACTGTTCTTCAGCACGGATGATAGCAAACACCTTCGACGCAGGCAATATCTTCATGAACTTCTCATGATATTCCTTCTGTATCTTCTTTAGTTCCAAGTCACGCGCGTCAGCATTTCTTATTGCCTCCGCGCAAGCCTTATCGTCATAGAAGTCAACATAATGCTGGCGTTTCATTTCCTGGAAGATGACCAATTGCTTCTTACGCATTTCCCTGTACAGCGGAAAGAACTTTGCCGCCTCATTGGGCAAGAGGCATGCCTTTGAGGTCACAAACTGCTCAAGGTCCTTCTCAAATCTCTCTGGATTGAAATGAGGACGCTTAGGCTGCGCGAAGCACACCGTCACGCTAAACATGACCAACAAGAATGCGACATATCGTTTAAACATATCCATAAGTACACTGCTTATCTTTTATTGTTTTACGCTCACTCACACACTATGCCATATACCATCAGTTAGACATAGACATCATGGCATACATATCATCTGTATCAAGCATAGTGTAGTCTGCCGCCATGTCTACAGACGAATAAGACGCCGACACGTCATTGACGCTGTGGCTGCCGGCAATAGCACCAGCACGCGGCTCATGCCGCCCGAAGCCGGCATAAGCGACAGCTCCTGCCACAACGGCTACACATGCGCACGCTGCGACCCACTTGCGTGCCTTGGCCCACAGCGACACACGCACGCAATTCTCCTGCTCCACGGCATCTATCCGACTCATCACCTGCCCGGCGAGTCCGTCAAAATACCCATCAGGAACAGTGAACGGTCGCCTTCCACCATTTGCTGTGAATAATTTATCTTTTTCTGCACTCATAATATCATTCCTTTCTACTCTATACATTAGACGTATACCTGCGGCAATCGTTTAATCATTATTATCCAAATAAGCCCTTATTTTTTTCACCGCGAGATGATAGCTTGCCTTCAACGCTCCTTCTGACGTGCCAAGCATGCTGCTTATCTCGGAGTATTTCATATCGTCATAATACCTGAGACTGAACACCACTTTCTGCACTTCGGGCAGACTTGCTATCGCTTCCTGCAGCAAAACCTCTGCCCTGTCGCCATCGAAATACTCATCGCCCACGAGCCTGTTGGCCACACTTTCATCACTACTCATGCCCATGACCATATCACGCTTGTTGCGGCGGATGAAGTCCAACGACTCATTAATGGCTATGCGGTAAAGCCATGTAGACAGCCTCGAATTGCCATGAAAGTCGTCAATACTGCGCCAAGCCTTCACAAACACGTTCTGAAGCACATCATCAGCATCCTCGTGTACCAGCACTATATGGCGAATCTTCCAATACAGCGACTCGCCATAAGTCCTTACCACATCTGCGAAAGCCTCACGTCTTTGGCATGGGTCGGAGAGCCGTGCAAACAATTGTGTCTCATCTGCGGTTGCCATAATCACATGTATTTTCTTAGACTCTCCATCATGACCTTATCATAGCCATAGATGTCTGGATAGCACACCATATTCCCTCTCGCATCGGGGAACAATGTATAATAGGTTATAAAGAGCGGCACCTTGGGCTCCACTTTCACCGACCGCACTATCAAGCTGCCGTCTATCGGCTTGCGCTCGGCATCAGCATCATCCCTGTCGTTGACGGTAATATCAGCATTTATGGAATAATTGATTTTCTTTATCAAGTCCTCATCCTTGTCGGCGAGCAAGAACACGGCAAGCTCAAACGGGCGTTCTACCCTCACACATCCATGCGAGGCCATCCTGTCTGATGCTGAGAAAAGGCCCGGATTTGACGTATCGTGAAGGAACACAGAGAACTTATTTTTAAACCTGAACACGATACGCCCCATAGCATTGCCCCTGCCGCCTCTCTGTATCACAAGATAGTCCTTGCCTGTCAGCATATCAGGGGTAACGCCAGACGGGTCTACATGCTTGCCTGTCTTGCGCTGCAGGATGAAATAGCCGTGCGCATCGAAATACGCGGCATTGCCGGCATTGCGGGCAACACTTTTCTTCACGATGCTCTGCGGTATAATCCACTGCGGATTGACATCCATCCTCTCTATATAGCTCTGGAGCAACGGGGTCTTTGTCTCCTTCGACCCAAACACCACCCTCATCCTGTCAGTATGCTTACCGTCAACAGCATCAAGTTCCTGCGACGGTATGTTGAGCAACACATACTTCTCATGCTTGTCAGGGGCATCGGCCACAGCCCATCTGCTGCGCTCCATATTGCACAGTATGCGCATTTTGTCCTGTGCGGAACCAGCATGCTTGTATTTCTCAAGAAACTTGAAATAGAGTGTATTGCGAGGCTCAGAACTCCGAAGAAACTCACCTGCATCACCGCTTTTGACGCTATTTACAGCGTCTGCAAAAAACTTCTTGCCTGGCAATGCGATAGGCAAATCAAACAGCTCGCGGTAAGAGACCCTCACTGAGTCGCTGTCCCTCACATCAAGTCTGTTAAAAAGCCTACGTGGATTAACATATCCGAAACGCTGCCCGGCACAATACTTGAAATAAGCCTTAGTGAGATTATATTCTATCCTTGCATACAGTTCATTGATATTAGCAGCGCCAAAATCAAGCGACCTGGCCTTGTCTATATCACTGCGAATGATGCCGACACGGAATACAGACTGCGAGAAGCCAAAGTCAGAGACCCTCGACACATATTTCACCACGCTGTCAGCATCCTCTGATATGCGTCCCTTACTAATCCACAGAAAGCGATTGTTGTTGGTATAATAATCCTTCGCACTCAAAGCCGGGCCCTGAGCATCCTTATCCTCAAACATGAGGTCAGCGATATGCCTACGTATCTTTGACTCGCTCAATCTGAAATCCGAACTGCACAGATGCTTGAACGAGTCCTTGTCCACCACAGCCCTCTTATCGTCATTACGGCACGAGGCACTTGACAGCGAAACAATTACGAATATCAAGAAATATACAAATGTTCTCAATCGCTGAATATGTTTTATCTACACAGTAATAGAAAATCTATCATGCGCCCTGCCATACCAACAGGCAGCAGACCGCATCACACAAAGTGAGTGAGCGCAACACGTGCTTCCACAAAAGGAAGCGCAAAAAGTCATCATCAACCCATATCGGTTTCCATCCATCAAAGAGAAACCGACCGCCACTGCTCACGGTTTAACGCTGCGGCAAGGGTCACTTAACCGACACTTTCCTTACTACCTTTCCTATTTTAAGTATATAGCAGCCCTTCTGCAGATTAAGGTCAAGCCGCTTATCCATGCCCTCAACCTTCACGCTGGCTATCTTCACGCCTACTATATTGTAGACATCAAGTACTTGTCCATTGGCACCAACGACATGCACGCTCTGGCCCTCTACGGATATCGCTGTCTCAATGGCCGGACGGTTCTCTATATCGCTCATCTCAGCATATTCCGCAGCCAACATATCCGTACACACGCCCATAGACAGGACGATAGCCAAAGAAATAATATGTATATATCTTCTCATATATATTGCTCCAATAACAATTCTCGAAATTTATTCTCCTACAAAAATAAGCCTTTTATCTGGACGGGACAATTATTTATTACGAAAAATAAGCGAAATTAATATCTATTAACTATTCAATACACCCTACTGCAAACGCACCCCATACATACAAGAAAGTCATACAGGCTTATAGAACAACGAAAATACCGCTCCATAATACTCAAATCCCCTTGGCGTCACGGCCACCCTGTCGCCATCGAGGATGCTCACATATCCCATATCCAAGCAGTAACGCAACTGTTCGGCATAAGCCTTACGTGCGTCACGCCCTATGAGTTCAGAAAGACAGTCCAGACTGAACGAGCCGCTATACGCGCCTATGGCTATGTATTTCGCGGCCAGTTCGTCAGGCGGAAGCACGTAGACGTACTCCTCATCATAAGTTCCGCTGCCGATGATATGCCGAAGCGAACGCGCCGACTTGCCTATATTGTAGCTTACACCCTCATGGCTCATGCTCTGCGCCGACATGCCGAAGCCCTTATACGGCACGCCGTACAGCATGCGGCTACGCAAGTAAGAGCTCACACCCATATCGTCGGCAAACTTCGAGAACGTATTTTGTCCGAAGCGGGCATGATACCCCATAACTGTCAGTCCCTCATACAGAAAAGAGTATGCTTCATAAAGTTCTGCTTTAGACAGATGTGCCGTCTCATGTATCATGTTTGTACGCAGTTCGTACAGCGTCACCTGTTCAGGATTAAGCATCCTTATCGCCCGCAAGTCATTATGCAGCATGCTGACGGTTTGTCCTTTAAGTCCATACATGAGGTCGATGTTGACCTTGCGTATGCCATGGCCATGCAGCATCCGCAGCGTTTGCGACATCTCTTCCAATGCTGTCATATAGCGATGATTCTGCCTCAGCACCTCCTCGTCGGTAGACTGCAGTCCGAAAGACATGCGCCGTATTCCAGCATTGGCTATGAGCACGGCCTTACGGTCGGTTATAGTGTCGAACGTCGCCTCTATGCTCGGCTCGAAATCGTCAGTGGTGCCGAGCCTGTCAAGAGCCTTTGCGAACGTCTGCAACAGATATTCCAGATTGGAGTCAGACAACGCCGTAGGCGTGCCTCCGCCGATATCAAACCCACGCAGCCTCACGTCACGGTGCGCATCCATAAAGCGGCAGACATCCGCGTCTATGGTCTGCACATACAGTCGTTGGGCCTCCTCGTCAGGGCATGCCATGCGTGTGTACTCACAGAAGGAGCAAAGATGACGGCAGAACGGTATATGTATGTAGAAAGACATCTCCCTCTCACCGTCAAACGACAGTGGGCGTGACATCCTGTATCTCGCCCAGTCGCTCGGACAGACAGGATATGACGTATTCCAGATGGGGTCGTCCTTGCGCCTTTCAAAAAGTTCCTCAACATTCATAACCCAGTCAATATATGATGTTGTCTTCATGAAAGCCCTGCCGCAGATACTGTCCGTCATAGACAAGCGACGACTCGCAGTAGCGTGGATTGGCATAATTGCGCATGTAAATCTCAATAACCCTCATGTCTTTGTTATAAAGATAATTGCTGCACTTGCAGTCATCGCCCCTGTGCATAGACTTGGTGAGGTAGACGTGCGGAATCCCGTCTATATGTATGTCGCCTAAATCCACGAAGTGGTCGCGGCAGTAGTCATTGACTCTCATCAGCGCCACGAAGCCTATGCGCGTCAGACCGAGGCCGATGGCGAAGTCAAGCATCCGGTGTGCCTCTGAGGCACAGTCTATGTAGCCCTTTATGAGATTGCAACTGGCATTGACCTTCTGCATATTCACGTCATCGAAGCGGAAGGCATCTGACGGTATATCGCAGCCATAAAGCTCGGCCAACCTGTCTATATCATAGTGATGAAGCGACACCGATATGCTGTCCCAGCGAGGATGCCTCATCAACAGTCTCGACTGCGGCAGCAAGCCATTGGTGTTAAGGTGCATGTGTATGCCACGGTACTCGGCACGCTCCATCCCGTGCAGTATGCGCTCCACGACACTTCGTGCCACCGAAGGCTCTCCGCCAGTCACGTTCACCCTGTTTACGCGGATGCGACTCTCACGCAACAAACCTATGACATCAAGGAGTTTATCCACATCAAAACGCCTCTCCTCACTCCTGTGTCCTGCATTGCTGCAAAAGCGGCAATGGGCATTGCAGCCGTTCGTCACCTTCACGAATATGTTGACAAACGGTGCTATGCGCTCAGGGCGCAATGAGCCGAACTGGCAGTCGTACTCCTTCACGGCTATCTTGTTTCCCTGAAAGTCTATGAGCATTGCTGTCTGTGCTTGTCTATGAACTCCCTCTTCTCCTCCTCTGTATCGAAGTGCAGTTTGCCCCTGTGCAGAGAATACACAGGCAACGTGTAGTCGCGGCATGGGATATACAGCTCATCCCACTGGTTTTGTCCCACACGCACATAGTCGGCATCCCTATCGAGCACCGCACTGGCGAAGCGCATCTCAAACTCCTCGCTGCTGAATGGGTAACGGCGGAAGTCGCTGCATCCCTTCTCTATGTTGCCACCTTCGACACGGAAATACGGGCCATACATCTGATTGTCAGTATTCCGCCATTTAGGTCTCTTGATATCGGGATGGCATCCCACATCAGCGTACGAGCGTCTTATCAGTTCGCGTATGCCGTATCTGACCAGGGCCTTCTGGTATCTGCCCATGACCACCTCCTCCAGAAGGTCGTTGTCGAGATGTCCGCCACGCGACATATTGTCCCACTCCTCCTCTATAATCCGTCTAAAAGAGCCATACCGCGTAGAAGCGCCGAAACTGAAGTAGTACCACTCATCGTTGGAGCCACAGCCATTGACTGGAATGCTGTACAAGTCGTCCACTACATCCTGATACGACTCATAGCGACGAAAATCATTCAAGAACTTGATATATTTCACAAGTTTGCTCACAATGTATCGGTACATCACGCCCTGCATAGTACCGTCCACGACCCATCCGTTGCCACGGTGATAGTCGTGGAGGTCTCTCTCAAGTCGGTCTATATCCACAGTATGACCGTCTTGCTCATACTGGCTCACTAAAGCCCACATGGTTCTGATGGCCAGCATTGCAGTCTCATCGCCATAGCGCACGTTAGCATCAAGCACCTCATTGATACGGCTCATAGCGTCATCGGCACCCATGATGGGCCTTTGGGCGTTAAACGCCTTCAGCAAGTCAACGAGCGTGCGCATCTGCCCATACATCATCTGCCGTACTTCGGGAGGGAACGTGGGCTTTATCACCGCCACAAAGCTCTCAGGCAGACAGATATTGGCCTCATACTGTGCCTCCGCGAACAACGGGGCTATGTCCTCATCCTTGAAACCGGCTATGCCGCATCCTATCCTCGTCACGTAGAAGAACATGTCACGGTGCTGTCGGGCAAAGCGCACGAAGTCGTCAACGTATGGCTTTATGGTGTCTACGCCTCCCTGCATCGTAGGTATGGCATAGCTCTGGCCTTGCAGTCCTACACCCTGGCCCCATACAGCTCCGAAACGATTGAGGGCCACACGAGCCGCCCCACCGCCATGCCGTCCTTGCAGATTGCTGCCGAACACAAACACCTCATCTGGCTTGAGCACAGACAGTCTATCGGGTGTGTACTGAGGACGCGCCACGCCATTATATACATACTCATCAGCCGACTCCTCTGGCTTGGCAATGGAATGCTCCCTGATGTAGCCAAGCACCGCTTCGGCTGTCGTACCATTCTGCATCAATGTGGCCAATGCGTCGTCAAAGTATTCAGCAGCCTCCATCACGCCGTGTACCTCATCACCCTTATGGTATATACCGAGCAGCAGATTTACGGCCTCCTTGTCCCCTGTATTCTCCAACAGGTCCGTGACGAGCCGCTGCATGCGGTTTGTCATCGACAGTTCCACGTCCGACACCCTGTATGGCATGAAGTCCTTGTGCCAAAGATAGTAGGCCGTCATCTTCTGCATGCTGTCACCACGCCGCATAAGGTCGAGCAGTGTGGCGACGCACTGCTCAAATGTGTGGTAGTGAGCCTCGTGCGCACTCTGCTCGAAGAAGCCACGGACATTCACGTCAATGCCGTTGCGCTCGAATGCGGAGTCGTCATTATAGTAGTCAAGTTCTGCCTTCACACGCGACAGTGTAGCATCGCACCGCTCACCATCATAAAACGTATCGAGCACGTCGCGGAACACACCGTGAGGCGACACTATGTCAAACAGCGTCATGCACGACCTCAGCTTCACGGCATCCACATCGCCCATGATGTATTCGGCAGAGTCGTCGCCATGGCTGAGCAGGGCATCCGTCATCTCCACCATCCTGTCATGCAGTATGTCATCCTCCCAATAAGCCTTGGCCTCAAGCAATGAACTGATACCGTACTTCCGCGACATGCGGCTGTGGCCCAGCCCCTCTATCTGCGGAAACACGAACCACATCCAATGCGAGAGCTTGCGCCCGTCCTTTATCTCCTGCAAGGCCATGTCGTAAATGCCATGCTCGTCCTGCGCGGTGACGAACCGCTCTATGTCTATATTCCTCATATCGTAAGCGTATTTTGACAGTAGTCATCAAATTCATCATTTATGTCAAGCATCCACTGCGGCAGTTTGCTCTTGGCATTGTCTACAAGCTCTGTGGGCATAGACCCATAGTGCGCGTATGCCACAGGCCCTGCAATGGCGGCAAGAGTGTCGGCATCGCCGCCAAGGGCTATGGCAAGCGTCAGGCAGTCGGCATAGTCAGTGCTCTCTAAAAAGCAAATCAATGCCGCCGGCACCGTGAGCTGGCACGTCTCATCGAAGTAGTAGCCGGCATGTATATCATCATAGGTCTTGACGCTCCATGCAGGATAATACTTGCCGAGCACGTTATGACGTATGAAGTGCTTATCCTCACCGCGCCTGGCATAATATATGGCCAGAGCCGTGGCCACGGCACCCTTGATGCCCTCTGGGTGGTCGTGTGTGGGCAAAGCAGTCTGCGTGGCGAGGCTTATGCACTCCTGCTCGTCACGCGCCATGAATCCTGCGGCCGAGCACCTCATGGCACTGCCGTTGCCGTAGGAGTGGTACGATGGCCCCAGCTCAGGGCTCATCAGCCACTGCGCGTACCTGCCGCCGAAGCCACGGAAGAAGTCGGCACGTCCCCTGCCCCACAGAGCGGTAGCCATGTCGGCATGATGCAGCAGTGCCTCGGCACACGCGAAGGTGCATACGGTGTCGTCGGTGTAGTCATTGTCTGGCAGCAGAAGGCTCACCTTGTCGTAATCCTTCGTCCTGCCATCAAACTCATACGGCTCACCAGCTATATCGCCTATGGCCGCACTGAGCAAGAGGTTTCTAAGCGATTCGGCCTTTGGCCCCAAGGGCTTGCCGTCGCCACCACTGATAGCAGACGCTGGCATGCTGCCAGTCTGCGCCGCCTGTGCATCGGAATGCTTGGTTTGCTTGCTGTCGTATATCATAATATGTGTACCTCCTTATTGTCAAAACTCCAGCCTGAACCCTTTTTGCTTCATCTCCTCATACATGTCGCGGTTGAACGTATAGAGGTAAGCGTCTCTCTTGGCCGACTGCCTTACGGTATCGTCAGACTGGTTCAGCAGCCCGAGATGCGTCATCTTGTTGTAGAAATTGCGCCTGTCAAACCTCACGTCCAGTATGGCCTCATAGAGCTGTTGCAACGCTCTCATAGTGAACTTCTCTGGCAACAGCTCAAAACCTATTGGCTCGAAGTGTATCTGTCGGCGCAGTTCACGCTCCGCCATGCGCAATATCTGGTCATGGTCGAATGCCAATGATGGTACCTCATCAAGCGACATCCACTGCGCCCTGGCGGCATCATCGCCGCCCTTCACGTCCTGAAGGCGCACCAACGCATAATAAGCTATGGTGATGACACGCTCACGTGGGTCGCGGTCGGGTGCGGTGAACGCATGAAACTGGCGGATGTAGGCACCCGTGAGCCCTGTCTCCTCTTTGAGTTCGCGCCGTGCGCCCTCCTCGGCCGACTCGTCCATCTTGAGGAAACCGCCGGGAAGTGCCCACTTCCCCTTGAATGGTTCTATACCACGCTCTATGAGGAGCACCTTCAGCTTGTTGCCGTCAAACCCGAATATCACGCAGTCTGTCGTAACACTCGGATGCGGGTATTTGTAACAAAATTGTTTATTATCAGTCTGCATAATGCGTTATTTTTACGCAAAGGTAACAGGTTTGTTTCAAACCACCAAATAATTTGCGTAAAATCTACACAACTTATGCACTTACATGACTAAAAAACATTGGCGGAATCAATTTAAGAGGACAAACTTAAATTGACTCCGCCAACGTGACTAAACTACAAAATAGCACCACAAGCATCATACAGTTTGCCGCCACGCTCTATTACAAGGCGGCCGTCCTTGATGTATTTACGCGCGGGCTGCGTGGGCTTTGACGTAGGAGTGCTTATGCCGGATGGTACGGTGCTGCGCAGGATGAACCGTGTGACGTACAGCAGATTGCCTGTATCATGGCGTGTAAGCCGCACGTATTTTGCACCGTCGGCAGCTTCGGGCACAGTGAATGTATAGGTGCTTGGGGTGAACGAGGTGCGTGTGCGTGTCTCCGTGCCGCCACCGATGGTGCTGTCCTTGCCCTGCCCGAGGTTGTTCCACACGTTGGTGTCTATCAGCGGAATGTCTACTTCCACTTCCCTGTACTTACCGCTTATGGGCATCCCTGTCGCGCTGTCGTAGACGGGCTGCAATTGTGTAGTGTGGAAAAGGAAATATATGCTTGCCGGGCGGTCGGCCACGTTGTTGCGCATGGCCGTAATCTCTATCTTGTCGCCGGCACGAAACACGTTGCCATCGGCAAGCGTTATGCGCATATAGCTGCAGTCGTCGAGGTTGCGGTCTACGTTTACGTAGCGGTAGTCGCCGTTGAGCACAAATGCGTGGTAGGTGCCGCAAGGCACGTTGCGCTTGTCGCGCCCGTTCTGGTTGAAGTGCTCCAATGTTCCGCCAGTCTCAATAACGGTGCCATCGGGACTTTCCCACGAATACAAAACCTCCTGGGCATGTCCCGTCAACGGAAGCATGCACAGGAGGAATATGTATAGATAAGACTTGTTCATAGTCTGTCTATTGTTTTTTCTTTACCACTTTATCGTTATGCAAGGACGGATGGGCATGCCGTTATATCTTGTGTATGCCTTGCTCGGAAGATTGATGCCATCGCCCCAAACCCCAAGGTAATTTGCATGACTGCCATCGCCGTCTGTACTGCGCGTGTTCATCCAAGTGCGGATACAACTGCCGTGTGGTGTACCCTTATCGTCTTTGTGGCCTGCACATGGAATGCACATGTAAACGTCATTGTTGGTTGAAAGGCTGTTAACATAATTAATTATATCTTCGTCATCCTCTGTTTCTACATAGTATGAATCTGAAGTGTAATCACTATAACGTTTAAGAGTTCCATGACTCTTCATACAGTCTTTCACATCCTTGCCATTTGTAGTTCCGTTTGGATAAATATAAAGGCTTGAACCCGATAAAACCCAAATTGTATTGTGCTTCAATTCTGCATAGTCTTCACGTGATGGTGTTCTCCAACCGTGTCCCAGATTCACGGTTGCAGCATCGTGCGTCTTGTCAAGCGTTACGGGATAGTAGTCATTGCAAAGATAATTTGTTGACGTGTATGCCTCCTTAGGGCTTACTTCTCCCCAAGCATAGTAATTGCCTCCATCAGTCTCATTGGTCGCTCCAAGATTGCACTTTGCCCAAAGAACCTTTGTTCCGCTTGTTGTGGCATTCCAATCGTCGCCATAGCCAAGATCTACATACTCCATGGAGAAGTCAGCGTCTTGTGTGGTGTTGGTTTTATCAAGTGTGCCGAGCGACTTTATTCTGGCGCGTGTAGAGGTGAGTGCTTTTGTAGTCTCGCGGTGGCACACACTTGTGTTTACGACTTTTCTCTCTGTGTCAACGCAGTCTTTCGTCACCTTTTGCTCCAGCGTAACCTTGAAGCCGTTGCTGTATGTTCTTGGCAGGACTGCAATGTAGTAGGTCTTGCCTTTGGTGATGTCGCCTACCAGCGTTATGCTGTTTGATTTGTCCGAGAGGTTGGATATGGAGGAGGGTGTGCCGTCGTCGCCTACACTGATGTCGAATGTTCCTGCCACGGCATCGTTGTCGCCGAATGTGAATACCACTCTTTCGCAGTCGAAGCCGGGCACGAACTTCAGGTAGCTGCATACGTGCTTGAAGGTAATGGGCGAACTGATTGTCTTGGCACTTGCCGTAATGAGGTTGCACGTGGGGTCGAATCCGTTCTCCACGGCCTCTTGGTTGGCAGGGAGTGTGACGTGTGAAATGGTGTTGTCGCTGAACGTCACGTTCATGTCGTACGGGTAGAATGCCGTGTAGCGGTTTGCCGACCCAGACACGCCATCGCCCGTGGTGTGGAACGTGCATGTCGCGCCACCCTTAGACACCTCGTATTTTATGTTGCTCGTGCCGTCGTACATGCTGATGAGGTCGCCCTCGTTCCATGTCACGGTAGTGCCGCCAGTGAGTGAGGTACGCGTCTGCCCGAACACGTTGCCAGCCTCAAGCAGGGTCTCCTGCGTGGCAGTGACAACGGTGTTGCCAGTATTGCCGCCGTTTTCGTTTTCCTGGAATTCGCTGCTGCATGAGAAAGACAGGAATGCAGTAGCGGTTATGACCATTTTTAAAGCTATATTTTTCATCTCAGTTTCTGTTTTCTTTTTGATATCCGCCTAATACTTCTATGTAGGAAAGCCTGTGTGACACGCAGGATGTCACCAGTCAAGCTCCCCCTCCTCTTCTTTCAAATCTTCCGAATTACCATTAAATTCCGAGCTTCCAGCCATAATGGTGCATGGCTCCATTTCATCAACAGTCAATGTGGGTTTAACATAAATTTTCTTCATTCTTTTCAGTACGTTAATTTTGTAAAATTTTGCCTGTATTTATATGTTTGAATGCTTACAAAATTATACCCATATTTTATGGTTGCGCAAAAGTAACAATATTTATCGGTACCTTAAAAAATTCCCCCCATTTCAAAATCGTTATTTATTATTAACATTACATAACACAAAATCAACACTTTTTTACTATCTGCGCGGTATTTGCATCATTTGTCTGACTGCCGTTTTTGGCATCTCCGACAACAGGTTGCCTAATATATATAATGTGTACGCATCAGACGCAGCCACACACGGCGGCCATCAGGAATCGCAGCCATTGACGCAGCGCATCCCAATAAAACCACACTCGCATAACACGCTTGTACACAGCGAGTTGCAAAACAGCCTATTTCGCCACCTAAAACAGCCCATTTCGCACGACGATATGGGCCGAAACGCAACGCGAAATGGGCCGTTTCGCAAACACACTCGGGCCGCAGGTTTTCACACGACGGAATAATGGCCGCCGCTGACGATACCAAACCACTGACGGCATAGGCTCTTCACGTATCAGAAAGGTGTCTGTAATACGGTATTAACGAGTTAAGGTACAGGCACACAAAAAGCGCGTCCGTCAGGCCGATGCTAATGACCCGATGGACGCGCCTTGTCTTATGGCGTAGTACGCCAACTACATCGTCAGGCGAGCTGCCCCTTGATGGCACTCACCCACTCGTCTATTCTGCCGTCGGTGAGCTGCGACTCGTTCACCTCGTCGAGGGCGAGCCCGACGAACTTGCCGTCTACCACGGCCTCAGAGTCGTCGTAGTTGTACCCACCAGCGTCAACGCTTCCTACGATGTTGGCACCTGACTCCTTCACGGCCTCATATATAGCGGCCATGCCTCCGCAGAAGGTGTCGCAGTAAGACTCACAGTCGCCGCATCCGAACAGGGCGATGGTCTTGCCCGACAGGTCTGCCGACTTCAGTATGTCTATGCCGTCGTACCAGTCGTCCTGAGGCTCACCAGCACCCCAAGTGGAAGTGCCGAGGATGAGGTTGTCGGCACCCTCGATGACGCTTGAGTCGATGTCTGCGACATTATATATATTGCCGCCGTCTACACCGAGCTTTTCTCCTACCTTGCCGGCAAGCTCCTCGCATGTGCCGGTGGAAGAACCATAGATTACGATTGTCTTTCCCATAAATTATAATTGTATTTGATGATTACTGTATCGGTTGCAAAGGTAGCGATATGCCTACAAGCACGCAATACCTAAAAAGAATGATTCATGCCCTGTCGCATGCTCCATGCCACAGCAAAGCGGGACGTATGCGACAGGGCCACGGCAGCCGCATACGGGTCTGCACGCGACTTTGATTAATTGTTTTTAACTATTAAGGCACGACTTTTTTGATGCATACATTTGTGACATTCGTTTTTTTTCGCTTACTTTGCATAAACATAAGATTGTAACTAAAAACTTATTGTTTATGATGAACACGACTGAGACGGATAATATCTGCGGTCTGAAAAGAGAGGATTTCCAGACCACGGTGAACGGTAAAGCCACGGATTTGTTTATTCTCAAGAACAAATCTGGAAACGAAGTAGCTATAACAAACTATGGTGGCGCGATTGTCGCGATAATGGTTCCAGACAAAGACGGCGTGAGGGCTAACGTCATACAGGGCCATGACAACATAAAAGATGTCATGGAGTCGCCCGAGCCCTACTTGTCTACGCTCGTAGGACGCTATGGCAACCGTATATGCAAGGGCAAGTTCCAACTGCACGGCAAGGAGTACAGTCTGCCTATAAACAATGGGCCCAACTGTCTGCACGGCGGAAAGAAAGGCTTTAACGCCAAAGTGTGGGATGCCCTGCAGATGAACGACCAGACACTCGTACTCAAATACGTAAGCCCGTACGGCGAGGAGGGATTCTCTGGCGAGATGAAAGTGACCGTCGTGTATGCCTTCAATGACGACAACGAGCTGTCAATAGACTACATGGCCACCACCAACAAGAAAACCGTTGTCAACCTTACAAGCCATGGATTCTTCTCACTGGCTGGAATAGCCAACCCCACTCCTACGATAGACAGTCTTGTGTGCGAGATAAACGCCGACTATTACCTCCCCATCGACGAAACATCCATTCCTACTGGCGAGATTCGTCTGGTGGCTGGCACACCGTTTGACTTCCGCACACCCAAGCCCGTAGGCAAGGACATAGATGCTGATGACCAGCAGATAAAGAACGGTGCCGGCTACGACCACTGCTACGTACTGAACAAGAAAGAGGAAGGCGAACTGAGTTTCGCAGCCAAGATTACGGAGCCTGCAAGCGGACGCACCATGGAGGTCTACACCACGGAGCCAGGCGTACAGCTCTACACAGACAACTGGGCCGACGGCTACAAGGGACAGCACGGGGCTACGTTCCCACGCAGAA
Source organism: Prevotella sp. (assembly GCA_022775985.1). Lineage (GTDB taxonomy): Bacteria > Bacteroidota > Bacteroidia > Bacteroidales > Bacteroidaceae > Prevotella. Next base: position 16,049 of record JALFIM010000096.1, read on the forward strand.
GCGCCATCTGCTTTGAGGCGCAGCACTTCCCTGACTCACCAAACCACCCGTACTTCCCATCGGTGGTGCTGAACCCAGGCGGACAATACACACAGAAGACCATATACAAATTCGGTGTCAGCAAGTAGAAACGGATTGCGGCTGCCAGGCAGCCTGAACATCCTACCTTATAGAAAAACGTAGAACAGCCTATAATAATAGTTTTCACAACATGTATTATACTGCCGTGGGTTCTGCGTTTTTCTCGTGTGTCAAGCCCACGGGAAATCTCACATGAGTAAAATAACATTATACGACCTATAATTCAAAATTCAATACAACTAAAATCAACAAAACAAAAAGATGGAAAATACCACAAAAAATCAGAGCAGCATCATTGCCATTATCACGATGATGTTTCTCTTTGCAATGATTTCTTTCGTTACTAACCTTGCCGCGCCTTTCGGTCTTATCTGGGGTAACCAGTACTCTTGGGCCGGCATGATGGGCAACATGATGAACTTCCTCGCATACCTGTTCATGGGTATTCCCGCAGGAATCATGCTTACCAAGATTGGTTACAAGAAAACCTCTATCCTGGCCATGGCCGTAGGCTTTGTAGGACTCGGCGTGCAGTACATCTCAAGCATCGTGGGTGCCGACACAGAGGTGTTCTCTGTAAGCGGTCAGCCTGTCATGCTCAACCTCATCATCTATCTGCTCGGAGCATTCATCTGCGGATTCTGCGTCTGCATGCTCAACACAGTGGTGAACCCTATGCTCAACATGCTCGGTGGTGGTGGCAACCGTGGCAACCAGCTCATACAGACTGGCGGCTCGCTCAACTCACTCGCTGCCACGCTCACACCGCTCTTCGTAGGCTCACTCATCGGCACCGTAACCGACAAGACCGCCATGAGCGACGTGTCGCCCCTGCTGTTCATCGCCATGGCTGTGTTTGCCGTGTCTATCGTAGTGATAGCTTTCGCCACGATTCCCGAGCCACACCTCCACAAGGCTGGTGAGAAGAAAGAAGTCATGGAGCACTCTCCGCTGGCATTCCGCCACACTCTGCTCGGTGTCATCGCCATATTCTTCTATGTAGGTGTTGAGGTAGGTATTCCCTCACAGCTCACATTCTACCTCGCCAACCCGGCAGACCAGGGCGGCGTAGGCATTGCCAATGGTGCTGCTATCGGTGGAGCCATAGCAGCTATCTACTGGATGCTCATGCTCGTAGGCCGCTTCTCAAGCTCTCTCATCAGCGGAAAGGTATCTACACGTACACAAATGCTCGTAGTGACCACAGCGGCTATCGTTCTGCTCCTCGTAGCTATATTCCTGCCGTCTTCGGCTACTGTTGACATGCCTGGTTACAGCGCCGCTGCTGGCTTCAGCATGCAGGAGGTTCCCACGAAGTGCCTGTTCATCGTGCTTTGCGGACTCTGCACATCTGTAATGTGGGGTGGCATCTTCAACCTCGCGGTAGAGGGTCTCGGCAAATATACGGCTGCCGCTTCAGGCATCTTCATGACGATGGTAGTAGGTGGCGGCATCATGCCGCTCATCCAGAACTTCATAGCTGGGGAATTCGGCTACATCGCCAGCTACTGGGTAGTCATAGCAATGCTCGCCTACATCCTCTACTACAGCGTGGCAGGATGCAAGAATGTAAACAAGGACATTCCCGTAGAGTAATCACTACAACCCTACAAGGACTTGCGGCCGGACAATGATTGCCCGCTGCAAGTCTTTGCTCGTTTTGGAAGAATATAAGCCATGCACTGTCTGTGACTCAGGCGTGTGTGCTATAATATACACAACTTAATATTATCACTTAACAACTATTATTATGGACATAGAATTTGTAAGAAGCCGCTTTATCAAGCACTTTGACGGAAAGACAGGCAATATCTACGCCTCTCCGGGCCGTATCAACCTCATAGGTGAGCATACCGACTACAATGGCGGTTTCGTGTTCCCAGGAGCTGTTGACACTGGTATTATGGCAGAAGTACGTCCCAATGGCACTGACACCGTGATGTGCTACTCTATTGACCTCAAGGATCGTGTGGAGTTCAAGGTTGACGATCCTCAGGGGCCGCGTGCAAGTTGGGCAAGATATATATATGGAGTAGTTCAGGAGATGAAAAAACTCGGTGTAGACGTGAGGGGTTTCAACACGGCTTTTGCCGGTGACGTTCCCCTCGGAGCCGGTATGTCCTCATCGGCAGCCCTTGAGAGCTGCTTCGCTTTCGCCCTCAACGACCTGTTCGGTGACAACAAGGTGAGCAAGTGGGATATGGTGCTTGCCGGTCAGGCTACGGAGCACAACTACTGCGGTGTAAACTGCGGTATCATGGACCAGTTCGCAAGCGTATTCGGAAAGAAAGGCTGCCTGATGCGCCTTGACTGCCGCAGCCGTGAGTTCGAGTACTTCCCGTTCAACCCCGTTGGCTACAAGCTCGTACTCCTCAACTCTTGCGTAAAGCATGAGCTGGCTGGCTCGCCCTACAACGACCGCCGCAACAGCTGCGAGAACGTCGTTAAGCACATAGCAGCAAAGCACCCCGACAGACAGGTAGAGACTCTGCGCGACTGTACATGGGACGACCTAGAGGAGGTGAAGGCCGAGGTAAGCGAAGAGGACTACAAGCGTGCGCACTTCGTACTTGGCGAGAAGGACAGAGTACTCGCTGTGTGCGACGCCCTGAACGCCGGCGACTACGAGACCGTAGGACAGAAGATGTTTGAGACACACTACGGACTCAGCAAGGAGTACGAGGTGTCTTGCGAGGAGCTCGACTTCCTCAACGACATAGCCAAGGAGAATGGTGTGACAGGAAGCCGCATAATGGGCGGTGGTTTCGGCGGATGCACCATCAACCTCGTGAAGGAAGAACTTTATGACAAGTTCATCAGCGACGCTAAGGCTAAATATTCTGCCAAGTATGGCAAGGAGCCTAAGGTCTATGACGTAGTGATCAGCGACGGCTCAAGAAAAATCTGCTGATACCTTCTGTCTGTAAAGAGAATTCATAAATGCCTCTTTGGACAAATATGACGAGCATACGCCATTTTGCCCAAAGAGGCAAACGATATTCATTATTAATCATTTATTGCGGCCCAACCTCATTGAGGATTGAGGCTGTCAACGCAAAGAATCACAAGAAATGAAAATGTTTAAAAGTCTTTTACTGGGAGCAGGAGCCATGGTAGCCATGCTGACAGCATGCTCTGGCAGCGGCAACATCACAGAGTCGGGACTCGACCCTGCAAAGTTTGACACCACAATCAACGACAAGCCCGTCAAACTCTTCGTTCTGAAGAACAAGAACAAGGCTGAGGTTTGCGTAACAAACTTCGGTGCGCGTGTCGTATCTATCTGCGTTCCCAACAAGAACAATCAGCTCACAGACGTTGTCCTCGGTTTTGACAATATCCACAACTACGCTGATTCTGCCAACACTCCAAGCGATTTCGGCGCAGCCATCGGACGCTATGCCAACCGTATCAACAAGGGCCAGATTACCGTTGGGGGCAAGAAAATACAGCTTCCTACCAACAACTACGGCCACTGTCTGCACGGTGGTCCCTCAGGCTGGCAGTACAGCGTGTATGATGGAACACAGGAGAATGACTCCACCGTCAAGTTGATGCTGAACTCTCCTGATGGCGACAACAACTTCCCTGGCAACGTCACAGCTACCGTGACATATACCCTCACAAGCGACAACACACTCGACATGAAGTTTGAGGCTACTACCGACAAGGAGACCGTCATCAACATGACAAACCACTCTTACTTCAACCTGTCTGGTGACCCATCGAAGCCCGGCACAAACATGGTGCTGTACATCAACGCCGACAAGTACACTCCTGCCGACAGCACATTCATGACTACTGGCGAGATAAAGGATGTCTATGGCACTCCCATGGACTTCACAAAGCGTCACGCTCTCTATGAGACAATAGCCGACTCTTCTTTCCAGCAGATAAAGAACGCCAGAGGCTACGACCACAACTGGTGTCTCAACACTTACAAGGACGGCAAGGGCGATGATACTAAGGTGGCAGCATCTCTCTATTCTCCCGACAGTGGCATATTCATGGAGGTGTTCACCAACGAGCCTGGCATACAGTGCTACACTGGCAACTTCCTCAACGGCACTATCAAGGGCAAGAAAGGCATCGCCTATCCCAAGCAGGCATCTGTATGTCTTGAGACTCAGAAATATCCTGACTCACCAAACAAGAAGAACTGGCCCTCTCCTTACCTGAAACCAGGCGAGAAGTATTACAGCCACGTAGCTTACAAGTTCAGCGTGAAATAACATAGTATTGCACGTTGCCCAGTAATGAGCGGCACATCTTCAGGACAACAGCAAGCCACTCCATCGTCTATTGGCTACACGGCAGTCGGTAATCCTCACAAGATGTATTGTCATTGCACGGCAAACAATAAAATACTACTATTACAACCAAAAGGTCTCGGCTAATGTAGCTGGGGCCTTTTTCGTTTTTATTACAAACCATATCCATTTATTGAATCCTCAACAACCAGTTAATCACAGAATAGCCTAAATCCCAAACATGAAAATATGATAATAAAAAACATGAAACCATGCGAAAAAGAATACCTCAAAGTAGGTATCTTTCAAAAGAAAATAGTAACTTTGCAAATAGAAATTCAGTATTTTATTATTCATTATTTAATAAAGTAAAAGAATATGACTTATTCTAACGAAGTCAACAACATGTGCGTTGTTGCAAAAGGTCCAAACCACGGACCCGCCCCCATTCCTGAAGAGGGAAAATGGATTCAGGCAAAAGAGATTAAAGACATCTCTGGCTATACACACGGTGTAGGATGGTGCGCTCCGCAGCAGGGTGCCTGCAAGCTCTCTCTGAACATCAAGGAGGGCGTTATCCAGGAGTGTCTCGTTGAGACCATCGGATGCACCGGTATGACTCACTCTGCCGCTATGGCATCGGAGATTCTGCCCGGCAAGACAATCCTTGAGGCCCTGAACACTGACCTTGTTTGCGACGCTATCAACACAGCCATGCGCGAGCTCTTCCTCCAGATTGTTTACGGACGTTCACAGAGCGCATTCTCTGAGGACGGACTCGTTATCGGTGCAGGACTTGAAGACCTCGGTAAGGGTCTGCGTAGCCAGACTGGTACTCTCTATGGCACAGTGGCCAAAGGCACACGTTACCTTGAGTTGACAGAGGGTTACATCACCAAGATGTTCCTTGACAAGGACAATCAGGTATGTGGCTATGAGTATGTACATCTGGGCAAGATGATGGAAGCCATCAAGAACGGCATGGATGCCAACGAGGCCGTGAAGAAGTTCACAGGCTCTTATGGCCGCACCACCGCCGAGCAGGGAATTGTTAAATCTATTGACCCACGTAAAGAATAAGGAGATACAGAAATGATTAGAAAAGTTCAGTTCGAAAGCCAGGAGCGTCGCATCAATCAGGTGTTGGCTGCTCTCAACGAGAATGGTATCAAGTCTATCGAAGAGGCCAATGAGATTTGCGAGAACGCAGGTGTAGATCCTTATCAGATTTGCGAGGACACACAGCGCATCTGCTTTGAGAATGCAAAGTGGGCATACGTTTGTGGTGCCGCTATCGCTATAAAGAAGGGCGCAAAGACTGCTGCCGAGGCTGCCGAGGCCATAGGTATCGGTCTGCAGAGTTTCTGCATCCCCGGTTCTGTAGCTGATGACCGTAAGGTAGGTCTGGGTCACGGAAACCTTGCAGCACGTCTGCTCCGCGAGGACACTGAGTGCTTCGCTTTCCTCGCAGGTCACGAGTCATTCGCCGCTGCTGAGGGTGCTATCAAGATTGCCGAGATGGCCAACAAGGTTCGTAAAAAGCCGCTCCGCACCATCCTTAACGGTCTGGGCAAGGACGCTGCGCAGATTATCAGCCGCATCAATGGCTTCACATACGTTCAGACTAAGTTCGACTACTACACAGGTGAGCTGAAGGTTGTTCAGGAGATTCCCTACTCAGATGGCCCACGCGCCAAGGTGAAATGCTACGGTGCCGACGACGTTCGTGAGGGTGTTGCCATCCTGTGGAAGGAGAATGTAGACGTATCCATCACTGGTAACTCTACCAATCCAACCCGTTTCCAGCATCCCGTTGCCGGAACTTACAAGAAAGAGCGCGTGCTTGCTGGTAAGCCCTACTTCTCTGTCGCTTCAGGTGGTGGTACAGGCCGTACACTGCATCCCGATAACATGGCTGCAGGTCCTGCTTCTTATGGCATGACCGATACCCTGGGCCGTATGCACTCTGACGCTCAGTTTGCAGGTTCTTCTTCAGTTCCTGCTCACGTTGAGATGATGGGCTTCCTCGGTATGGGTAACAACCCGATGGTAGGTGCTACCGTTGCTGTTGCCGTAACCGTAGACATGGCTCTCAACAAGAAGTAATTACTTGACGTAAAAGTATTTACATAATATCATCCTCCATAGTCATTATAATGAGTATGGAGGATTTTTTGTATCTATACAGTTGTGATTCTTAACATCAACTGTAATGTTGGAACTTAAACTTAGGGCATATAATGCATGCGAGCATGCAAACGGAAATATCAACATAGTGGTTATAATGCAAGCAAACGAGTCAACAAATCTCCATTTGCACACTTGACACAAGGGTCATTGTTGCAATGACAATCAAGCAGAGATTGCATACTTTCAAAATCCGTTTTTTTTCATTTTCGCTTACTTTTATTTGTCCCTTACCGAGTGCAAAGATAAGGACAATGGAACAAAACGGACGATAACATTTGTAAAAGAATGCTGTATCAGCAAATAAATCGCAAAATGAGCATAGAGAATCGCTTTCGTTACAACAAAAATTCCCGTTGACTCAATGCTCTCCATATAGAAAAGACTGGGCTGACGGTAATACAAGCTGTCAAACGATGCGGCAATGTCACCCCCAAAGAAGAACTGGAAAGCAACGTCATTGCCACCTTTATAGAAATACAGGCGCAGACATCCTTTATTAACAAAGTATAGTTTATCCGCCCCTTTCCTTTCTCCAACAGAATGGTTTTCGCAGGAACAGAGATACGCTCCGCCCTATTCATAACGCAATTAACACATTTTAAGTCTCCGTTGTAGCAGTATTTGATTTTTTTTACTACCTTTGCAGCCGATTTGGAGGTCTCGTAGCTCAGTTGGATTAGAGCAACAGCCTTCTAAGCTGTGGGTCCTGGGTTCGAACCCCAGCGAGATCACAAGCCAACAAATCAGCATCAAAGAGGATTCTACTTAGGTAGTTTCCTCTTTTTCTTTTATATACACAAGCAGCAAACTAAGCAACGCGGAATGCCGACAACACATCCTGATGCCAGCAAACATTGACGACACCACCTCACGATGCGTGCCGTAGACGCTTATACAATGGAGTTTCCTGCGCAATGGATTAGCCAACTCCACATTCTAAAACGGCTCAATAACCGACACTTCCCTAACATCTATCGGTATCACAGTCTTAGCGTATGTAGGCTTGCCGTCCTTCATGGCAGGTTTCCATTCGGGCATCGTCTTTACAAGGCGCAGTATCTCCTCCCTCATATCTTGCGGACAATCAGTCACCACCTTGACATCTGCCAGACTGCCATCGCCAAGCACACAGAACGAGACAAATATGCGCTGCTGATATGTTCCTTGCAATGACTCGGGCACGCATAGGTTTTGCGCTATAAAGGCTTTCATCGCATCGGTGCCACCAGTGAAGGAAGGAAGCGTGTCTGGGGCCTTGTTTTCAGCCTCACGCTTTTCCACTACTTCCTGTTTCTTGTGCTTTCTTGATTTTTTCTTTTTTGGAATAATTCCTGCGACAACCATTTCTCCCTGCAAGTGTGTATCTTCCTCCGTCAGACAAAAAGTGTTAAGCCCCTTCAAATCCAAATCTGAAAACGGATAGACTTTATCCTCATACCCAATATATTGTACCCGAAGCGTGGAGTCACGCGGAATGGCGACAGAGAAGTTGCCATCTACATCTGTCGCTACGACAGGCCGTTTATACCCTATTGCAATAATGGCTCCAGCAACGGGTGCCCCGTCGGCATCCTTCACACACCCCTTGATGGTGAACAACTCGTTCTTATGCAAAGTATCAGATACGGCCACCTCGTTGCCGACTGGCATTGAAGAAGATGTATTCTGAGCATAAGCAGTGTATGGCGTAGTCAATATACCAATGGCAACACCAGTAACGCAAACGGCCTCTCCCATACGCTTGCGCAACGACAACTCATCCTCTATGTATTTCCGCTCAGCTTCGCACGCAGGACAGGTACCGCTGCAATGTCCTTTGTAATGGCAGACTTTCGGCTCATATATTATGCCGTTCATGTCGGCTATCTTTTTCCTGACAGCCTTCAGCACATCACATATCTTTCGTCCCTTATCCATACTGATTGTCTATTGGTTATGGCAAAGATAACGCTTTTATCTGAAGAAACGGTGCCTGACTGTTTTTATTTTTACAGCTTATATTTTTGAACGCCTCTGACAACAAACCACATACATTTGCGAAACGGCCCATTTCGCACTGCATTTCAGCCCATTTCACACTGCAAAACGGGCCGTTTTAGACTGCGAAATGGGCCGTTTCGCAAACCTTTGTTTATCAACATATTACAAATACACGTAAATATTGGGAAGAAAATGAGCCGAACCATACTGCCTGTTCATCATCATACACATAGCGACATGCCACTGAGTGAGGATGCATACCCACACGAGACACATACCAATACGGCAACGCAAACAGAACCGATTGACTATTTACCACACATTTTAGCGGCCATACAGACAATATGTCAGCAAAAATTAGTAATTTTGTAACACATTAACATAAGTCACTGTTTTTAACGTACAATTCAACAAACATGTATGAGACCGTAACACTTGATATGATACAATCTGCAGGAGTTGGAGTACTGGCTCTTATGACAGGTATGTTCATGACACACAACATAAAATGGCTCAAGAAATTCTGCATACCATCGCCAGTATCAGGCGGTCTGCTTTTCTCTGTCGCTACACTGCTGCTATACACCATATTCCATATAGAGGTGTCGTTCGACGGTACGCTCAAGGACATATTCATGCTCGCGTTCTTCACGTCTGTGGGCTTCCAGTCAAACATGCGCACGCTGCGCCAAGGCGGCCGTACGCTCACCACGATGCTCCTCCTGCTCGTAGTAATAATCACTATGCAGGACACCATCCGCTGATATTGACACATGTCATGGGCATAAACCCGCTTGTAGGCATGGCCGCCGGCTCTATATCCATGGCAGGAGGACACGGCACGGCCGGTGGGTTCAGCGCGGTGCTCGAGGACATGGGACTGCAAGGAGCTGGAACTTTCGCCATGGCTGCCGCCACATTCGGACTCATCTCAGGCTCTGTGATAGGCGGCCCTGTGGCAGAACGGCTCATACGCAAGCACTTGTCGTCTGAGGCCATGCAGCCAAAAGACTACACCATAGACCCTGCCCTGGCAGGAATAGAGTCGGAGGAATCGCTGCCCACAGGACATGCAGAGCACATCAGCAACAACGAGAAAGAGTTTCAGCAGTACGCATCGGCTACGTATGCCCTGCTCATAGTCATGGCCGTGGGTACGCTCATGAGCAAGCTGCTGCAACACACAGGCATAACATTCCCCACATATTTCGGTGCCCTGATAACGGCTGCCATAGTGCGCAACGTAATTGAGGGTACACCACTGCGCGACAAGCTGGAGACCGAGAAGATAGTAAGCGTGGGCAACATATCGCTGTCTATATTTCTCGGCATGGCCATGATATCGCTGAAGCTATGGGAGCTGCAGAGCCTCGCCCTGCCCTTGTTCACCATACTGCTGCTGCAAGTGCTGATGATGGCAATGCTCGCATACTTCGTGGCGTTCAGGCTCCTCGGACGCGACTACGACGCCGCTGTACTTGTGGCCGGCATCTGCGGATTCGGGCTCGGGGCCACGCCCAACGCCATGGCCAACATGAGCGCCGTGTGCTACAAATACCACTACACCACAAAGCCGTTTCTCATAGTGCCTATTATCGGTGCCATGTTCGTGGACTTGATAAACATTGGCATCATAACGATATTCCTCAACTGGATATAACGGAATACACAGCACACGCTGACTGACACGCAACGGCCTCGCAAGCATATTTTACGTGGTTTTGCTTTACATTCTCGGCTAATTTGAGTAACTTTGTCGGCCAAATGACAATAGCTATCGCCACGCATGCAACGACAACGCGTGGCATGGCCTATAATACATGATACCGTTTTAGTAACTTAAAAAGCCACACAGAAAGAACATGGAATATATGTCTCAAGAGGGCTACGACAAGATAGCTGCCGAGCTCAACAAACTCATAAAAGAAGATTTGCCACAGGTGCGCGATGCCATAGCTGAGGCACGCGACAAAGGTGACCTAAGCGAGAACTTCGAATACCATGCCGCCAAGCGCGAACAGGGACGACTGATAGGAAGGATGAACTATCTGCGCAAGATACTGGAGTTTGCGCGTGTCATAGACAAGTCGAAACTGAAAAGCGACACCGTAGGACTGTTGAGCCGTGTGGAGCTGACAAACACCGAGAGAGACACTCATATAGCATACACCATAGTAAGTCCGCATGAGGCCAACCTAAAGGAAGGCAAGATATCCATCAAGTCGCCCATAGCACAGGCGTTGCTCAACAAGAAAGCCGGTGACGTAGTAGAAGCCCGTGTGCCGGCAGGAATCATAAAGTTGCGTATTGACAGCGTGCAGATTTAAAGCCCAAAATTATAAAAGTCTCTGTATAATCGGCAACGCCATACAGCGTAGCCGATGATACAGAGACTTCACGTATATACAGAAGCTAATGCCAACGTGGCACGCGTCACAGACAAGGTCGGTAAGCGGAGAGCATGTCACGTATTTGCTGGGCACGCTCGGCCGACAGAGGTGGCACCCCGTCAAGCGGATAGTCTATGCCCAGATTCTTGTACTTGAACACGCCCAACGTGTGATAAGGGAGAATCTCTATCTTCTTCACCACATCGTATGCCGCCACATACTCGCCAAGTCGCCTCAGCGACTCGTCGTCATCTGTGTAGCCAGGCACTACGACATGCCGTACCCATACGTCTATGCCCCTGCGCTGCAATTCATCAAGAAACCTATTGTTCGTGGCGAAGTCTCCACGCGTGAGGCGCGGATAAAGCTCAGGATTGGCGGTCTTGACATCAAGCAACACCAAGTCTACATTCTCCAGCGCGTCAAAAGCCTTCTGTGAGGCGTATGCCCCACTGGTGTCAAGAGCTGTGTGCAATCCCTCGGCATGGCACAGCGCGAAGAACTCCCTCACAAACTCCGCCTGCATGAGCGGTTCGCCACCAGACAGGGTTACTCCACCACTCTTTATGAAACTGCGGTATCTTACTACCTCGTCAAGCAACTGACGAGGCGTAAGCTGATACTGGCACTGCCCTTGTGGATTCCATGTATCTGGATTGTGACAGAAAAGACAGCGCAGAGGACAGCCCTGCATGAACGCCACGAAGCGTATGCCAGGGCCATCGACTGTGCCGAATGTCTCTATCGAATGTATCCGTCCGATCATCTCACACAGTTACATCTGCATATTGATGGTGCGCGAGAGCACGTCAAGCTGCTGCTCACGGGTGAGCTTGACGAAATTCACGGCATATCCGCTGACACGTATCGTGAGCTGCGGATACTTCTCCGGGTGATCCATAGCGTCGAGCAACAGGTTGCGGTCGAACACATTGACATTGATATGCTGTCCGCCATGAGGAGTGAAATATCCGTCAAGCAGGGCCACAAGGTTCTGCGACTGCATGTCGCTGCTCTTGCCGAGGGCCGAGGGCGAGATAGCAAACGTGTACGATATACCGTCACGTGAGTGCTGGAACGGCAACTTAGCCACTGAGGAAAGTGCTGCCACAGCACCCTTTATGTCGCGGGCATTCATCGGATTGGCACCGGGAGCGAACGGCACACCCTTCTGTCGCCCATCAGGTGTCGCGCCCGTATTGCGGCCATACACCACGTTAGACGTGATGGTAAGGAGGCTCTGTGTGGGCGTAGCGTTGCGATAGGTGCGGTGCTGGCGCAGGTACTCCATGAACTTCTCGGTAAGCTCTACTGCTATCTGGTCGGTCTCGTCATTGTTGTTGCCGAACGGTACATAGTCGCCCTCCTCTATCTTGTAGTCTACGGCAAGGCCGGACTCATCACGGACGATGCGTACCTTGCAGTTCTTCATAGCAGCGATGGAGTCCGTCACGATAGACAGGCCAGCGATACCCGTGGCGCGTGTGCGCTCCACATCGCCGTCATGAAGCGACATCTCAAATGCCTCATAGTCGTACTTGTCGTGCATGTAGTGTATAATCTTGAGGGCATTGACATAAGTCTTGGCCAACCAGCGCATCATCTGCTCAAACTTAGGCATGAATTCCTCGTATGTAAGATAGTCGCCCGTGATGGGAGCGAAGCGCGGAGCCACCTGCTTGCCGCTCATCTCGTCACGGCCGCCGTTGATGGCATACAGCATGCACTTGGCGAGGTTGGCACGGGCGCCGAAGAACTGCATCTGCTTGCCTATCTTCATCGGGCTGACGCAGCATGCTATGCCGTAGTCGTCGCCGAGGTCGGCACGCATAAGGTCGTCGTTCTCGTACTGTATGGCACTGGTGTCTATGCTTACTTTAGCGCAGTACTTCTTCCACGCCTCAGGCAGACGAGGGCTCCAGAGGATAGTGAGATTGGGCTCCGGTGACGGTCCCATGTTGTAGAGTGTGTGGAGGAAACGGTAGTCTGTCTTGGTGACCATAGAACGGCCGTCGATGCCCATGCCTCCGATAGATGCCGTAGCCCATATCGGGTCGCCGCTGAACAAGTCGTTATACTCCGGTGTACGGAGGAAACGCACGATGCGCAGCTTCATTATCATCTGGTCGATGAGCTCCTGTGCCTCAGCCTCTGTAAGTGTACCGTTCTTGAGGTCGCGCTGTATGAAGATGTCAAGGAACGCGCACACACGGCCTAATGACATGGCGGCACCGTCCTGGTCTTTCACGGCTCCAAGATAGCCGAAATACGTCCACTGCACTGCCTCACGGGCATTGGCGGCAGGACGGGTCACATCGAAGCCATAGGAAGCACACATCTTCTCAAACTGCTTGAGTGCCTGTATCTGCTCCGTCACCTCCTCACGGCAACGTACTATCTCCTCAGTGAACTCCTGTATGTCGATACGCTTGAAGTAACGCTTCTTCTCCTCTATAAGATTGGCTGTACCGTAGAGGGCTATACGGCGGTAGTCGCCGATGATACGGCCACGACCATAAGCGTCAGGCAGTCCTGTGATGATATGTGCATGGCGTGCAGCCTTGATGTCATCATTGTATGCGCTGAACACTCCTTCGTTATGTGTCTTGCGATATTTGGTGTAGATGGTCTTGGTGGTAGGGTCAAGCTCATATCCGTATGCCTGAAGGGCCTTCTCGACCATACGTATGCCGCCCTTGGGGAATATTCCGCGCTTGAGAGGTTTGTCCGTCTGCAATCCCACTACCACCTCGCTGTCCTTGTCGATATATCCAGCACCGTATGTATCAATGCTCTGCGGCAGACTTGTCTCCGCATCATACACGCCTTTCTCACGCTCTACCTCGAACATGTCCGACAGTATGTTCCAAAGTTTCAGAGTACGCTCGGTAGGCCCGACGAGGAAGCTCTCGTCACCATCATAAGGCTCATAATTGGCCTGAATAAAATCTCGGACATCGATTTCGTGCTTCCAAGTGGAGCCCTTGAAATCCTGCTGAAGGTTTTGTAAAATCATAATTGTTTTTAACGTGATAAAATTAAGAATATCAACAACACGGCAGACTACCAGGAGGGTGTATCCACATTAACGCATCAACGGTAAGCGGGGAGTATTGGGGTAATGTCAAACAGAAAAAGACCGGCCGTCAATGTGCTGTTGAATACGAAACATGTTGTATTCCGATTGACGCTGCAAAATTACTAATAAAAAACGACATTCTGACCACTAATTTGATGTTTTTGACCACATGCCACTGTCGGCGTGACGACAGCCGCCATGCATCGCGCTGACAGTCAGCACATACCGTGAGCCAAGCGGCACGCCATCATACACAAAAGAAAAATCCGCGACCTATACGAACAAGGCATATAGGCCGCGGATTGCATAATTCAGAAATTCCACCAGTGCTTTTTCCGACTATTATGCTCACGCTCATAGCTGTTACGACCTGTGAGCAACTGTCGGTAAGACTGGCCAGAATGTATCATCTGATATATCTGTCCCCACTCGGGAAGTCCACCCACGTTACGGTCATCAATAAACATGTCGGCCTTTATCTTACGTGAGAAGTGATTGTTGTACTCCACTTTCTCCTCTGGGTAATCCTTGTTTACCGCGTAAAAGTCCACCCCTCTCTCACGACACCAGTCTATGGCATCCTGAAGGAGTTGCCCTTCCCTTACGCTCCACAGTATCAACTTATGCTTCTCTTTGATAAGCATTCGCAACGTCTCTGTGGCGAAAGGTATCTCCTCGCCTATCTTAGGATATTTATGCTCTACTATTGTCCCGTCAAAGTCTACTGCTATTACCATATTAACTATTATGATATTTGTTTATTCTTACTATGAATTCTGTTTGTATCCAACGGCATTGGTTTGCGTTTATTACGACATTTGCTCGCGCTTACTACTGCATTTGCCCATATTTATTACTGCATTTGCTCGCGCTTTTTATAACATTTGCTTGCGACCTTTGTTAAATAAAGATTCTGGTTGCATTATAAAGGGTTGCAACGGCATGTCTGACACATCATGCCTGCGCCTATAACAAGAAAGCGGCATGCTGTCTGATTCCACTATTGAAAACAGTTCAGCACGCCGCCCACTTCATTTACATGTCTGCATAACGCTTTCTTTATCTTTTCACCGAGTTGTCCTCACTGTCTCCGTAGTGGCTGTTGGCATAATTGCCATACTTACCGTAGGAGCTGCCATAGCTACCATAGCTGTGCTTTCCATAGCGTCCATAACGCCCGTATTTACCATATTTGCCATAGCCATAATAGTAGCCGTACTTCTTCTTGGACATATCTATACCGTTGATGACCACACACATGTGCGGCAACTTATTGCCGACGTTCAACTCATTGACATAAGTAAACGCCTCTTTTGGCGTGTAATCGGCACGACACATAATCACTGTGGCATCTGCCACGCGTCCTATCTGCAGAGTATCGGTAACGAGTCCGACAGGAGCCGTATCGATAAGCACGTAATCATACTCCTGTTTCAGCACCTCTATGACCTTATCAAGGGATGGACGGGCAACAAGCTCTGCGGGGTTAGGAGGTATCGGCCCGGCCATAAGCAAATCGAGATTTGCGTTAACACCCGAAGCGATAATCTGTGCCTTCACATCCTGAGTTGTAGGATCGGCCTTCATGAGCAGATTTGTTATACCATGATGGTGGTCATTTATCTCAAACAGCTCTGCCAGACGTGGCTTACGGATATCAAGTCCGACAAGTACCACTTTCTTATCCAGAAGCGCAAAGCTCACGGCAAGGTTTGCCGCATTGAATGTCTTGCCCTCACCAGACGTGCTCGACGTGAACATTATGACCTTTTGGTTGTCAGAAAGCATGAACTGCAAGTTCGTACGCATAGAGCGGAATATCTCTTCCATCTGATTGTTCTGGTTCTCATGCACCACGATGTCGGCCTTAGTCTTAGCAGCATCATTGGCCACCGCCACATCGGCAATAATCGGCAATGATGTAAGACGTGCCACATCATCATGGCCTTCTATCTTATAACGGAAGAAGTTGATTACAAACAGCACGAAAGCAGGAATGGCAAGTCCAAGGATAAGGGCTATAAGCATTATCATGTTATCATTCGGGCTGACCTTACCAGCAAACTGCGGGTCATCAATGAGCTTACCCTTATCCGCTGTAGCAGCAAGTGATATAGAGTTCTCCTCACGTTTCTGCAAGAGCATAAGGTAGAGACCCGACTTCACGTCCTGCTGGCGCCCTATCTGCGTAAGTATGCGCTCCTGCTCAGGTGTAGCCGATATCTGACCTGAATATTTGCCAAACTGCATGGCTACATTATCGCGCTGTATCTTCATACTCTTCTGCGACTGTGCCAAAGCACGCCGTATGCTGGCCGTAAGGTCGTCAAGCTGTGCTGTGAGTGGTGTGACCGTCGGGCTGCTCTCACTCGCACTACGCAGGAGCTTGTTACGACTGAGCACTATGTCGTTATACTTATTTATCAGCATTGTGGCCGACTCGTCAGAAAGTCCGACATTAGAAGGCAGTGTCTGATACTTGTTTGACGGATCATTCATGTAGTCAATGATGCTGTTGAGCAATGCTACCTGAGTGTTAGCCTCCGCAAGTTTCTGACTGAAAGCATCCTGATTGGCAAAAGCCTGTGAGGCATTCACGCTCAAATCCACCACATTGTTGCGCTTCTTGTAAGACTCAAGGGCACCTTCTGTGCTTCCCAACTCAGCATTTATCTTCTCAAGACGACTGTTGATAAACTCCTCCGTTCGAACAGCTATCTCATTCTTGTCCTCGTTAGCCTGACGGTTGTAGCACACTACAAGCTGCTTGAGATAGTCAGTAGCACGCTGAGGCACCTCATCAGTGAGCACAAGCGATGCTATTGTGGCATTCTTGTTCATCTGGCTCACTACAAGAGAGCCCGCATACTTGCCCGCCACAGACCTCGGAGACACTATCGTCACTTTCAGGACGGAGCCGTCAGCCATGGTAGACCCGAACGCGTTAGGCGACAGAGTGAGCACACCCGCACGTGTATCTATCTGCGTAGGCAATGAATTGAAGTTACGGTTTATCGAGTATTCCTTGACAGCACTGCCAAGAGTCGTTGAGTTCAGATAGCTTCCTGTGACGTTATAGCTGTTGCCGTCGCGCTTTATCTCAAGAGATATAGGGTAAGCGAGCTTGTCAAGATGAGCCTCGTCAATATCCACATTTATCGGTTGCGTGCGATAAAGCAAGTGGTCTTTTATCCGTCCCTCTGCCTTGTAAGTGACATACAGTTTCAAGTCGCGTGCAGCCTGTTCTGCTATTGACAACGAGGAAAGTATCTCCATCTCATTGTCTATACCCGCAGAATTTGAGATGATGCCGAGATTTCCCGATGACATCATGGCATTGCGCCCTCTTGAATGGCCCGAATCGCCGTCCTTGATAAGCAGTTTGCCTGCGGCCTGGTACATAGGTGTGGTGTATCGCAAGTATATCACCGCACATCCAAGGCAGATAATGAGCGACAGCACGAACCATTTCCAGTTCAGCACCGCCATCGTATAGATGGTCTTGAAGTCGAGAGAGCCTCCGCCTTCACTATCTGCGGTCTGGTCTATTCCCGTAAACTTGTTTTCTTCCATATCTTATTATTTGTATTTCATTTGCAGATTTCAGCTATCACCTGTCACCATTTCCTTTTGCGAGACGCTCAAGATACTGCCCATAAGCATTCTTTATCATCGGCTGGGCGAGCACATGCAGACGTTCTTTGTCTATCCATCCCTGCTTAAACGCTATCTCTTCCAGACAAGCCACTTTAAGACCCTGACGTTTCTCTATGACCTCTATAAACGTACTTGCCTCCGAAAGACTGTCATGCGTTCCCGTATCAAGCCATGCGAAACCACGCTGTAAGGTGCGTACCTTGAGCTGTTTCCTGCCGAGATATTCCTGATTGACAGACGTTATCTCAAGCTCACCGCGAGGGCTTGGCTTCACATTCTTGGCCACCTCAACCACACTGTTAGGATAGAAGTAGAGTCCCACCACGGCATAATTGCTCTTTGGATGCTGCGGCTTCTCCTCTATGCTGAGACAGTTGCCCTCTGCGTCAAACTCCGCAACGCCATAACGCTCCGGGTCATTGACATAGTAGCCGAATATAGTGGCCTTTCCGTTCTCCTCTACATCAGCCACACTATCCTTCAGCAGCGCAGAGAGTCCTGCGCCATAGAATATATTATCGCCGAGTACGAGACACACGTCATCATCACCAATGAACTGCTCACCTATAATGAAAGCCTGTGCAAGGCCGTCAGGAGACGGCTGCTCTGCGTACTCAAACCTTACGCCATAGTCGCTTCCGTCACCGAGGAGCCTCTTGAAGCCAGGCAAGTCATACGGTGTAGAGATGATGAGTATATCCCTAATGCCAGCCAACATGAGCACTGATATAGGATAATAAATCATCGGTTTGTCAAAAATAGGTATCAGCTGCTTGCTTATACCTTTAGTGATAGGATACAGACGCGTACCTGTGCCACCAGCTAAAACGATTCCTTTCATTCGAGAAATTCTGTTTGTAAAGTTTTTGTCACTATTTAAACGAGGGCAAAGAAGCTTACACACATCATCATATGGCATAAAAGCCTAAGTATAAGCAGCCGACACGTCATTTATTTTCGCACGACTTATGACATGATGATTAGCGAGATATCACATCAACCTTGCCTTATATAATCAATATATTAATCCGCGCACAAAGTTACAAATAAAAGTTGGAACCGAAATACACTTCACGAATATTTTAAGAGAAAACGGCATATTCGCATACGTTCAGCGGTGTCTCATCATAAAATCATGCCAAGAAAGTCAAACGCTGCACACTGGCTACCAACGACAATCGGCATCCGACCATGGTGGCTCCGAGTTCCGCATCAATCACGTTTTCCTGCATTACGCATGACTTCAGCAGCCTTGTCCCTGTCAGAGCCGAACGTGAACACGCGGTATATATCAGAGGCATTCTGCGGGTCTGTGACATGCGGAGCCAAAAGCGCCAGGGCCTTCATCTTACCATCGGAAAACGAGAATATGGATATCAGTCTGGCACACTGCCCACACGAGAAGTATCCACCAAGCGCAGCCACTTCTATAAGGTCGAGTTTGTTGCTGTCGAAAGAAGCCTTTTTCACCTTACCATACAGTATATCAAAGGCTTCATTGGAAAGGCTACGGGCCGCATGCTTGCCAAATGGCGGCCTGTCCGCCGCAGAAGGAGCAGTGGCAGGTGTCGCAGGTGGGTCGTCCCTCAGTTTTTCATTATAACATATCACCTTTCCCTGATTATTAAAGCCGACAGCAATAAGTACCACATAAGGCTCAAGCAGGCCTCCACGAGACTTCACATACCGCCACGTCTCAATCGTATCGTTGAAATTCGTAGTCAGCGGTTTGCCGTAGATTTCCAATACTTGTTCTCTGGTCATGCCACGCTCCACAGTCTTCGTCTGCTTTGCCTGAACGGCAATGACAAAGAATAAAGCCATCAACAATGCCATGCCTGTGACACGCGCCATCATGCTGTCTTTCATAATCCGTATTTTTTCAGTTGTTCATATACGCATGCAAAATTACAACAAATACTATGATAAAACATGGTTTTACGCAGAAAAAAGCACATCACAGAGACCGATACCGACAAAAACGCCATTTTCGGGCTTTTTCGCACGTTTTGTCAGCACTTTATATTAAAATGTTTTAAAAGAAATAGCGGAGAATTAAATTAAAAATTGTAATTTTGCATGAAATATATTCTTAATTAGTGCATAACGCACATTCTTTTTAATAGAAACGCTAATGAAATTGTTTTCAAAACTATTCCAGAAAACTGTTGACAATGATAAGAAAGCAGGTGGCATGGAAGATTATATGTATCTCGTGAGAGTGTACTTCCAGGCATCAATAGCAGCAGGGCTTGGCATCAACAACCTCGCCGTGCTTCCAGACCTGCGCGTGTTCAAGTCAACACTTCATGTACCCACAGTAAACAACAAGCTCGGCATAGGTGAGAAGAGCCATTGCCGCAAGATGATGAAAGACCTGTATTCCACCGATGACCTGTTCTTCAAGGAGATTGACGCGAGCATACGCAAGAATTGCCACAAGATACAAGACGTGCAGGCATACATGATACAGTTTCAGGGATTCACGCAGAACCTCATGATGCTGCTCGGCAACCTCATGAAGTTCAAGCTCCGCATCCCCTCGTTCTTCAAGAAGGCCCTCTACACCATGACAGAGAAAACCGTTGCCGACATATTCACCAAGAACGACTACTCCGATGTGGGTGTCCTCAAGGCCGTGTCTGCCGTGCGCCAGTTTGACAAGAAGTTGGGATTCTCCCAGCAGTGGGTCACACAGTTCGCCTTTCAGGTGCTGATGCTCGCCAAAAAAGAACCGAAGCCGAAAGACGACGATGCCGCGAAATGACACGCTCACTCCTCATCACGACATGAGGAGGGCCAATGCTGACTTTTACACTATTCTGTGACCAAACCGCATGCCTATGGATACGATTTCATTGTTCACCACGAGAGTGAGGCAGATGATTATCCGCTGCAAGGAGCTTGAGGAAGAGAACACGAGGCTCAGGCAAGAGATTGAGCGCAAGGACGCGCTTGCCGGCCAGATGGAGGAGCGGCTGCGCTCCGCACATCACGACTACGACAACCTCATGGCAGCAAAGATACTCGAAGTGTCTGACGGCGACTTGGAGAACACGAAGAGGAGACTGTCACGGCTAATACGCGAGGTAAACAAGTGCATCACACTAATCAGCGACAAATAACATCATGGCAGATACCAACAACGACCACTTAATGATAAGGCTACATGTCTACGACACAGACATGTCGGTGAAGATACCACGCCACGACGAGGCCCTCTACCGCAACGCCGCATCACACATCACCGACACCGTGAACGCATATGCCGCCTACTACAAGGAGAGCAAGAGCGACAAGGAACTGCTGTACATGGCGCTGATAGACATCGCCCTGAAATACGAGCGTGAGCTGAAACGCAACGACACCAAGCCGTACGACGACGCCATGAGGCAACTGACCACAGAGATAGAAGGAGTCATCGGTGAGAGCCAAGAATAAGAATACACATATATATTAATATAAAAAACTCAAATACAGACAATGGGAATCATTATTACTGCAATAGTCGCGCTCGCCATTGGAGGCGGAGTGGGCTATAGTATTTTCCGATATATTCTCAAAGGAAAATATAATGAGATGCTGGATGTCGCCAAGAAAGAGGCGGAAGTGATAAAAGAGAAGAAAATGCTCGAAGTGAAAGAGCAGTTCCTCAACAAGAAAACGGAGCTCGAGAAGGAAGTACACGCCCGCAACCAGAAGATACAGCAGGCCGAGAACCGACTCAAGCAGCGCGAGATATCGCTCAACCAGCGCCAGGAGGAGATAAGCCGCAAGAAGAACGACAATGAGCAGATGCAGCAGCGTCTTGAGAATGAGAAGAAACTTCTCAGCGTGAAGCAAGAGGAGCTCGACAAGATGCAGAGCAAGGAACGGGAGAAACTCGAGGAGATGTCTGGGCTCAGTGCTGAGGAGGCCAAGGGACGACTGATAGAGAGTCTCAAGGATGAGGCACGCATGGATGCCGCAAGCTACATCAACGATATTATCGATGATGCCAAACTCAACGCCAATGCTCAAGCCAAGAAGATAGTAATACAGACCATACAGCGCGTCGCCACAGAGACGGCGATAGAAAACTCCGTGAGCGTATTCCACATAGACAACGATGAGGTCAAGGGCCGTATCATCGGACGCGAGGGCCGCAACATCCGTGCCCTTGAGGCAGCCACAGGAGTGGAGATTGTTGTCGACGACACGCCAGAGGCCATCGTCATCTCGGCATTCGACCCCGTACGCCGTGAGGTATGCCGCCTCGCGCTCCATCAGCTCGTAGCTGACGGGCGCATCCATCCCGCACGTATAGAGGAAGTGGTGGCCAAGGTGAAGAAGCAGCTCGACAACGAGATTATAGAGACCGGTAAGCGCACGGCCATCGACCTCGGCATACACGGTCTGCACCCCGAGCTCATACGTATCATCGGTAAGATGAAGTACCGCTCATCATACGGCCAGAACCTGCTCCAGCATGCACGCGAGACCGCCAACCTCTGTGCCGTAATGGCCGCCGAGCTTGGCCTCAACCCGAAGAAGGCAAAGCGTGCCGGACTGCTCCACGACATAGGCAAGGTACCCGATGAGGAGAGCGAGCTGCCCCACGCACTCTATGGTGCGAAGATAGCCGAGAAGTACAAGGAGAAGCCCGATATCTGCAATGCCATCGGTGCGCACCACGACGAGATGGAGATGAACACCCTGCTCGCTCCCATCGTGCAGGTTTGTGATGCCATTTCAGGCGCACGTCCCGGCGCACGCCGCGAGATTGTGGAGGCATACATCAAGCGTCTCAACGACCTTGAGGCCATAGCCATGAGCTACCCCGGAGTGACCAAGACCTACGCCATACAGGCAGGACGCGAGCTTCGTGTCATTGTCGGCGCGGACAAGATGGACGACAAGGAGACTGAAGCACTCTCTGGCGAGATTGCCAACAAGATACAGAACGAGATGACATATCCCGGTCAGGTGAAAATTACCGTCATACGCGAGACCCGTTCGGTGGCCTACGCCAAATAACACATTACATAGTATATTACGAAATGGGCCGTTTCACACAATGATTCGGCCCATTTTACTGTCTAAAACGGCCCATTTCGCAGTGCGAAATGGACCGTTTTGCATTGTATTGATTATCAGAATATTACGCAGACAAATCTGACCATCTTGCGCAAGCAGTCATTTACCTATCGGTGTAACGGCATTGTAACACATTCGACACGTCTGGATAAAACCGTTTGTCGAACTTTGCAGTCAGAAAATGCAACCGTCATCACAACATGCCACACAGCAAATCACGACAAGGCTACACGCGGTTGCCTACCTCATGCATATTAACAACTAACAACAGACGCAAGATGATACATCCAGTACAAGCCGTCGCAGCCGCAGCCATATTGCTGCTGTCACTGCAAGCCTCACCACTCCACGCACAGGAGAACGACGATGAGAAAGCCCCGATTGTAAACATTCATGGAACCATACGCTCTAAATACGAGTACCAGACCAGCGAGGGAGAAGGCCGCTTTGAGGTGCGCAACGCACGCATCAGTGCCGACGGACAAATCTCACCAATAGTCTCATACAAGGCAGAGATAGACCTCTGTGACGAGGGCAAGATAAAGATGCTCGATGCCTACACTCGTCTCAAACCCATGCAGGGTCTACAACTCACCGTAGGCCAGATGCGCGTGCCGTTCAC
>JALFIM010000105.1 GCA_022775985.1 Prevotella sp.
ACCACATCGTCATTACGACAAGAGCTGACAACGGCGATGACAGCCACCGCCAGCATGTAGAATATTCGTCTCATATCACTCATAGTCTTTGCGTGCATGGCCTAAGCGCATACACATTATTATATATTATACTCCATCGAATCATATATTATACTCCATCGAATCATATATTATACTCCACCGAAAGCATGTAGTTGCGCTTCGGCATCGGGTAGTTCAGTATCACGTCATAGTCCTGACTGAACAGGTTGTTGACATCAAGCCGCACGCGCCACCGCCCGTCATGCCACGCAAGTGTCATGTCGCTGGTGTACCACGGCTGCAGATGGTTGTACGATATGTTCTCCTGCTGGCTGTACCGCTCACCAGTATATATCATGCTGTACGTCAAGTCCCAGCCGCGCCATTGCAGCCCGGTCACCACGGAGCCGCTGTGCCATGGGATATATGGTATCTGGTCGCGGTAGTAAGAGGTGGCAGGAGATGTCACATCGCGTGCGTCCTGATAGGTGTACTGCATGCGCAGCGTGGCCATGAGGCTGTGCGTGACAGCCACGTCGGCCTGTGC
This sequence comes from Prevotella sp., assembly GCA_022775985.1. GTDB lineage: Bacteria > Bacteroidota > Bacteroidia > Bacteroidales > Bacteroidaceae > Prevotella. Next base: position 569 of record JALFIM010000105.1, read on the forward strand.
CTGTACGTCTAAGCCGGTGATATGCACGCGGCCGAGGTTGAGCATAGTCCATCGGAACTGCTGCCCCTTGGGGTAAGCCACTATCTTGTCATGCACTGTGTTGTAGTAGCCGTCGGCCTGTAGCATCAGTCTGCGCACCACGCCGTGGCTCCACCGCTGCTCTGCGAGCACGCCCATGTCGTACTGCACGGCACTTTCTGGCCGCAAGTTGGCATTGCCTACATCGGTGTAGTACAGGTCATTGAACGTGGGCATGCGGTAGCTGCGCTTGGCGAAAGCCCTCAGCGACAGCCACTGTACGTCGAACGGCCGCAGACTGACAAACAACGCCGGCGTACACGCGCTCAACGCCTTCGCCGTACGCACGTTGCGGGCATGGTCCTTGACCCATACATTCATGAGCGAAGCCTGTATCTTGAGGCGGCCGAGGTCGGCAGCCGTAGCCACCGACACGTAGTTGGAGTATCGGTGTGGATAAGCGAAGCGCGGAAGGTCAGCATTGAGCTTGTTCCACTTGAAGTCGTAGCTTGCCGACAGGCTCCACCACCCCGTAAGCTCATACACGTTGGCCCACGACACGTACACCTCCTGCTGGCGGAACGTGTTATCGACATGCATCTGCGTGGTGTCGTTGTTGACGTAGCGCGTGTCGTAGTAGGCATACTTGGCGAGCATCTTGGTGGTGAACCGCCGTCCTACCGACTGCTGGACCATGCCCTGCACGAAGGTGTTGTGGTCCCACTGCCGCTCGCCACGCCGCCACACGTTGCTCACTATGGCCCCCGGTATGCCGCGCTCGGAGTTGTAGGTGTATGCCTTCATGCTCCACAGGCCATGGCGCGTCTGCCCGTTGACGTTGCCCTCCACCCTGAACGCCCATATATCACCGTTGTGGCGCACGGCGGTGGTGTCGTAGGCGGTGGTGCCCTGGGCCGTGACGCGGCGGTAGCGGAACTTATACCGCCCGCTCGACGTGAGCACGCCGGCACTCAGCGATGAGCTAACATTGCTGCCGAGACGCTGCTCCCACAGCGTGGAGAAGCGGAAAGTGTCGCTCGAGCCATACTTTACACGGGCCACCAAGTTGCTCCTGCGCCCGTCGGCGAAGCGCGGCATGCGCGTGCGTATATACACAGACCCTGCATTGCCGAAGTCTACCGCCGGCTGAAACACCGCGCTCTTCTGGCCGTTGTACAGGCTTATCTCCTCCACATTGTCGAGCGAGAACTGTCCGAGGTCTATCTGTCCGTTCTGCGCGTTGCCCAGTTCTATGCCGTCGTAGAACACGCCGAGGTGGTTGGAGCCCATGCTCCGTATGTTGACAGTCTTTATACCGCCCACGCCACCGTAGTCTTTCAGTTGCAGACCCGAGAAATAGCGCAGCGCGTCGGCCACCGACAGTGAGCTCATACGGCGCAGCTCCTCACCCTTCAGTGTGGCCGACGGGATGGTCTGCCGCATGGACATGCGCGACGACACCACCACCTCACTGATATGGCGTATGCTGTCGGCATGTGCCGGCACTACGTGCTCTTGTGCCGACGCCGTCACGGTGCCGAGCCACAACATTCCACTGATGATGTAATGTCTCATTATATATGTATTGAGTTGCTCTACGTCTTGTCCACGAGACAAGAGCACAAGTTGTATGACAACACAACGGCAGGTATTCTGACTTGACTGTCTGGCAAGCGAACGCCTTCCCGGGCAATAGCCCAGTGGCATGTGTTCGCCCCATTAAAGGACAGCATACAGCAGCGGGACTGTCGGGGATTCTCACCCCGTTCCCTTTTAATCGCGTCTATAGCGAACCTGTTGCGTGTGCAAAGTTACGCAATTGTAGCCAAACAGACAAACTATTAGCGGCTAAAATCACGCTACCATCTGTCGGGCATCCCCAAGAGAGGCGCCAAAGGTTACCACTGCACAGGACTATCAATCCAAGCAGGACGACGCATCGTCATCTCGTAGGAGTCACACGCTTGATGGTGCCGTCGGCGTTGAACTCCATCCTGTCAATGCACACTTCGCGGTGCATGCCCGGCTCATTGTTGATATAATCCTTGTTGATACGGTGATACACTATGTACCACTCATCCGTGCCCGGCTTCTGTATCACGGAGTTGTGGGCAGTGCCATATATCTCATGCTTAGGGTCTTGCCTCAGGACGACAGGCTCTTTTGCCACCTCAATAGGGCCTAACGGACTCCTTGACGTGCCGTATGCCACATGGTAGTTGGCGGAGCCGGTATCGTCTACCGACCACATGAAATAATAAAGGCCGCCACGGTAGAACACATAAGGGGCCTCACGATAGGCATAGTCATCCAGACTGCCGCCCTTGGGTGTCATCACCCTGACGGTATTCTCCTTGATGGCTGTCATGCCGCGCTCCAGCTCTGCCCCTGCCATATACCCGTTTCCCCAATAGAGATAAGGCTTTCCAGACACAGGGTCGATGAATACGTCCACGTCTATCTGCTGCCCACTGCCCACGGGCGACTTGCCCACGATAGGTTTGCCGAAGTCAACAAAGGGCCCTGTGGGCGAGTCTGCTATGGCCACGCCTATCTTCTTGCCGTCATCCTCATTAGGGTTGGCGCTGTAATAGAGGAAGTACTTATAGCTGCCGTCCTCCTGCCTCACCTCAACGGCAGCGGGAGCCCACAGATTGCCGTTGGCCCAAGCCACCTGACTGCTCTTGGCATCAAGCACCACGCCCTCGTTTTTCCATTTCCGCAGATTCTTCGATGAGTAGCAATAGTATTGCCAACCGCCCCACCCGGGCACTCCGTCTGTCGTGGAATAGATGTAGTACTTCTTGGTCTTGTCAGAGTACAATATCTCAGGGTCGGCATGAAATCCCGGCAATACAGGATTGCCCGTTGCCTTCACCCTCTGCTTCGTGCCCGTCTGCTGTCTGCCTGAGGCCCCGACGGATGCCGTGATATCCATCGGCATGCCCATAGCTAAGGCAAACGCCATAATACTGCCGATAGTAAGTTTTCTGTTCATAAGTATCTCTTGATTTAATTTTAAAATACGATTACATATCACTAATCGCCTACAAAGTTAGCAAATTACAGGATAACTATCACAGGCTACTATCCATAAAATAGCACCGACACACGGTCAGGCAGCGTTTTTACGCCACAACACACGCGCCGCAGCACACCGCCAAGTCATTGCTATGTGTGCAAACAGCTATAAAATATGCCCTCAACAGAATTTATGACCGCACTGCGGACGGCGGAACATGGATTTTTTGCTATCTTCGCAAAGCAGACCTCTGCACACTACCGAAATCATTACTCATTAATTCTATAATATCATCATTCAACACACATTAGCGATATGACTTCCATAATCAACAAGATGTGCCGGCTGACAGCCGGGTTTCTGCTGCTTACGGCCACGCCGTCGGCAGCTCAGGGCCTCATCACCACAGCGCAGTTTGGCGAGATAAGCATCGGCGGTGAACTGAAAACGCGTGTCATGAAGAGCTTTGACAGGCTAGAGGAGACTAAATACCAACCCGACAACGTGTTCCTCACCGATGAGCAGTCGGGCGGTTGGCCAGGCGACACCGAGGGCCGCACCCTGCTCGGACTCGTAATGGAGGCACGCGCCACGGGCCGCATGCCGAAGTATGCCGACGAGATAGTACGGCGCATACCCGCGCACCTCAACGCCAAAGGCTACATGGGCGAGGTGTACGACATAATGAACGAGCAGCAGCTCTCTGGCAACGGCTGGATGCTGCGTGCCCTGTGCGAGTACTACCGTTGGAAGAAGAGCCCTCAGGTACTGGACATGATAAAGAGCATATCATCGCTGTTCATGGACGGCAAGGGCCGCTACGCCGCCTACTCACTCAACCCCGACGACCACAAACCATCGGGCGGAGCCTCCGGCAACGTGGTGTCTGAGAAGGTAGGACAGTGGCTCTTCTCCACCGACGTGGGATGCGTGTTCATAGGCATGGACGGATTCATACAAGCCTACGACATACTGCGCACCCCTGCCATGCGCCCCGTGGCTGAGGAGATGATAGCCAAGTGTCTGTCAATGGACCTTCTCGGCATCAAGGCGCAGACCCATGCCACGCTGACGGCATGCCGAGGACTGCTGCGGTTTGCCGACATCACCGGCGACAAGCGGTATGTGGCCGAGGCCGCCAAGCGGTTTGACCTGTACGTGTCGGACGGCATGACGGAGAATTTCGCCAACTACAACTGGTTCGACCGCTATGACACATGGACTGAGCCGTGCGCCATAGTAGACTCATACCTGCTCGCCGTGCAGCTCTGGCAGCACACAGGCCGCGCCTCATATCTGCAATATGCCGAGCGCATATACTACAACGCGCTGTGCCATGCGCAGCGTGCCAACGGCGGATTCGGGCTGGAGAACTGCCCTGGCAAGGCCACCAATACGCCATGTCTGGCCGTACATGCCGACGAGGCCCACTGGTGCTGCACTATGAGGGGCGGCGAAGGCCTGGGGTGGGCCGTGCAGTATGCCGCCTTCAAGCGTGGCAACGAGGTGTACATACCGTTCTTCCACGATGCCGACGCCGACCTGTCGCTGGGCAAGAACGCACGCTTCGCATTCAGCGAGACCACCACCTACCCGTTCAGTGGTACCGTGAGAATCAGCGTCAAGGACAACACTGCAGGTGTGGTGTCGCTGCGTCTGGCCGCATTCGGGTGGAATACCAACTTCCGCGTCACGGTCAACGGCAAGGCCGTCGCTGCACAGCGGACTGACGGATTCATACACGTGACACGCCGCTTCGCCAAGGGCGATGTCGTGGAGATGGCCTTCGATGAGTGCGGACGCATCAACGGCGGCATAAACAAGAACAACACCGAGGCTTCTTGCAAGAAGGTTTATTACGGCCCCCTGCTCCTCGGCACCGCCGACGACAGCGTCACCGCCATAGACCCAACACAGCCTGTGCGGCGCGTAGACGACCACACTTACTACGTGGGCGACGTGAAACTTACCCCCATATACCACCTGTTGTCGCCCGATGTGACACAGGCCAGCGGCTATCACCGCCGCATATTGTTCTAAGCAGAGAAACGCACGCGCAGCGCATTGATACACAGCGCGTTGCAAAACTGGCCGAATTGCAGTGCAAAACGGCCCATTTCACAAGGTAAAACGGCCCATTTCGCAGTGCGAAATGGGCCGTTTTGTAATTAGATATAAACACTATCACGACTAAAGCGTGACCGACATGCCTGCCATAACCCACAATCCGGGCTGACGCACGCCGCCTATGTCGTAATAGCGGTGGGCCGTGAGGTTGTCGGCCTTCACGTATATGTTATAGTGCGGAGTGCTCCACATGAGCTTGGCATCTACCTTGCAGTAAGGGTGATAGCCGTTCATGCGCTGCTGCCAGCGCAGGTTCCACTGTGCCGAGAGGTGCGACACTATGCGGTGGTCGAGCTGCACCGTGAACTTATGGCGCAAGTACTCAAGCGCGTAAAGCGAACCGTATATCTGCCTGTCTGTGTCGTGGGTCTGGTGGATGTAGGCATACGCCACCTTCACACGCGTCACTATGGGGTCATGCACTATCTCCGTGAGGTTGAGGGCAGCCTCTGCCGATGCTCCCATATTGTTCAGCCGTCCGATGTTGAGGGCATGGTACGTCTTGCTCTCTGCCGTCTCATACACCCAGTCTATGATGTCGGTGCCGTGCGCATAGAACGCGCTTACCACGGTGCTGAGCCCCTGCGTGCGGTAGCGCGTGCCCACCTTGAAGGTGGAGTTGCGCTCGGGACTCAGCGTAAGGTCACCCACCTGCACAGAGTTCTTGGCATACAGGTCTGTGTATGTGGGCACGCGCAGGGCCTTGTTCCACGAGGCGTATATCTTCCAGTGGTCATCCGGGCGGTAGCTCACGTCCACACCGGGGTACAGGCGGAAGTCGCCGTCAAGGCAGGTGTTGCGGTTTGCCATCACTCCTGCCGACACTGTGAGTCCGCCCACGATGACGTTGTGCTCAAGGAAGAGGCTCGTATTAGTGCGGTTGCCGAGCCTTGAGTAGCTGCGGTCGGTGCCGTCTATTGGCTTCCACTCGCTCTCTGGCAACTCATCGCCATAGGCCGTGCTCACTATATGCTCACGCCTGATGTCGGCACCGAGCGAGGTGGTGCCGAGAAGCCAGCGCACATTGGCCGTGAGTCCGCCGCCATACACATCGGTGCGGTGGTAGTTCTCGCCATTGGCGGCCCCGTCCTTGCCGCGGATGAGCTGGTAGTGGTCGTAGTCGCGGTGCCAGTAGGCCTGTGGCACGAGCGTCAGCACGTCGCTGCCGAGCGGCCTGAGCGTCGCCGTGGCCGATGCCATGTAGCGGCGTGTGGCCTCAAACTGGTTGTTGAACTTGGTACTGTAAAACGTATTTGCCCCGAAGTCCTGCGATGATATGCCGAACTGCCACTGCGCATCGGCCACTCTCGACCCGAGATGTCCTGTATAGTATAGCTGGCGACGCTTGAAATCGCTGTGCAGCGTGCCGCCGTCGCTCTGTCTGTATGCTCCGCTCACGGTGTTGACTATACGCCCCGTGGCCGCAGCCACGCGTCCCTCGGTGCCGAATGTGCCGAAGGAGCCGCCCTCTACGGCCACACTCGCCCCTGACTTGGAATCCTTGCGCGTGACGATGTTGACCGCTCCGTTGAAGGCGGAGCTGCCAAACACGCGCGACGACGACCCTTCGAGAATCTCGACGCGCTCTATATCAGCAAGAGTAACAGGAAAATCGGCCGCGTTGTGGCCCGTCTGCGGACTCGACAGAGGCATGCCATTCAATAGAATGGTAATCTGGTCGCTCGTGCCTCCGTCTATGGAGATGTCCGTCTGTACACCAAAGCCACCACGCTGACGGACATCCACGCCGATGGCAAGTTTCAAAAGGTCGTTTACAGTCTCTGCCGGCGCACGGTCGATGTCGTCGCGCGTGATGACAGAAACAATCCGTGCTGACTGCGATGCGGTCAGCGGTGCTCGTGAACCTGTGACGACTACCTCGTCGATCTTCACCTCTTCGTGTCCGAGCGAGTCTACGGCGAGCACCTGACGGGTGCTGATGCCGTTGGCCTTGGCGTAGGTCAGGGTGACCACGCTGAGCGTGCCTATGAGCACTTCCTTGCCCAGACAACTGAACAGAGCATAGCCGTTGCGCGTGAAATGCTTGAAGCGCAAGGCATGGAGCCTGTTGAATCTCTGTTTGAACATAAATATATTAGTTTGTAAAATAAAAAAGCGTCTTGCCATACAGCAAAACGCTTGCAAAGTTACTACTTTATGAGTACATACCCAAACATACGCGCCGGAAACCTATTTCGGCTCATACGTGCGGTACACGATGTACGTGCCGTCGGCCCGCAGGGTGAAAGTGTCGGCCTCAGCCTCATTGAGCATGCCCTGCCACAGTGCCGAGTAGGCGTATGACGGCCAGCGGAGTCCTTCGCTGACTATGCTGCGTGACGACACGTTGAAGATGCTCACCTGCTGCCTTGCGAACGACCCGAAAGTACGGGAGCCGCTTGCGGGCACGAAGAACCCGTAGTCGGTGAGCATCACAGGTTGCACCGACAGGCTGTCGAGATAGTAGGCCAACAGCGAGATGTTGCCCATAGTGTGGTCCTCACGCTTGCCAGTAGCACCCACGTATGCTATGCGCCGTGCGCCACGCCGTATGCAGTGGCGCGTGGCCTTGGTCATGTCGTTGTACTCCTGCTCACTCACCAGGTGTATTATCCCTGAATACTGCCGCTTGAAGTCATC
>JALFIM010000111.1 GCA_022775985.1 Prevotella sp.
CGATGCCGGACATAAAGGGACACTTCGGCATCTGACGCACCAGCCGTCAGGTTATTTGGCGGCCATATAGCCATACGATTGGCATCCATACCGTCAGGCAATGGCACATCCTCCTCGTGGCAGTGATGTGCTGTTGCCTGACTTCTTGTATTCAAAGCCTTGGCAATGATACGGCAGGGCATTATACACCCTCATGTCATGGAATGTATGTTTGCGGCGTTTTAAGGATGCTATTGTCGCAAAAAATGCGATATTCTAAACGTTCTTTTGGTTGAGCGACGAAAAAACATTAATTTTGTCGCAACATTTGCGACGTTATTAAGCCGATAATGTCGCATAAATGCTTTCAATGATATATGTACATACACGAAAGAGATAATTGGACGGCATTCAAATGGGATGCTTCAGCACTTACGGCGATTCTTGAAAGGGTTAACCGTAAGCAAGGTTTGTTGTATGGCAGACTCGCCTCACTTGGTTTCGACAGCAAACTGAAGGCTATGGCTGAAAACTTGACTTATGATGTTGTGTGTTCATCTGAGATTGAAGGCATCCGTCTGAATGTAGATGAAGTGCGCTCCTCCATTGCCCGAAAACTTGGCATAGAGAATGTCAAGCAGGCCGCACCGTCGCATTATGTCGATTCTGTTGTCGCGGTAATGCTTGATGCGGTAAGCCATTATGACCATCCGCTGACTAAGGATAAATTGTGCGCTTGGCAGACGGCTTTCTTTCCGACGGGCTTCAGCGAGGGCTCGCAGATAGAAGTGGGAAAATACCGCACTAATGAAGAGCATATCGTCTCTGGAATGTTTGGCAGGGAGAAAGTGCATTACATAGCTCCTGCGCCAGAGCGTGTAGAAGGAGAGATGACAATGTTTCTTGACTGGTTCAACAAGGATGAGGATATAAGTTCGGTCATTCGTTCGGCCATAGCCCACCTTTGGTTCGTGAGTATTCACCCATTTGAGGACGGCAACGGACGGCTGGCACGCATCCTTTCTGATATGCTGCTGGCTCGTGCCGACAAGAGCGAGTTCCGCTTCTATAATATCTCCTCACAGATAAATAAAGACAAGAATCATTATTATGCCATTTTGGAAAAGACACAGCATGGCGACGGAGACATTACAGAGTGGATTTCGTGGTATGCAGGTACCTTGTCAGTAGCCCTTGACGAAGCCGAGAATGTGGTAAGCACCGTTTTGAACAAGAGTATTTTTTGGCAGAAGGCTTCAGCAGTGGCACTAAGTCAGCGTCAAACGGACATACTTAATCTTTTCCTTGATGGCTATGAGGCAAAGATAACGTCAAAGACGTGGGCTTCGCTCGGCGAGTGCTCCAGGGATACGGCCATACGTGATATACAAGACCTCGTGGCCAAAGACATACTGCGTGAGGACATTAAGGGGGCCAAGCGTCCGAGCTATTCCATTATATACGACCCGGAGGATATTACGGAGTACTTTTCCTGTGTCAATATCGGTGAGAGTGATGGCAGATATTATCTGACGGCAAAGTACAAAGGTATAACGCCTGTACGTGAGAGAATACTGTCGCTGGATGCAGAACGTTTCAAGAAAGGTGATTTGCCTTTGGAAAATTTGCTCGCCAAATATTGCTCGTATATAAGAAAGAGCCAATAACGCAGAATTATTGCATACGTCCTGTTTTTGCAGAAAATATTTGAATGAAATTATAATATGGACTCTATAAGAATATTAGGATATAAATCTTTCAAAAAGTTGGAAGTTCAACTGCGCCCCATCAATCTCTTGATTGGTGCCAATGGAGCTGGCAAGAGCAACTTCTTGTCTCTTTTCGAGATGTTAGGTAACATCTATGAAAAGAGATTGGGAGCGTATGTCGCTCAGGTTGGTGGAGTTGATAAGTTGCTCTACCAAGGCAGAAAGGTCACAGATAATATTAGCTTGGAATTGAAACAAGACAAGAACTTCTATCAGTTGGAATTGATGGAGTCTGATGGTAAGTTGATGATACAAAACGAGGCTGTTGGGTATGATAAAACACCCGCAGCTTTTGAAAGCGTAAACATCAGCCAGTATGCAGATGAGTCTAAGTTGAAAGAATACGTAGGAACAAGGTCGGGGGATTATCTTAACGAATATCTCTCCCTGATTCGCAAGTTCCACTTCCACGACACTGGTCGCCGTTCTCCATTCACAGCCGACAGCCATATTGTGAACGATGCTTATCGCATGTATGAGCACGGTGAAAACTTGGCAGCGATTCTCTATCGCATCCAGCGAGAGAAACCGATGGCTTATCGCCGTATCATTCGTGTCGTTCAGAGTGTCGCTCCTTATTTCTCGGATTTCTATTTCCAACCAACTGAGGCAGATATGGTGCGTTTGCAATGGCAGGATAAGTATAGCTCCATGATTTACGGACCGACCGACTTGTCGGATGGCACCATTCGCTTTATTGCCTTGACCGTGCTCTTTATGCAACCTTGGTTGCCTCGTGTCATCATTATTGATGAACCAGAACTTGGTTTGCATCCTGTGGCTATCGAGAAATTATCGGGTTTGATTAAGATGGCGGCACAGAAGGGTACGCAGGTTATCGTTGCAACTCAGAGTGCCGAGCTAATCAGTAACTTTGAGCCAGAGGATGTGCTGACTGTTAATCAGAACGAGAATGGTACAACCATCAATCGTCTGAATAGCGCGGAATTGGCGCATTGGCTTGAGGATTATACCCTTGGTGATTTGTGGAAACAGAATATCATGAAAGGAGGGCAGCCACGATGAAACGACTAATCATAGTGTGTGAAGGTCCTACGGAACAAGAGTTTTGTACCGAAGTGCTTGGAGTGGAGCTTGCTAAGCATGATATTTATGTTGAGGCTCCTGTCATCAAGCACTCACATGGCGGTATCGTGCCTTGGGCTACCATCAAAAAGCAAATCTTGAATCATCTTCAAGAAGGTGATGTCTATGTCAGCATGTTGGTGGATTACTATGGCATCAAAGATCAGTTCGGGTTTCCTGGATGGGAAGAATCTAAGGAGATAGTGGATAAGACGGAGCGTATTCATTTCTTGATAGATAGAATGGCGAAGGATATTTCTGAGCAATATCGCTTTCGCTTCATTCCATACATACAACTTCATGAGTTTGAAGGATTGCTGTTTAGTGATGTGAGTGCATTCTTGAATAGTTTTGAGGAGAGTGAGTTTGATTATGCAGGATTGCAAGCAACTGCTGAGGCTTTCGAATCTCCAGAGCTTATCAACAATAGTCCTGAGACTGCTCCATCCAAGCGATTGATAGCTGCTATTCCTGATTATAATAAGGTAGTTGTTGGCATTTGTGTTGCTATGGACATTGGTTTGGAGAAGATTCGGGAGAAATGCCCTTTGTTCAATGAATGGGTAGAGCAGCTGATGAAATAATATACAGGTCTGTATAAGGGCTTTTGGTGAGTATTTGGCAATCTGTCGCTAACATAAAATGCAACGAAAAACCGTTGGCAGAATCGGCCATTCAGTATGACCTATTCCACCAACGGACATTTATCAGGTATATATAGTGTTGTTGTGTGCGTGTGCTTTCGCTGCGGCTCATCTGCGGCTGCCGAAATGTGAGCCACCGCCACGTG
>JALFIM010000124.1 GCA_022775985.1 Prevotella sp.
ACAGCAAGGCATGGAGGCAGCATAGGGCGTTGAAGGCAACCGCTTGGACGAGTTTGGGACTTGGCATCGCGTCGCTTGCAGGAGGCGTGTTGTGGACTGTTATAGACTATGACTCCAACGGAAGGCAGAAGAATGCCAATGCCGAGTCGGCTCTGGTGGCCGCAGGTGCGGCGCTTACCGTAGGCAGCATACCGCTCTTCTGCATAGCGCATCATAAGAGGACGAGGGCTTACAGACTCTCCATGCAGGTCTCGGAAGCACCTGTGAATACCGTGGATGGCGGCCAGCGAAACAGTCATTGCGTGGGCTTGTGTCTGAATTTTTAGTGTTATAGACGTGAGACAGTATATTATGACGGCTTGGGCGTGTGCACCATACATGTGTCATGAAGATAGTATAGGTGGAAAGTATCACAGTAGGCAGTGTCTTTCATGTTATTGATACAGACCTTATGGTGATAGTATGAGCAGACTACATGGCCATGATAATCCCATACGACAATGTTTAATTTTAAACCATAAAGCCCCTTATGAGAAAATCTATTAGTAATCTTCAGAACCGTAACTATGCGTTCCGTGCAGCCTCTGGCGTGTTGCTGGGGCTGTCGGTAGCTGTGTCGGGCTGTCGTGGCGGCAATACTGGCAGCACGCAGACGCTGGAACTCGCTGCTGATACGGCCGTTGCCGTAGCTGAGGAGGCAGGAAACGCGAGCGAGGCCGACGTGAAAGCGGCTGTGGAGAAGATTTTTTCCGATAACTATGCTAACAAGAACTGCAAGTTCAACACATATCCTTGCTTCACCGACTCACTGAATGCCGCCATAGCGAGGGTGATAGCCCATGACAAGATACACCATTCACAGGAGATAGGGTTCATAGACTATGATATATGGACGCAGTGTCAGGACCCCAGCGATGATGTGACTGCTACCGCCAAGAACGTAAAGCTGAACGACAGCCGCACGTCTGCCACCCTCGAAGTGGAGATAACACAGAACAAGGGTGCGTTCAAGAAAACCATAGGAGTGAGCGCGGAGCTTGTCAAAGGCAAGTGGCTTATCTCTGACATGGACTCCCTCCGCACACGCATACAGCAATATCTGGCTACCGATGCCAAGTAGACAGGGCCGTGTATAAGCCTTTCACATAGAACCATAGATATACAATCATAAACAACGAGCGCATGACCTGTCGGCCATGCGCTCGTTGTTTATGCTATGTGCTTTTAGATAATAATGCGTGTTGATGCTCTCGTAGTAGTTGCGAATGCCTGCCTTGTGACAAAGGCAACGGGCAAATCATTAGCTGCCGTTTACTCGCGATTAGTTGATAATGGTTGCCATGTGACAAAGGCAATGGGCAAATCATTAGCTGCCGTTTACTCGCGATTAGTTGATAATGCTTGCCATGTGACAATGAGTGTGCTTGTTTCGTGACACGCTTCGGTACAACTCGTTACAGAGGTCACGACCTTACAGGTTGACGCTTTCCATGATTCTCTCAGTGGCTCCAGCCCTGCCTCTCACATACTCGGCACTGGCTTCACCGCACTTGTGGCGGTAGTCAGCGTCCTGCATGAGGCGTGTGGCCAGGGCATCAAAGTCGTCATAGCTGCTTATCTCGAAACTGCCGCCGCATGCGAGCAAGTCCTGTGCCTCCTGGAAACGCTTGTTGTTGGGCCCGAATATCACAGGCACGCCCCATACGGCGGCCTCAGGCACATTGTGTATGCCCACTCCAAACCCTCCTCCGACGTATGCTATCTCGCCATATCGGTATATGGTGGAGAGCAGTCCGAAGCAGTCTATTATCATGCAGCGGGCCTTCGCGGCAGTCTCCTCGGTGGCCTGAGTGTAGCGCAGGGCCTTGGTGCCGAGCTTCGACTGTATGTCAGCGAGGTGCTCCTCGCTTATTACGTGCGGCGCGATGATGAGTTTCCAGTCCTCATGGTCGTTGAAGAACTTTATGAATATGTCCTCGTCTGGCGGCCAGCTCGACCCTGCTATGAATATGTTGCATGACTTTCCGCCGCCGTTGCGGCCCATGCCCTTGAACGCCTCTATCAGCGGCAGGGCCTTGGACTGCTCCTTTATGGCGAGCACACGGTCGAAGCGCGTGTCTCCTATCACTGTGGCGTTGTCTATCCCAATGCTGTGCAGGAGCCGTCGGCTCTCGTCGTTCTGCACGAAATACTCCGTTATGCAGCGCAGCACCTTGGCGTAGCTCTTGCCGTACCACTTGAAGAACACCTGCTTGGGGCGGAAGATGCTCGACACGCTGTACACAGGTACACCGCGGTGCTTGAGGATATGCAGGTAGTTGTACCAGAACTCATACTTTATGAAGAACGCCATTACGGGCCTTACGGCACGCAGGAACCGCCGCGCGTTGCGTATGGTGTCGAGCGGCAGATAGCATACGATGTCGGCCTGCTTGTAGTCTTTCCGCACCTCATAGCCTGACGGCGAGAAAAACGTGAGCAGGATTTTGTATTCAGGGTGTTTTGCCTTGATTCTCTCTATGATGGGTCTGCCTTGCTCAAACTCTCCGAGCGATGCCGCGTGAAACCAGATGTACTTGGCCGTGGGGTCTACCTCCCGCCGCAGAGTGTCTACGGCCTGGCGTTCTCCCTGCCACATCTTCTTCACTTTCTTGTCGAAAAGGCTGCTGATGGCCACTCCAGTCAGATATAAATAGATGGCAATGTTGTACACGACAATGTATTTTTCGTTTTTCTAAATTTTGGGCTTTACAGCATGTCGGCGCAAGACGCGCATTGCCGCTTGCACCGACATGGCGTTGGGGTAGTGTGTGCGTGTGGCTTATTTCAGCACTTCTATGGCCTTGCGCAGCCGCCGCAGGGTCTCCTCCTTGCCGAGGAATGCCGATATGTCAAACATTCCCGGGCCCTTGCCTATGCCTACGAGTGCCAGGCGGAAGGCGTTCATCACGTCGCCGAGCTTGTAGCCCTTGTCCTCAACCCACTTCAGCACTATTGGCTCCTGTCCCTCTATGGAGAAGTCGTCGATGCCCTCAAGCACGTCTGCCAGCTCGCCCATCACTTTCGCGGAGTCCTCTTTCCAGCGTTTCTTCACCGTCTTGGCATCGTACTCCAGTGGAGCTATGAAGAAGAACGAGCACAGCGGCCACAGTTCCTTCACGAAGCTGACGCGGTCTTTCATCATGGCCACCACCTTGGTGATGCGCTGCATGCTCTCGTCTACGCCGTTGTTGGCCACGATGGGTGCGAAGAGCTCGGCTATCTCCTCATTGCTCTTGCGCAGTATGTACTCATGGTTGAACCATATACCCTTCTGGTAGTCGAAGCGTGCCCCGGCCTTTGAGCACTTCGTTATGTCGAAGAGCTGCACCAGTTCGTCAAGCGAGAAGAGCTCCTGCTCGGTGCCTGGGTTCCATCCGAGGAGCGCGAGGAAGTTGACTACGGCCTCGGGGAAGTAGCCGCTCTCGCGGTAGCCCGACGATGTCTCGCCCGACTTCGGGTCGTGCCACTCCAACGGGAACACCGGGAAACCGAGCCTGTCGCCGTCGCGCTTCGACAGCTTGCCCTTGCCCTCGGGCTTGAGCAGCAGCGGCAGATGCGCGAATGTGGGCATGGTGTCCTCCCATCCGAAGGCGCGGTATAGCAGCACGTGCAGCGGTGCGCTGGGCAGCCACTCCTCGCCTCGTATCACGTGTGTTATCTCCATGAGGTGGTCGTCCACGATGTTGGCGAGGTGATATGTGGGCAGCTCGTCAGCACTCTTGTAGAGCACCTTGTCATCGAGTATGTCGCTCTTTATCACTACATCGCCGCGTATCATGTCGTTGACGTGTACGCTGATGCCCGGCTCCACCTTGAAGCGCACCACGTACTGCTCGCCGTCGGCTATGCGGCGGTCGCACTCCTCCTTGCTCATGGTGAGCGAGTTGGTCATCTGCGAGCGCGTGTGGGCATCGTACTGGAAGTTCTGTATCTCGCCGCGCTTCGCCTCGAGCTGCTCGGGCGTGTCGAAGGCTATGTATGCCTTGCCCTCGTCGAGCAGACGCTTCACGTACTCCTTGTATATGGCTCTGCGCTCGCTCTGCCTGTACGGCCCGTGTGAGCCGCCGAACGACACGCCCTCGTCGAATTTTATGCCGAGCCATTTGAATGACTCTATGATATATTCCTCGGCTCCGGGCACGAAGCGGTGTGAGTCGGTGTCCTCTATGCGGAACACGAGGTCGCCGCCATGCTGACGTGCGAAGAGATAGTTGTACAAAGCTGTGCGTACGCCTCCGATGTGGAGCGGCCCGGTAGGACTTGGTGCGAAGCGCACCCTTACTTTTCTTTCTGTCATTTAAGTGTAAGCGAATGTCGCCATGGCAGACGTGTCTGTCGTGACGGATGTTGATTTTCTCATGTGGCAGACGTGGCGGCTGTGGATATTTGCGCGGCTTTGCCCGGGCGTGTCATCGTCCCCCAATGCGGCAAAGCCCAACCGTCGTGGTCTGTAAACCACCACGTTGACTAAATATTTCTGCAAAAATACAACTTTTTTTCTTAGTTTTGGCAGTTTTTTTAGTATTTTCGCAAAGTAATACCAAATTACCTGCCTGTGCGGGCGGACGTTACGCGTTTTGCCGTCTGCCCGACCCATGTGCGGCCCCGTGCATGCCGTAGCGGCACGCGGCCCGTCGTGGTGGCAGACATTAATCTTGTACATCAGCTTATGAGTTTGTTTTATAACGAGGAGGGACATTTCTGGCGCAACACCATCACCCGTATGGTGCTTGTCATCGTCACAGTAGGTATCATAGTGTGGGCCATGCCGCGTGAGGAGGGGCAGCGTTTCCGCTACGATGTGGGCAAGCCATGGATGTACGGGTCGTTCATAGCCAGCTTCGACTTCCCCATATACAAGACCGACGAGGCCATGAAGGCCGAGCAAGACTCGCTCATGGCGGAGTTTCAGCCGTACTTCAACTTCAGGGCAGACACCGGCGAGAAGGAGGTGAAGCGTTTCCTCTCCGACTTCAGGGAGGGCCTCCCGGGCTTGCCCATACAGTTCGTGCCGCTCATCGCCGACCGCCTGAGCCGTCTCTACCAGGCCGGCATCATGAGCACCCCCGAGTACAACGAGGTGTTCAAGGACTCCACCACGATGGTGCGTGTGGTCAGCGGCAACAGTGGCCGCTCCGAGACCATGAGCTGCATATACTCCACGCTCTCGGCCTATGAGCAGCTGTTCCTCGATGAGCGCATAGCTCCCCACCGCGTGATACTCTCTAAGTGCAACCTCACCAACTACATAGAGCCCAACCTCGTGTACGACAAGACGCGCAGCGACACCGAGAAGAGCGACCTGCTGAGCAGCATACCGCCGGCCAGCGGCATGGTGATGAGCGGTCAGAAGATAATAGACCGCGGCGACATAGTGAATGACTACACCTACCGTGTGCTCAACTCCTTCGAGCGGGAGGTGAAGCGTCGCAACGACTCCTCCGACCAGATAGCGAGCACTCTCGTAGGTCAGGTGCTGTTCGTCGGCATCATGGTGTTCATATTCACGTCGTACCTGCTGCTCTTCCGCCGCGACTATTTCGACAAGCCCCGCAGCATAGCCATGCTCTACGTGCTCATAACGCTGTTCCCGGTGGTGCTGTCGCTCTTTATGAGCCACAACTTCCTCAGCGTGTACATCATACCCTTCGCCATGGTGCCGATATTCGTGCGCGTGTTCATGGACTCGCGCACCGCATTCACCACGCACGTCACGATGGTGCTTATCTGCGCCGCCGCCGTGAAGTACCAGTACGAGTTCATCATCATACAGCTCGTGTCGGGCTTCGTGGCCATATACACCCTGCGCGAGCTGCTGCGCCGTGCCCAGGTGTTCAAGACCGCGCTGCTCGTCACCGTGGCCTCGGCTCTGGTGTACTTCTCCTTGCAGATGATGCAGGACAACGACATACTGAAGATGGACCAGGAGATGTACGTACACTTCGTGGTCAACGGCGTGCTGCTGCTCCTTGCCTATCCGCTCATGTACATCATAGAAAAGACGTTCGGCTTCGTGTCCAACGTCACGCTCTTCGAGCTCTCCAACACCAACCGCGGCCTCCTGCGCGACCTCAGCGAGATAGCTCCTGGCACGTTCCAGCACTCCATCACCGTGGGCAACCTGGCCGCCGAGATAGCCAACAAGATAGGCGCCAACTCGCTGCTCGTGCGTACCGGCGCACTGTACCACGACATCGGCAAAATGGCCAACCCCGTGTTCTTCACCGAAAACCAGGCAGGAGTGAACCCACACAAGAACATGCCGCTCCGCGAGAGTGCCCGTCTGGTGATAAGCCACGTCACCGAGGGCGTGCGCATGGCCGAGAAGGCCAATCTGCCGCAGATTATCAAGGACTTCATACTGACCCATCACGGGGCAGGCATGACAAAGTATTTCTACATACAGTACCAGAACGAGCATCCCGATGAGGAGGTAGACGCCACACCGTTCTCCTATCCCGGCCCCAATCCGTTCACCCGTGAGCAGGCCATTCTTATGATTGCCGACGGCGTGGAGGCGGCCTCACGCTCGCTCAGCGAGTACACCGAGGAGAGCATAAGCAAGCTCGTCAACAAGATAATAGACGGCGATGTGGCCGACGGCTATTTCAAGGAGTGCCCCATCACGTTCCGCGACCTTGCCATTGCCAAGCTCGTGCTCATAGAGCGTCTCAAGGCCATCTACCATACGCGCATACAATATCCCGAGCTGAAGAAGGACGACGACGGTGCAAAGGCCGCCACCGCGCCGGCATCCTGACCGCACAGCGGCATGCCCCATACAGCAAGAGCCGTACCTACACCCTGCTGCGGGTGTGGGTACGGCTCTTGCCGCATTGTAGTTGCCGCTCTTCTCAGCGGCTGCTGTCAGGGAGTATCAGTTCGAAGTCGTCTATGCCTATCCATCTGCCGAACTTGCGTCCCACCTGCTCATAGTGCCCCGCCAGCCTGAACCCGAGCTTCAGGTGGAAGGCATGGCTCTCCGCGTTCTCATCGGTCACGCATGCTATGAGCACGTGGCATCCGCGCTCGCGGCACATGTCGGTGAGCCGCGCCATGAGCTGCCGCCCTATGCCGTGGTGCATGACGCGGTGGTCGAGGTATATGGTGGTCTCGAATGTGTGTCGGTAGGCGGCGCGTACCTTCCACGGATGAGCGTAGCAGTAGGCCGTCACCACCCCGTCGTCCTCGTACACGAGGTAGGGGTGGCCCTCGGATATATCCCTTATCCTGCGCTCCATCTCGCCTGCCGTCACAGGCTCGGTCTCGTACGTCACGGTGGTATGCTCTATGTAGTAGTTGTATATGTCGGCTATGGCACGTGCGTCAGATAGCCTCACTTCCCTTATTGTCCCTGTCATCTTGCTCGTTTGTTGTATAAGCCATGCCCTGTAAGCTCGTATCGTGAGCCGTATGTCGGCTCTCAGTGCGCTTACAGGGCGTGATTTGCTTGTAGTCGTTATGTATGTAAGTGGCCGTCTTGCGGCCAGCGCTTGGCGCGTGCCATGCGCCGGCCGCAGACAGAGCCGTGCGTCATTTCACCACGATTTTCGGGAACGCGCTGATTCTCAGGCGTGCCGCGCCCATGGGTATGAGCGTGAGCTGGGTCTCGGTGTCGCTGTGCTTCACGTACTTGGTGGGCAGCATGTCGGTCATGCCCGTGCTGTCATAGCCCCATGAGGGTATTTGGTAGCCCACGGCAGTGAACGACAGGGGCACGTTCTCCTGAGTGAAGGGGTTGCCCTCGCCCGACCATTTGCCCTTGCTGACGGACAGGCCCTCGGGCTTGAGGTTGCCGTCCACCTTCAGAGCGTAGTTCCACGGAGTGGTGGGCTTCAGCACGTAGCAGGGCCAGAGCGAGGCGTCCACGCCCTCCTGCCAGTGCGAGTCGTCCTGCACGAACTCCTTGTCGCGGCTGTCGTGCTTCTCGAAGTTCTCGCCTATCTTCAGCGAGAGGGTCAGCGGGCCGTAGTTGATGCTCATGCTGGCCTTGTTGCGCTGCCATACCTGTTCGCTGAAGTCCATGGGCAGGTTGAGCTCCACCTTGTCGCCATCGGCCCACTCGCGCTCTATGCGCACGTAGCGTCCCTCGGCCTTGCTCACTGCCACGGCCTCACCGTTGACGCTCACAGTCGCGCCCTTGGCCCATGACGGTATGCGCATGTAGAGCGGGAAGGTGACGGTGCCCTCGGTAGAGAGCGTGAGCGTCACGACACCGTCAAACGGGTAGTCGGTAGTCTCGGTGAGCTTCACGCTGTGCTTGTCGGCCACGTCGGCAGTGGTCTCGCTGGCGGCGTAGAGCATGGTGGCCAGTCCGTTGTCAGACGTAGCCATCACCAGATGCTCGGCGTAGTAGGGCCATCCCATGCCGTGGTTGTGCTGGCAGCACCGGCTGCTGAACGGGCTCATGGAGAGCATGCCGCGCAGGTTGTTGTCTATGCTCGGGCCGTGCAGCTTCTCGTCGCTTATGGCCATGTTGGGAGAGGTGATGTACCTCAGTGCCTTCATGTCGCTTGTCATGGATGCTGTGAAGGTGTTGAGGGCCACGTTCTCGCAGTGGTCGGCCCAGAACGGGTCGGAGGTGATGCCCATCAGTATCTCGTCGCTGGCCATCTGCTCCACTATGGCGCATGTCTCCGCGCCCTGGCGCGGGTCGTCGTAGCCCACGCGTGCGTTCTCATCGGCTCCGTACATGCCGCCGGGCACCTGTCCGAAACGCTCGCGCATGTTGTTGAAGGCGTTGTACGTGGCCTGCCTCATGTCGTCGTCCTTGGTGTACACGGCGTATGTGGCCGGCTCGCGGAAGCCCTGTGCCACGTTCACTCCGTGCAGGTTGGGCAGTCCGCCCTTCATGGCCCAGTTAGAGGTGTTGCGGTGGAGCTTGTCTATGAGCGGCAGTATGCTCTCGTCGCCTGTGCGGTTGTAGAGCCATATCACGCTCCACATGTTGTCGCCGCCGCGCTTCTCCTGCCATACGCCCTTGAGGAACTGGGCGTCGTCTACGGTCATCTCCCACTTGAAGTACTTGGTCATGGCGTCGAGCACGCGCTGGTCGCCGCTGTACTCATAGTATGTCTGCAAGGCCCACAGCATAATCATCTGCGCCCATATCTCGGGCTTGTCGCCCTCGTAGTTGCGCGGGCCGAGGAATCCGTCGGCCTTCTGGTTCTTCAGCACGGCCTCAAACCATGTCTGTGCCTCCTTCTTCATGGCCTCGTCGTCGAGGATGTATGCCAGGCTGCAGTAGCCCCTGAGCCAGTAGGGCACCTCCTCCCATCCGTGGTCGCCGCTGTCGCTGAGCCACTGGTTGTTGTTCTTGTCGAGCCATGCGCTCACGGTGCCGAGCTGTCCGTTGAGTCCGTCGCGCTGCAGCTCGAGGTAGTTGCGCAGCCATCCTTTGGGCTGCACCTTGCCCACGGGCAGCTTCAGTAGGTGCGCCGGTGCGAGAGGAGTGCGGAAGCTCACGTAGTTGTTGCTCTGGGTGCCGTCGGGAGCGTCTACGACAGATGCCGTGATGCCCTGTGCCGCGCATGTGGCGGTGCCCACTATGAGGGCCGTGCATGCGCTGATGAGTGATTTCGTGATTGTATGTTTCATAGGTGTGAGTATCATTTGTTTACAGTTATCTTCTTGCCGTTCACTATGTATATGCCGCGTGCCAGGCCCTCGGTGGAGGTGCCGAGGCAGCGTCCGCTGAGGTCGTACACCCTGTTGTCGGCAGGTCGTGTGCCGCCGTCGGTGGCCACTGAGCCTATGCCCGTTGGCGTGTATGGCGACACGAGCTTCAGACCGTAGTCTATGTGTCCGCCGCCACCGCCCTGTGTCAGCGACACGGCCAGTATGTTGTCGCCCACGCGCAGTTTTTTCTTGATGGTGCTGCGCAGCGACTGCTCGGCGTAGTTGTTGTCGTTCCAGCCCATGGCGCTCCATATCTTGGAGCCGTTGAGGTACATCGTGGGGTTCTCGTCGTAGCTGCATGTGAGCACTAACTTGCCGGCGTTGATTGCCTCGATGTCAGCGGCCGTGAGGTTGAAGTGGCGGCGTATGAGTATGGGGTGCACCTGGCTGCCCCACTCGGTGGTGTAGAACATGTTGTCATCGTTGCTGAACGGGCCCTTGCCGGCTATCCAGTCGCTCTCGTCCTCACTGTCGCCGTACCACTTGGCGTTGTCGGCATCGGTCATGTCGCTGTTGTAGTTGAGGGTGTAGTAGAGGCAGTCCCACGGGTCGCCGTTGGTTATGGTGTTGAGGTACGGGTGCTCCAGCGCCATGTCGGCGGCATAGAGTCCGCAGTCGGCGAACGCGCCGCCCCAGTTCTGGTGTACGTGTACTGCTATTATGTTCTCCGTGCCGTCGGTCTTGAGCAGTGCCTTCTGCTCGTCGGTGAGCAGTATGTACTCATCGTTGTTCCATCCATCGGCCACGGTGTGTATCTTCGTGCCGTTGATGTACCACTCGCTCGGTGCGTCGTCGTGTCCCACGGTCATGTACACCGTGCCCGGTATGTCGCCGTCGAGGGTGAATGAGCGGCGCATGTACATGTCGGCCATTATCTCCGACACCGCCCAGCGGTATGATGTGTGGCTCTTGTAGGACTCGTCGCTGCTGAAGGGCGCGGTGGCCTCGGTCCACGTGATGTTGTCGTCGGTCATCTCGTAGTCGTAGGCGTACCACGGACGGCCCTGTGCGTCGTCGGGTGGCGTGCCGAGCACCACGTTGTACTTGTCGTCTGTGTACCGCTCATTGTTGTTTACTACATACACCCATGCGTCGTAAGGCTTGTCGGGTGTGTACTGCGACGATGGCAGTATGACGTTGTTGGCATTGAATGTGCTCGTGACTATGTCCTGGGCCTGTGCCGTGAGAGCCACTGCCGATGCCATGCATAGCCACAGCATCCGTTTGCGTAATGTCTGTCTCATTGCGTGTTGTTTGAATTTAGGTTTTGGCTTTTTAATCTTGATTGTGTAATTTGTGTCCTATAATGTGTAGGGCTTTGTGTTTGTCGTGTGCAAAGTTAGCGTTTTTTTCTGCAATCTGCGGAGGATAAATATGTTTTTATGTCAAGAATCTTTGAAAATAACCGGACGCTCTGTTGTATGGTATTACAACATTTACTATCTTTGCAGAAAAGAATAAACCAATGAACAGGAGAATTATAGCATATAAGGACTACTTTAACACATTCTTTGCCGAACTTGACAAGGGAACGCAAGACAAGGTGTTGTATATCTTGATGCTACTACGCACACAAGACCGTCTGCCGACCAAGTTTATAAAGGCGATACGCGACGGGCTTTTTGAGGTACGGATAGAATATAATGGCAATATTTACCGCATATTTTTTGTTTTTGATGGTAACAAGATAGTCGTACTTTTCAACGGCTTCCAAAAGAAAACACAAAAGACACCAGATAACGAGATAAAGAAAGCATTAAAACTAAAAGATGAATATTATGCAAGCAAAAGAGATTAAAAAGGATATTTACGACATCGATGCTTTGATTGATGAACGCTTTGGTAAGGAAGGGACTCCAGAGCGGGCCGAGGCGGAAGAACGCGCCTATACGTTCTATACAGGCGCGATAATTGAGGAGGCACGCAAGAAAGCTAAAATCAGCAAGGCTGAATTGGCACGGAGGTTAGGCACAGACCGCGCCTATATAACGCGCATTGAGAGCGGACAGATAGAACCGAAAGTTTCCACTTTCTACCGCATAGCCGCCGCACTCGGCTGTACCGTAGGGCTTATTACGCCTATTGGCTAACACGGCAGTCTGCGCAGAAATACAAAGAAAGTAGGTTAAGACGCGTGTATAACACGCCCCGAATGGGCAAGACTCCACATAGCTCAGGGCATCGCCCTGGGTGAATATGCAGTATGATGCAATACGCCTGTAAGGGTAAAAGCACTAATTATCAAGGCTTTTGCCCTTGCAGGGCGTATCGCGTGTTTGGTAATAGCTTACTTAGGGCGATGCCCTAAGCTATGCGCTTATTGGGCTTTCAGCCCGCATTATTTGTATTTTGATACATTCCACCCTATGTGTTCGCAATAGTGAGTACTACTCAAAAATTGTTCATGTATAGCCAAAAAAAGCATAAAATATGACGACTCTGCAACACTTTGATTACTAATGTATTAAGTGCGACTTGCAAAACGGCCCATTTCGCGTCGTGAAATGGGCCGTTTTGCGCCATGAAATGGGCCGTTTTGCAATGCGAAATGGGCCGTTTCGCAAATAGGTTCTGCCACGGCCGTGATGGAAGGCTGCTGCGCCCATGTCGCAATGTGGCCGCTGGCGTGCCGTGACGGTACCACGTGAGCTGATGGGTGGCGGCCGTGCGCGAGTGCCTTAATGGCTCATCGTTTTTTGCACAAACGCCGTGTTTTGTGCATGAATGGGTGCCGCGATTGCTAAGATACGTTAAAACAAATGGGTGAAAATAGGTAAAACGTAACAAAATATATACCTTTGCAACCAATTTTTTAAATGTAGTTAAGATGAATAAATTAAAATTAGTCTGTCTGGCAGCCGCTTTGTCATCGGGCAGCAGCATGTTGGCAGGCGGACTTCTGACCAACACAAACCAGAACATCGCATTCCTCCGCAACCCCGCGCGTGACGCTGTCATAGCCATAGACGGAGTGTACAGCAACCCCGCCGGCGTGGTATTCCTCAACGACGGGTTCCACCTCTCGATAAATCTGCAGAACGCACACCAGACGCGTACCATCACATCATCGTTTGCCCCATTCGGCTACGGCCTGAAGAACGACGGCAACATGAGCAGGATATTTAAGGGCAAGGCCGATGCCCCCGTCATACCATCCATACAGGCAGCCTGGAACAAGGGCAAGTGGAGCCTGCAGTTCAACTTCGCCATAACGGGTGGTGGCGGCAAGTGCATCTTCGATGACGGCCTGGCATCCTTTGAGAGCACCGTGGCACTGCTGCCGCTGCTCTCGCAGAATATGGACGCGCTCACCTCGCAGCTCGGCATCCCGAGCCTCGGACTGCCGTCTGTCAGCGGCTACGACATGGACACGTACATGCGCGGCCGCCAGTACTACTACGGGTTCACCCTCGGCGCGGCGCGTAAGATAAACGACCACTGGTCGGTGTACGGCGGACTGCGTCTGCTCTACGGCTCGGCCAACTACTATGGCTACGTGCGCAACATCAACGCCGTGATAGGAGGACAGAGCGTGCCGGCAAGCGCCACGTTCGCGGGAGCGTCGGCACAGTCGAGCGAGGCGGCAGGACAGTATGCCGAGGCCGCGCAGATGTACGCGCAGCAGGGCCTCATGGCCGAGGCACAGGCCGCCAAGAGCAAGGCCGAGCTGTACACCGTGAAGGCGGCCATGCTCGGGGCGCTGGGCGAGGCCACTGCCGACGTGACGCTCAACTGCAACCAGACGGGCTGGGGCGTGGCCCCCATACTGGGCGTGGACTACAAGACAGGCGACTTCAACTTCGCCGCCAAGTATGAGTTCAAGACCCGCATGCGCCTCAAGAACCAGTCGGCCAACAGTGAGAGCGCGGCCAACCTGCCCATCCTCAACCGCTACCGCGACGGCCAGAAGGTGGCAGAGGACTCGCCCGCGCTGCTCACCCTCGGCGCACAGTGGTCGGCACTGCCCTCACTGCGCATATCGGCAGGGTGGCACCACTTCTTCGACAAGGACGTGAACCACTACGACGGCCACCAGAAAAACCTCGGCGGCGACACCAACGAGTATCTCGGCGGCGTGGAGTATGACATCAACAGGATGTTCACCGTGAGCGCGGGAGCACAGGTCACAGACTACAACTTCACCGACAAGTACATGGAGGACATAAGCTACAACGTGAGCTCCACGTCGGTGGGCGTGGGCTTCGCCGTGAACGTGAGCAAGAAGGTGAAGCTCAACTTCGCCTACTTCAAGACCTTCTACAAGGACTACAACCGCTCCACCAGCGACTACAACAACCTGTCGGCCATGGCTGGCAAGGTGGTGGGAGGCGTAGTGGAGAAGCTGCAGGGCCACGAGGCCGCACAGGCTGCCGTCAATGCCACCACGCAGATGCTCACCACGCCCAACGCGCAGACCGGCACGAGTCTGCTCAGCGGCAGCGACTCGTTCACACGCTCCAACCGCGTGTTCGGTATAGGCGTTGACATAAAGCTCTGACTTTA
>JALFIM010000132.1 GCA_022775985.1 Prevotella sp.
ATAATCCATTGCAGCTGGCCGTTGATGCTGCGAAACTCATCAGCGGCCCACGCCTCAATGGCATTCATCGTGTCGGCATCCACGCGCAGCACGAAGCTCTTGGTAGTATTCTCCTTCTTCGCCATAAGCATCAATGGTTCAGCGTGCCCGTATTGACGACAGGCTGTGCCGTATCATCGCCGCAGAGCACCACGAGCAGGTTGCTTACCATGGCCGCCTTCTTGTCATCGTCGAGCTCCACCACGTCCTCGCGGCTCAGTTTGTCGAGTGCCATCTTCACCATCGACACCGCGCCCTCCACTATCTTCTCGCGTGCCGAGATAATAGCGGCGGCCTGTTGGCGGCGAAGCATCACCGCAGCTATCTCAGGGGCGTAGGCCAGATAGTTGATACGGGCCTCCACCACCTCTATGCCAGCCATGCTCAGACGCTCGTCGAGCTTGGCCTCGAGCTGTTTGTTTATCTCGTCGGCATCGTCGCGGAGCGTCAGTTCCTTGTCACCGGCCTCGTTGTTGTCATAGGCATACAGCCCGGCCACCTGCCTCAGGGCGGCATCACTCTGCGTCTTCACGAAGTTCTCGAAGGCGAGCATCACGCTCGACACGCTCGTACCGACCTGCACTCCGCCCTGCTGTGCGGCCCCGCTCTGCGCCATGGTCTGCGAGTCTATCTCGAACATGGCCTTGTACGTGTCCTTGAGCTTCCACACGAGCACCAGTCCTATCATTATAGGGTTGCCTGACTTGTCGTTCACCTTTATCGGTTCGGCATCGAGGTTACGCGCACGCAGCGACAGCTTCTTGGTGGTGATGAACGGGTTTACCCAAGAGTAGCCCACACGTGTGAACGTGCCGCGGTACTTACCGAAGAACATCATGACGCGTGCCTCGCCCGGCTCAAGCATCACGAAGCCGAGCCACAGCACCAGCGTGGCCAACAGCAGCACCACGCCGCCGCCGATGAGCACGCCCGTCAGCGCGTCGCCGCAGTCGGCAAACGCCCCACACGCAATGGCAGCGATGCCTACCACGGTAAGCAACAAGTTGAGTGAGAGCATCGGGAAGCCACTCAGTGTGGCTCCATTGAACACAAATTCTTTTTTCTCCATAGCTACTTAAGTTTTTAGGTTTATCGTCTGCAAGCCACCGAGGCACCAGCTTTGGCATCCATGCCAACACGCATGCGCCACTGTCGCAGCCCACAGTCCGAGAATGTTTTTAATGTCATCATGATTTAATATCATTTTGATATTGCAAAGATATAATATCTTTTCAGAATCGCCAAATGAAAAAACAGTTTTTTTAATGGCCCATAGCGTTTTTCCGTACATGCCGACACACCTCATTATATATACCGACACAATTTCCCATACATACCGACACATTTCCACATACATACCGACATTTTTCCCAATACATACCGACATTTTCCCACACCCATAACCACCGACATAACGCACTGGCACACAATGCGTTGCAAAACGGCCCATTTTACAGTGCAAAACGGGCCGTTTCAGGCTGCGAAATGGGCCGTTTCGTAACGCGATATGGCCCGTTTCGCAAATCAAAGAAATAAGTACCAAACATTTACTCATGCCGATACATTTCACAACGCTTATCGACACATTTTCCAGACACGTTTCTATCGTCCTGCAATCTGCCACAAAGCGGCAAGACGAAAGAAAGGCGGAAAGGAACTGTCGCGTTTCCTTTCCGCCTTTCTTATCAGTGGGTGGTGATGGATTCGAACCACCGAAGGCATAGCCAGCAGATTTACAGTCTGCCCCATTTGGCCACTCTGGTAACCACCCTTGCTCTGAAAGCGATTGCAAAGATACGAAAAAATATCTTACTACCCAACTTTTTGCGCCGTTTTTTGAATTTCATGCCGCGTGAAGCCAACTTTTATACTGTTTTCCATCGGCGGCAGCAATATATACACACAACGGCATTGGCGTACACAATCAACGCTGTACGATGCTCCAGATACGACAAGGCACGCGGCGAGTGTGCTGTCACCGCGCTGCGTGCCTGTCGTGATACGTTGCCCGTCTACCCGTCAGTAGCTCTCGGCAAACGACTTCTTGCCCTCGGCATCGAGGATGGCAATGTTGAGTTTGCCGCCCTCGGTGTCGCCCGTCAGGCACGTATTGTTGGAGTTTACTATCACTGGGAATTTGTGCATGGCATCGGGCTTGTAGTAGATGGTGCGGTGGAGGTGGGCGCATATCATGAGGTCTATGCCGGCATCATTGAGTATGGGCACGAACTTGGCGGCCACTTCCTTCGGCCCATGCCATGCTCCCTCGGCATCGGTCTGCGGCGGCACGTGCGCTATGACCACCTTGTAGCGTGCCGACTTGAAGTCGTCGGTCTGCACCACAGCCTTCAGCCACTCGGCCTGTTCGGTGCGGTAGTTGTCGTAGTCGGTGATAGACGAGTACTCTATGTCGGTGTCTGGCTTGTCCTCTCCAGTGTCGAGCATGATGAAAAACACAGGCCCCTGGCGGAAAGAGTAGTACAGGTGCGGCTCACGTGGGCAGAAGTAGCGCTGTATCTCGGTGGCGAACGCGCCACGGGTCTCATGGTTTCCGCGCACGTAGTAGAACGTCTTTTCCTTGGCGAAGAGCCCTACCGACTCGTCCATGAACCCCGTGAACAGGTCGTCCTGGCTGTTGAGCTGCGACACCATGTCGCCATTGTATATCACCATGTCGCGTTTCTCGTAGCCAGCCTGCCGCAACAGCGGCGTGATGAGGTTCTGTCGGGCGTGTATGTCGTTGAGCACAACGAATGATGTAGATGGTTTTGAGCGGTCGTTGGTGCGGAACGCCAGCGGCTTCTGGCTGAACACGTTGGTGGCGGCCACCTGTCCGTAGCGCACGTCGAAGCCATGATGAGACAGCACCTCCTGCGAATATATGCGGTAGCGGTACACCACGCCGGGCTGCAGACCGCTCAGGCGCACGGCGTGTATGGTATCGGTGACGCGTATTCCGATGTTGGTGTCGTAGTAGCGCGGACGCTCACAGGCGTAGAAGTTGCTGCCGTCGTCGGGCGCAAGCTCCACCCAGCCAGTGCTCTGGCGGTTGCACGTCCACACGATGGTGGCACTTGTCTCCGTGATGTTCTGCAAGTACGGGCCGTGACTGATGGCTATGCCGTCGGCAAAAGCCGCTGCCGCTGTCAGCATGACGGCGGCGAGCAGGGTAATGATTCTATACTTCATGAAATTATAAAGGTTTGGTTAGGTCAGTATTACAGGCCGCGGCCGTCAGTCGTCGTGGCCGGCATTGGCGGTGCTGCGGGTGTAGATGTCGTTGAGCACCAGCCCGGCTATGGTGAATCCGAATATGGCCGTGATATGCGCCATGGTGCCGTTGATCTGCGCCTTGGAGCTGCACCACTCATGGTTGAGCAGCGCAGGATCGCCCGGTCCGCCCGTCTTGGCCTTCGGGCAGAGGCATGCGCTGGTGCCGCAGCTGTGGTTCTGCCCACGGTTCTCAAGCACCTCCTCGCTGAACACGCACTTGAACTTGTGCGCAGGGCGCACTTTCATGTGCTTGAACTTCTTGCGCAGGGCCGCGCCAAGGGGACAACCGCGCACCTTCCAGAACTCCGCCACCTGTATCTTGGTGGGATCCATCTTCAGGGCGGCACCCATCGATGAGAAGAACACGGCCTTGGTCTGGCATGCCTTGAGCATGAGCAGGGCCTTGTCCTTCAGACTGTCTATGGCATCTATGATGTAGTCGTAGGTGTCGAGGGCGAAAGAGTCGGCGCTGTCGGCATCGTATATCTTCTGCAAGGCCGTGATGTCGGCACGCGGGTTTATCTCAAGCAGCCGCTCCTTGAGCACGTCTACCTTCACCTTGCCCACGGTCTTGGTGGTGGCCATGAGCTGCCTGTTGATGTTGGTCACGCACACACGGTCGGAGTCTACTATCGTGAGATGCCTTATACCCGACCTCACGAGGCACTCGGCGGCCCAGCTTCCCACGCCACCTACGCCCAGTATGATGACCTTCTTTGACTCTATTGCATCCATTATGCTACTCCCGACGAGCAGCTCTGTACGGTTGAACAACCCTCTCTCTATACCCATTTCGTATCGTCTGTTTGTACTTCAGACTGCAAAATTAGCTCTTTTCGCACTAAAAGGGCCTCTAAACGCGCAAAAAATAATGCTGTCATGGTGTAAAAAACAAAAAGCGGCCATGCGCCACTCTATGCGCATAGCCGCCTGTTATGGTCATTTACTCTTGCTCTCCTCGCTCACCACCACATGCTCATCGCTGCCAGTGGCATCATCGGAGCCTTGTGCCTGGGCCTGGCTATGGGTGATGCGGATGCGCCCACCAGCCGATGCCGCGCCATGTGGCGGACGGTTGGACGGAGTCGAGGATACCGTCCCCGCAGTAGCCGCAGCCGTAGCTGCGGAAGAAACGGCCGCAGCGGCGGATGGAGCAGCATCATCGGCAGGAACAGATGCCGACGAAGCCTGAGCCTGTGCGGCAGGAGCAGGGGCAGGCTGTGCCGTGCCTTGCGGCTGAGCGGCAGCGTCAGACCGCGCAGGAGAGGCCGCGCCATCGGGCTTAGCAGGAGAAGCCGCAGGCTTGGAGCCGCCTGATGAGTTGTCCTGACGTATCTCCGTGCCCGGCCTTGCACCTGGCTTGGGGCCGAACTTCAGCTTGCGCACGCCCATGATAATGATGATACCGAGCAACAGCACCACCACGCCTATGATGATGTACTGCAACAGCTGCTGACGCTCCTTGCCGCCGCCAAGTGCCGCCAGCAGGTCGGAGAAGATGTTGCCGTGCCGCCTGTTGATGACGGTGAGGGTCTGGTCGCGGAACCGTCCGTTCTTTATGGTAGCCGTCACAGGCTCCTGCTGCGCGTCGTCAGAGCCGTGGGTGTCGTCAGTATCGCTGTCGGCCGACACCTCGTCAGATGCCTCTTCGGCCTCATCATCGCCGTCCTCAAGCTCCGCCATGATGCAGTGCGCACCTGCGGCAGGGGCTGACTGCTCCGCTGTCATGACCGGCTCGCCCTCCACATCAAGTATCTCTATGACGAAGGCCGTGTGGTTGTCGCGGTTCTCCACGGTGGCCTGCGTGAGGATGCCCACCTTGTTCTGCGCGTCACCGCCCTTGTCGGAGAATATAAACCGTATGTTGGTGTCGTCCATCTGCTCAAGCATGCCGTCGGTACACATATAGAAGTAGTCGCCGGGACGTATGTCGGTGAGGTGCGCCACATCGGCTTTCGGACGGTGCTCCATGTGCGGCTGCATGGCCCGCGTGATGACATTCTTCTGCGGCGACACCCGCGCCTCCTCGGGAGTGAGCAAATCCACCTTGATGAGGTCGTTGACAAGGCTGTGGTCTTCGGTCTCAAACAGTATGCTGGTGTGCGCCGCGTCCTCGCCGGGGCGTATCTGATACACCCTGCTGTCGCCCATGTGGGCCACCGTGGCGCCTCCATCGTGCAGCATGAGCAGCGTCATCGTGGTGCCCATCTTCTTCTCCGCGCCGTTGTCCTTGGCATCGAGAGCGTCGAAAGCGTCGTCAATGGCCCGCTGGAGCATATCATCGGTGAACAGTCCGTCGCCGCCCTCCATGCTGGCGAGTGCCGAGTGGCCCATGGCCTCGCACACGGTGGCGCTCGCCACCTCACCAGCAGAGTGTCCGCCCATGCCGTCACAGAGCACGAAAAGACGGTCGGCCGACGACTGGGTACCGAACTCCGGGAACAGGCAGTCCTCCTGATGAGGATTGCCCTGGGCATCGACACGCTGGCCGAACTCCATAATGCTGTAAACTCTTAACTTGTATCTCATATCTCGTTATGATTCGTTGGTTTGTAGTATAGTGCTGACTGACACTAATGCTGTGTCTCCTCACCGTTCTCGATGCTGAACACCAGGTCTACGTCTGGCAGACGTATGAGGTCGCCATTGCGCAGCACCACGATGTCGCCGAACGTCAGACGCTCGTTGTTGATGTACGTATCGTTGACCTGCTGCTTGTACAGCTTCACGCTATGCACGAAGCCCTGGCCGGGCTTGCGCTCCACGTTGATGACCAGATGCTCACGGCTCATGCGCTTGCTCTCGCCGGTGTTGATGCGCACGGTGGCCGACGTAGACTGCGCGTTGCGCCCCACGATATTGAGTCCCGGCTTCAGGCAGAACCTCTGCCCCGTAGACTTCATCACGAGCGTGCCTATGGCGAGACCCTCATCGGGGAGCCGTGTCTTCTCGCCCGACACCGGGCCATTGCTCCATACACGGCCATTGGCACCGCCATCGCCCGGCACATGGGTTTTCTCCGCGCCTCCGAGGTTCACTATCTGGAAATTGACGAATGGTGACTTCTGCTTGCATATAGGGCAGGGCACGTTCTTCGACTCTATGTTAGGTACTTTCTTAACCGTGAGCACAGCCCCACAGTTAGGACACTTTATCTTCAGTACTTCTTGATTATACATATTATATATTATACGTAAGTGTTCGGTATCAATATCTTATCAATACTCTCTCATCGTCTTTGTATCGCCGCCGCGTCACCATACCATCACGGGCATGTTGTTGGAGAACTTGCCCCACATCACGGGGTGCTGCTTGTTGCCCGATATTTTCGTCACGCCCTTGTGTACGTAGTCAAACAGTTCCTTGGCGGTGATGGTGCGGTCGCGGTTGACATCGGCCCTGCCGCGCAACCCCTTTGACAAGTACGTGGTGAAGAAGCCGTTGGCCATGTCGCGCCGCTCGATGGAAGTCTCATTGCTGCGCGAGGAGAGAAACAGCAGCACGTTGGCCTTCTTGGCATTAGCCACCGACGAGGCATGGTTGCCGCCAGTGCGTATCTTGCCAGAGAAACAGGCATCAGCGAATATCATCTTGTTCTTGCACTTGCTGCCGGCCATGCCCTCACGCACCACCGAGTAGTCCATCTCGCCGTCGTAGGCAACGAATCCGCCGGGATAGCCGTGGCCGCTGAAGAACAGCACCACTATATCGTTGGGGCCGGCATTGCCAAACACCTTCTTCATGGCCTTAATGATACGCGCCTTGGTAGCCTGTGAGTTCACGAGGAGCGAGTACTGCACCTTGCTGTTCTTGGCATAGAGGTTGGCTATGGTCTTGGCATCATTGGCCGGGAGTGTGAGGTCCATGTCGTTGCCGGGATAGTCGGTTATGCCCACGGACACGAGGTACACCTTGGCATCGGTGCTGACAGCAGGGATGAGAAGCATCAGTGATGCGAAGAGTAAAAACAATGTGTGTTTCATTACTTATGTATATTTGCGAGTTTGTGCGTGCCACCCCGTGCCGCCATGCGGCTTTGGCGTGACACGCTCATTAATTATATTATAGACACGAAGTGTTGGCTGCTGTCATACAGACGGAGTCATGTCGGTGTATGCGGCATCGTCCATGGAGCCGTCGGCAGAGCCTGTGAAGTCGGCAGAGTCATCGACGCTTGCCACAGAACCGTCGGCAGTGGCATCGGTGGCGAGCCCATCCGTAGGATTGACGGCCATAGCAGCGTCACCCACGGTGATGTTCTGCGACGATATGTCGAACATCTCTTCATCGCTGAACGACGAGTCGTGGTTGGAGTCAATGGCTATGACATCAAACACGTTGTCGTTGTCTATATCCACGAGCAGCGCGTCATTGCCGTCAACCACGGCCGTGGCCACGTTCACGTTGTTCTCATCATCGTGCTGCACGCCGAGGACCTGCACGTCCATGTCGTCATCGGAAGAGGTATCGGCCATGAGGTCG
The DNA here is from genome assembly GCA_022775985.1 of Prevotella sp. Classification (GTDB taxonomy): domain Bacteria; phylum Bacteroidota; class Bacteroidia; order Bacteroidales; family Bacteroidaceae; genus Prevotella. The sequence goes on from JALFIM010000132.1 coordinate 7,795, forward strand.
TCGTCGGTGATGACCACCTCCTCAGCCTCATGCGTGCCGGCGGTGGCGGCATAGTCGGGGCCTTCGCCCTGCGGTGTGGCGGTATGCGACGGAGAGGCCGACACCACTGCCACGTCGTCGGAAGCCTGTGACGCCCCTGTCTGTGCCGACTCAGGGATATCGCCCTGCCAGTTGAAGTGGCTGGCATAGTCATCGCGCTCGTCCTGTGACATACTGTTCCACTCGTCAGCGGTATAGGTGCTGTATATGTAGCCGTGCCACTCAAACACTCCTCCTGCGCCCACCTCAAGGCGTGCGCTGTCGAAAGCGTCCTGGAATGACATGTCGTCGCTCACGTTGTGGGCCACAGGCACGTTGCCGTCCACCCACTCGGAATGCTCGTCCACGGGGGCGTCGGTGTGTACGTCGGGAGCCTTGCCGCTCGTGAAGAGGGCCACCGCTCCGCCCGACACTGCTGCCGCGCCGAAGGCCACGGCCGCGTTGCGCTTCCACGACTTGCCGCCGTTCTTGATGGTGGGTGTGGGCTTGGGAGCCTCGGGCTTCTTACCGCCGCCCACGAACTTGTCGTCATATACCGTGCTCTCGCTTCCCGACGGCCGCTTCTGCGTGCTGGCGTTGTCGTAGATGGTGCTCTCGCCCGACTGGCTCTTGCCGAAAGCCTTGTTGCCGTCGTATATAGTATTCTCGTTGTTCATAATGTATGATTATTATTTGCTGTGACTATTGTTTGATTTACGTCCATGTATGCGTCCCTGGGCCACCGACACCGCCTGTTGCAGGAGCCGTGCCTTGCGCTTGCCGTCGAGCTCCTTGAGCTGCAGCTCCACGTCGGTGAGCTGCGACCTCAGGTCGAGGCAGATGGAGTCCTGACGGTCGTTGAGGGCCTCGTTGGTGGCGGCTGCCACGCCCTCGCGCGTCTTGTTGCGCTGTGCGTCGGCCTCAGTGATGAGTTTGCGTAGCTCTGCCCTGCGCTCCGTGAGACGCTTCTGCTGCACCGACATGCTGTCGGCTGGCTGAGTGGCAGACTGCGCGGCTGCCGTAAGCGACACTGCGGCTGCGATGATGAGTGTTGAGATGTGTCTTTTAAGCATGATGATGTCCTCCTTATTGTCATTCGGCTGCGTATTTGTCGAAGTCCCTCACGCCCTCTATGGCACGTGCCGTGAGCATGGTGCCAGCCGATACCGCGTAGGGCAGTGAGTCGGAGCCGCGGTCGGTGGCATACTCACCGGGCTCTGTGGCGAGCGCCGACTTGTAGGCTTTGGCCGCCTTCGAGGGCACCGCCACCCTCACGCCGTCGTGCCCGAAGGTGAGCAGGAGGTAGCCCTTGCCGTCCTTGTAGGCCGTGACGATGGGCTGCGGGGCACGCATGAGTACCGTGGTGAGGCTGCTCATGCCACTGGTCTCGCGAAACGACATCTTGCTGAGAGTGGCCGGAAGGTCGAGCATCGTGACGGCGGTGCATCCTGCGAGTGCGCCCTCGGCCACCACCGTGGTGCCCGACTTGACGTGCAGCGCACCCTTGCGGCCGCGCGGACAGGCTATGAGCGTGCTGCCGTCGGCAGTGTAAAGGGCACCGTCGGCAGAGGCATACGACATGTTGTTGGCATCTACCGTGACGGTCTGGAGCGGCTTTATGGCCGACATGTGGCGCAGGTCGCCCACCTTGGCCGGTATGTTGACGGCCGTAAGGGCCTCCGACCACCTGAACACCGTGAGGTCTATGGTGCGCCAGTCGCTGCCGAACGTCACCGCAGACACGCTGCGGCACATGAAGAACGTGCCCTGGCCGAGCGTCACCTCATTGCCCGGAAACACCACGCGGCTGAGCGACGGGCAGTGCTCGAAGGCGAAGTCGCCTATGGAGCGCACGCCCTGCGGGATGACTATGCCCGTGAGCTTGTCGGCATGGCTGAAAGCCTTGGGGCCTATCGCCACCACATCGTACACCACACCCTTGTGCTTCACCTTGGCAGGTATCTCCACAGTGCCGCTCACCGTGGGCCGCACCGCGCTGGAGCGGTCGCCCTGATACGTCACCTCGGCAGTGCGGAGCGAGGTGCTGGTGATGTTGAAGTACACCTTCTGCCCTCCCACCACGGCCGTGAAGTCGTGGGCACGGGCCGCGAGCGACATGCCGAGCAGGGCCGCCGTAAGGAATAATGCGTGCTTCATAGCGGTAGGTGTCAGGCCATGTACTCGCCTACGTTGGCGTTGTTGTCGTAGTCGCCGCTCATGTCGTTCTGGGCATACAGGGCATCGCCGTCGGCACCGTGGGCCGCAGCCTCAAGGTCAGACATGGCTATGCCCTGGCCAGACACGTCTACCACCTCGCCCTCGTCTATCTGTCCGTTGTGGTTGGCGTCGCACACCATGGTGTCGGCTATGCCGTTGTTGTCGGTGTCGAGCACTGCCACAGACTCACCGTTCACGCTCACGAGAGCAGCGTCCATGGGCTGTCCGTCGGGGCCTGTCACCTGCTGGTAGTCGAGCACCTGCACGTCTGCCGTCTGGTCAGAGGCCGGTGTCACAGGCTGTGGCTCGGGAGTGGGCTGCGGCTCCACCTCCACGGGGCCGGTGTACTCGTCATTCTGGGCGGGAGCCGGCTCCTGTGCGGTCTGGGGATTTGAAGGATCGGAGTCTACCACGGGCACGTCGTCGTCGGCCGTCTCGTCCTGAGGAAGCTCTGGGGTCTGCACCTCGGCAGCGTGTATCTCGTCAGAGGCGAACGCACCGCCTACCACACCTACTGCTCCACCTACTGCTGCGCTGAAACCTGTTGCTACGTTTGCTGCGCCTTTGTTTTCCTTCTTTTCCATAATAGTCGTTATTTTTAAGTTTGTGTAAATACTGTTGTTGTTTTGATTACGATGCAAAGATATGACTAAAAACTGATGCCGCAAAATGTTTTCTGCCATACTGTACGAAACACTCCGATTAATACACGAAACCATCAAGTACGGCATTATCAAACCGCATGCACACATCAGGATGCACTGAAAGCCCTGCCACAGAGGCGAAACTCGCGCTACTGCGTAACCCACTGTGCTACAACGTATTGCAAAACGGCCCATTTCACCGTGCAAAACGGCCCATTTCACCGTGCAAAACGGCCCATTTCACCGTGCAAAACGGCCCATTTCACCGTGCAAAACGGCCCATTTCGCGCTGTAAAATGGGCCGTTTCGCAAGTCATGCCGGCACAGGCCGTGCGAATGCCATGCCGTCCTGCCACAAGCCAAGTGCCAAGACAGAAAAACGGGAGGTGGC
>JALFIM010000136.1 GCA_022775985.1 Prevotella sp.
GACTCTGCTGTTGTTGCTCTTGAGAAATTGCGTGAAGCTGGACATTTTCTCTGTATTGCAACTGGACGTTCGCAAGCGATGGCAGTCGATTATATGCACGAACTTGGTTTCGAGAATATGGTTAGCGATGGTGGATATGGCGTGACTATTGGTGGTAAACTCATTGGTATCACACCATTAGACAAAACCAAAGTGGTAAATCTTATCGACGAATGCAAACGCAAGAATATTCCATGGGGTATTCAGGTCAACAATTCTGACACACGCTATGTGCCAGACGGGAGATTTGAAGAATTCACACATGACATATATATGAAGTCTAAAATTGTAGAAGGTCTCGACCCGGAGAATTACCCGGAATTATACAAAGCGTATGTAGCCTGTTTTTATCCGACAGAACTAACGTTGGAAAGTCTTGATGGATTGCCATGGTGCCGATTCCATAAGGAATATTTCTTTGTAGAGCCTGCTAACAAGGCTTTTGGCATCAAAAAAATTATGGATTATTTTAGGGCAGACTATAGCGACGCTATTGTTTTTGGCGATGCAATGAACGATATCACAATGTTTACCGATGATTGGTACAAAGTAGCTATGGGCAATGCAATTCCTGAATTAAAAGCTAAGGCTGACTTTATAACAGACAACGTAGATGCTGATGGTATATACAATGCATGCCTGAAGTTAGGCTTGTTTTTGGATTGATTGGATAAATAATTTCAAGTAGTAATGGGTTGAATAAGGCTCCCCTGGTTTATCAGGTGAGCCTATAACGTCAGTCTCCGCACTTCGGCGTTGCGCATCTTCTCTATCTCGTTCATGGGCTTGCCGTAGTACACGCTCATCACAGCCTTATTGATGATGCCGTGGCCTACGGCAAGCACCGTCTTGCCGCAGAAGTCGTGGCGTATGAACTCGATGAAGCGTGCGGCACGCTGCTTCATGGCCGCGAGGGTCTCCACGTCGTCGGGCCATGGCGCGTCCTTGAGGTCGGGGATGTACTTGCCGGTGAATCCTCCCCAGTCGCGCTCGCGCAGCAGCGGCGACGTGATGACCGTCTTGCCGTGCGGATGGGCTATGATGGCGCAGGTGTCCTCGGCACGCTTCAGGTCGCTCGACACGAATATGTCTATATGCTCGCTGCCCAGTCTGGCCGCCACCTCGGCCGCTTGGCGGCGGCCAAGGGCAGTGAGTTCGCCCGGAGTCTGTCCTTGCAGTATCTGGTTCGCGTTGTCCACGGTCTCGCCGTGGCGTACTAATAATAATGTGGTGTTCATAGAAAGTGTTTTAAATGTGTGGCTTGGCTACGTAAGAGGCGCACTGACAGCACGGCGGATATACGCCGGTGTGTGTCAGTGCGCCTTTTGGCTTGGTGCGCATCGTGGCGCATGCTTACTTCGGTAGATTGAAGGCACGTGTCATCTCGCTCAGCTGCTCGTCTGTCATGCCCTCAGGCTCTGAGCCCATGTTGCAAGCTGCGATGTATATCTGTGCGCTCTTGTTGAGCACGTCTACCTGGTCGAATGCCTGCATGATGTCGGTGTCGGTGGCAAACACGCCGTGCTTCTCCCACAGCACCACGTCGTAGTCGTCAAGCTGGCTGACGGTCTCCTCAGCCATCTTCACGCTGCCAGGCAGCTCGTAGGGTATGATGCCGAGTCCGCGTGGGCAGAAAGCCTTGGTCTCGGGTATCATGCTCCACAACAGGCGCGTAAGCACGTCGGTGCCGAGGAACTTGCGGATGTGCGACATGGCGACGAGTTCTATGGGGTGGGTATGGAGTGATGCGCGGTAGGGTGAGCCCTGCTCGAGCTTGTGGTCGTGAACCATGAGGTGCGAGGGCAGCTCGCTGGTGGGAGCTACGGGGTTGTCGGCTATTATCTCGTAGCTTGCGCAGTCATCGAGAATCCTTATCACGCTGCCGTTCTCCATCGGCCACCGTGCCAGGTCGCGCATGCGGCGGTTGGTGCCCTTGCAGAAGAAGTAGGCACCTTTGAGGTGGGGCAGTGTCACGCCGATGCTGCGCACCTCGCTTATGGCGGGCATGCTGCGTATCTCGTCGTCTACGAGGTCGGTGATGTTCACTGTGATGTTTCCGCCGTTACGCTCAGCCCATCCTTTCTGCCAGAGGTAGCCAGCCACCTCGGCAACCTTGTCGACTTCGCGCTTCAACGCTGGCCGACCGTCCAAAATACTCTTCATAGTGTTCATTGTTTATGGTTGTGTTTGCAAAGATAAATACATTTGCAGGAACTTGTGCATCTTGTTTTGATTTTTCAACTGAAAAAAATGGGCGGGCAGTCATGCCCGCCGCTGTCATCATGTATATGCTGAGGCTATCTTATTCTGTCAAGATGTGTATGGCTCTGACTGATAGCGTCATCTGATGTGACATAATGTCACACCATTGGCCCATCGTTGGCGGCTCTCAGTACATGGCATGCCATTTGTTTATTAGACAACGGCCAGTGGTCATGAGAGCGCAAGCCCTTGATGAGCATGAGGCCATGATAATAATTTCAATCAGTAAACAAAAATAAAAAATATATACAATTATGGGAAAGATTATTGGAATCGACTTAGGTACTACAAACTCTTGTGTTGCCGTGTTTGAGGGCAACGAACCTGTAGTAATAGCTAACAGCGAGGGCAAGCGCACAACTCCTTCTGTTGTTGGTTTCGTAAAAGACGGTGAGCGCAAGGTCGGTGATCCTGCAAAGCGTCAGGCTATCACTAACCCGAAGAATACCGTATATTCAATCAAGCGCTTCATGGGCGAAACCTATGAGCAGTGCGCAAAAGAGGTAACTCGTGTGCCGTTCAGCGTCGTAAACGAAGGTGGCTATCCTCGTGTCGACATCGACGGCCGTAAATATACTCCGCAGGAAATTTCAGCCATGGTGCTTCAGAAAATGAAGAAAACCGCTGAAGACTATCTGGGACAGGAAGTAACCGACGCCGTAATCACCGTTCCGGCATACTTCTCTGACTCTCAGCGTCAGGCCACAAAAGAGGCTGGACAAATTGCAGGCCTCAACGTTCGCCGTATCGTGAACGAGCCTACAGCTGCCGCTCTTGCCTACGGTGTAGACAAGGCTAACAAGGAAATGAAGATTGCCGTGTTCGACCTTGGTGGTGGTACATTCGATATCTCTATCCTTGAATTTGGCGCTGGCGTGTTTGAGGTGCTCTCTACCAATGGTGATACTCACCTGGGTGGCGACGACTTCGACCAGGTTATCATCGATTGGCTGGTTCAGGGCTTCAAGGCCGACGAGGGCATCGACCTCTCTAAAGACCCGATGGCTATGCAGCGCTTGAAAGAGGCTGCCGAGAAGGCAAAGATCGAGTTGTCAAGCACAACTTCTACAGAAATCAACCTTCCGTATATCTCAGCCGAGGGTGGTGTGCCTAAACACTTGGTTAAAACCCTGACTCGTTCACAGTTCGAGCAGTTGGCTCACAACCTCATCCAGGCTTGTCTCGTACCTTGCCAAAACGCTATGCGCGATGCTAAGTTGCAAACCAGCGACATCGACGAGGTTATCCTTGTAGGTGGTTCAAGCCGTATACCTGCTGTACAGACATTGGTTAAGAACTACTTCGGCAAAGAGCCTTCAAAGGG
>JALFIM010000139.1 GCA_022775985.1 Prevotella sp.
GCGTGCAGACCACTGAGGCTCATGCTGGCCGTGGCCGTGGAGTGCGTATTGTCGGGACTGACGCTTATCTGGCACGTTGTCTCACCCACGAGAGCCCTGTCGGCATCGAGAAGCCGCACCCTCAAGTCGCGCTTGCCGGCCGTCAGGAAGGCCGGATTGTCCTCGAACGGGTAGCCCACATTGCAGTACACGGGCACGTCGTAGCCCGCCATCTCCCAGTTGAGCGGCACGGTTATGTCGTCCCATGAGCTCACGTCGGCATCGTCGGCGAAGAAGTCTGAGCGGCCGGGACGGGCAGCTTTCCAGTTGGGAGAGAACTTAAACTTCCACGTACCGTTAAGGCTCATCACGAGCTTGCTGCCAGATGTGAGCCACGGCTTGTCATAGAACGCGTCGGCACGCATCTCATCGGTGGTGGCATACGGCACGAACGTGGCGTGCGCCGCCAGCTTGTTGTTGGCCAATACGGCCTGGTTCTCCACCCACGCCTCCGTGAACGGGCTCTCGTCGTAGGCCGCCGACTGCACGAAACTCACCGCCAAGGCCGCCGATGCGTCGGTGGTCTTGTAGTTGGAGGTGCTGGAGCACAGGTAGTACGGGGTGTTGTTGTACACGGCATAGAGCTTGTTGTCGGCGGTGAGGTACAGCCTCTGGTTGGCGTTGGTGCCCTCGGCATCCCACAGTCCGGGCTTCTTGTCACCCACGGTCTGTATTCCTGAGTTGAGGGCGAAGTCGAGCACGTAGCCCTGTCCCACGTTGAAGAGGAACAGTCCGTCTGGGTTTGACTGCATGCGCCATAGCTGGTTGAGGTCATTGGCGGCCTTGTCCTGCAGCCCTATCTTTGCGTCCTTGAGGTCATCGTACTTAGAGCTCTTGGTGCTTGCGTCTATACCCACCACCTTGTCGCCCACTTGCAGGTAGTACACATTGCCGTACATAGTGCTGAGGTCGCGCACACGCTCCACGGTGAACGTCTCGGCACTCGTCACATCCGACTGTTTCAGCACGGCTAATGATGACGACAGCCAGTACTGTGTGTAGTAGTAGCCACGGTAGCCGTATGTTTTCACATCGGCCGTGAGGTGAAACATCTTGTTGTTGCTTATGGCATAGACACCGTTCGGCACCAAGCCCTGCGGGAATATGCCCACGAACGTGCACCCGTTACGGGTCTGCGGCTGCGGCTCACGGACAAACGCCGTGACTCCACTGAACGTATATGCGCCGCTGTCACTGCCCTTTGTGGGATATATGAGGTACGGGCGGCCAGCCTCCACGGCCGTGGCTTCCACGAAGTGCATGGTGCCCTGGGCATCGAAACTGTCGAATGCGGCGAGCCACATGCGCCCGTCAGCGATGCCGTCTTTCTGGAACATGTCGATGAGCACGTCGTGACTGACGGCGAAAGGCAGACACAACGTGTTCCATTTGTCAAGGTCGAAGGTGCGCCGCAGCACCACCGTGGCAGGGTGCTCGGCATCTACGGCCGTAGGACAGGCATACTGCGTGTCCTCCTGACGCAGCGTCACGGTGTTGGACTGGTAGTCGGCTTCCGACACGAGCCGCCACAGCGCGTCGGTGAAGGTGCCGTCGGGCATCGCCGTAGTGGTGGCGAGCCGCTGCGTGGCGGTGCTGAAATACATGTTGGCGTAGGCGTTGGCCTCGCGCTGCATGTTGCCAATGACGTACGACCCAGCAGCCGATGACACACGGCGCAGCTGCCACTTGGTACTCACGGTGGCCCCTGCTGTGATAGGCTGGCCCAGCAGTCCGCCGAGCAACCGCCCGCCCATGCTCATGGTGTAAGCTCCCCACTCGCCCGACACGCTCACGGCCGTGCCGTGGGAGGCGAGACTCAGCGTGCCGTCAGACATGGCCGTGAGATACTGTCCACGCCCGACATTATAAAGATAGTACGTGCCCGACGGGGCATCAGCCCCACTCGTCTGCGCGGCCACGGGCGACACACACAGCAGCATAGGCACTAATATGTTGACTATTCGCATGATTGGCTGTTTTAGTAGAGCAGGGAATGGCGGTCTACCACTCCTCTATGTTTTCCTTTGAACTGATGTTGTAGTCGCCGGGACTGCCCGCCCCTCCGTTCTCAAGAGGGTTCTTGCTCTCATCGGTTGGGTCATCGCCGCTGGTCATAAGGCAGCCGTTCTCCACGGACACGACCATAACGGATGGCGTGCGGTACGTTCTTTTTCTCATTATGCTGATTATGCTTGTTATGCTCCGCTATGCGGAGTGATTTAAAGTATTACTGATACTCAGCATACCAAGGGGTATACTTGATGAACAATGGTTACAGTCTTACAGTCTGCAAAATTCGCAAAAAAACATGACGTAGCCAAGAGTTTCAGCAAATTAAAGCATCCACGTCACTTTTAATGACACGTATCGGAGCATTTATTCAGGACATTTGCCAGCCAATATCCTACGATTCGCCACGCCGCCATGCCATACAGCGCAACGCGCTGACACACAATGCGTTGCAAAACGGGCCATTTTAGGCTGCGAAATGGGCCGTTTCGGAGTGCAAAATGGCCCATTTCGCAGCACGAAACGGCCAGTTTCGCAATATGATACAGTCCGCGGCAGTCACGGACACGCGCTGAGACATGCCGCAGGGTACACTTTACACCGCCACAGGGCACGCTCCACGCCGCCACAGGACAAATGTAATTGCCTGTGCGGCATAATGCCGCCAAACACTTGTGGATATGAAATAAAAATGTTAGCTTTGCACATCAAACGACCCCACGGCCACCGTCTGCCACAGGTTTCATGCCCCACCGAGGCGGCACACGGCGGCACAGGCCACAAAAGCGAAAGTCTCTTGACATGAAGAAAATACTTTTATTAGGTTCTGGCGAGCTTGGCAAGGAGTTTGTCATCGCCGCAAAGCGTGCAGGACAGTACGTCATAGCATGCGACAGGTATGAGTGCGCACCGGCAATGCAGGTTGCAGACGAGTGCGAAGTGTTCAACATGCTCGACGGCGACGCGCTCACCGCCGTAGTGGAGAAGCACCATCCCGACATCATAGTGCCCGAGATAGAGGCCATACGCACCGAGCGGCTCTTCGACTTCGAGAAGGAGGGCATACAGGTGGTGCCGAGCGCACGTGCCGTGAACTACACCATGAACCGCAAGGCCATCCGCGACCTCGCGGCCAAGGAGCTGGGTCTGCGCACGGCACGCTACTACTACGCCACCACTCTGGCCGAACTGCGGCAGCACGCCAAGGAGATAGGGTTCCCATGCGTGATAAAACCGCTGATGTCATCGTCGGGACACGGACAGAGCATAGTGCGTGAGGAGAGCGAGCTGGAGCGTGCCTTCAACGATGCCATGGCCGGAAGCCGCGGCGACGTGAAGGAGATAATCATAGAGGAGTTCATACACTTCGAGTCGGAGTTCACCCTTCTCACCGTCACACAGCAGAACGGGCCCACGCTCTTCTGCCCACCCATAGGCCATGTACAGAAGAACGGCGACTACCGCGAGAGCTGGCAGCCGTTCAGTCTGCCCGAGGATGAGCTGCGCAAGGCCGAGGACATGGCCTCCAAGGTGACCAACGCGCTGACAGGTGCGGGCATCTGGGGCGTGGAGTTCTTCCTCACCAAGCAGGGCGAGGTGATATTCTCGGAGCTGTCTCCGCGCCCTCACGACACCGGTATGGTGACACTCGGACACACCACCAACCTGTCGGAGTTTGAGCTTCACTTCCGTGCAGTAATGGGTCTGCCCATCGCCGGCATACACCTTGAGCACGCCGGCGCGAGTGCCGTGGTGCTTGCGAAGGAGGAAGCCGACCATGACCCGATGTACAACCTCATCACCGCGCTGAAGGAATACCGTACACGCGTGCGCATATTCGGCAAGCACGTGCAGCACGTAGGCCGCCGCATGGGCGTGGTGCTGTGCTACGGCGACCCCGATGCCGACACCACGGCCCTGCGCGACAAGGCCAAGCGTCTCGCCACCACGGTCATAGAGTAGCGTCACGGGGCACGGTGTGCTGACTGTTATTATATAATAAGGTGAGTGTTAGGGATGGATTCATATCCCGACACTCACCTTATTTTTATGCCAATAAGCAGAGAGACGAAGTTCGGCGAAAGCCAATCAGAGCACACTGTCAGCCCATGACCCAGGCGAAAGCCCTGGCCGTGCGTGCCGCCTCGTCGCCGAAGTGGCCCCCACTGTTCCACTCGAGCGTGGTGCATGCGCCGCCAAGCTGCTCCATGAGCATGGCATTGGTGGCGCGTATGTTGTCGCCGACACGCGCCATCGACTTATTGCGTGCGTGCTCCTCACGGTCGCCGAGGCTCATATACACGCGTCCGGCCCTCGTGGTGTGGGCAGAGGCGAACTCCATCCAGCCCTCTATCCACACCGACGGCGACGCGGCGGCCACGCCACAGATGCCCTCGCAGAGGCACGATGCCCACAAGGCGAACAGCCCTCCGAGCGAGTAGCCGCCCAAAACGACGGGCAGCGGCCCATAATGTCGGCCGAGCCACGGCATGAGCACGTCGCAGACGTAGCGCAGCGTGTCCGTGCCATGCTGCCCTACGGCCTCGCGGCGCGACACGGCATCATCATGCCACGGCATAAGACCGAGTGCCCAGTCGTCTACCCAGAACGCGGCCATCACGAAGCGGTGGCCACTCTGCGAGGCTATGAGCTCCATCTCGCGGTCTATGGCCGCCGACTCATGGCGTGCCGTGGGCTGTATGAGCAGGTACTCTGGCTCCTGCTGCGAGTATATGCGGCAGCTTCTGCCGCCTATTATCACATCTTGTATATCCATAAGTATAAGCATATGTGCGGCCCATGCAGCAGCATAGGCACGTTAATATATGCAGAAAGGCATGCAGTCCGTGTGGTCTGCATGCCTTTCCTTTATATAAGCTCAGCGTATGGCGGCAGCAGCCTGTCACCAGACGTGCGCACGTTTGTTCTTAGGAATGAACAGCTTGTCGCCCTTCTTCACGCCGAACGCCTTGTACCATGCGTCGATATGCGGCAGGGCATTGTTGACACGGGCCTCGTTGGGGGAGTGAACGTCCGACTTCACGAGGTAGTCTATAATCTGCGGACTGGCATTTGATGCCCACACGCGTGCCCAGTTGAGGAAGAAACGCTGCTCGGGAGTGAATCCGTCCTTGTCGCCGAGCGGAGCCTTCTTCATCTGGTTCTGCAGAGCCTGAAGCGCGATGTTGAGTCCGCCGTTGTCACCGATGTTCTCACCGAGGGTCTGCTTGCCGTTTACTTTCACACCGGGCAGTATCTCCACGTTGCCGAAGTAGTCCTCCAGCACCTTGGTGCGCTTATCGAAGTTGGCCTTGTCGGCAGCCGTCCACCAGTTGTGCTGGTTGCCCGTCTTGTCGAACTGGCATCCCTGATCGTCGAATCCGTGGCTCATCTCGTGGCCTATCACCGCGCCAATGCCTCCGTAGTTGACGGCATCGTCGGCCTCAGCGTCGAAGAACGGCGGCTGAAGTATGGCGGCTGGGAAGCATATCTCGTTGGTGGTAGGGTTGTAGTAGGCGTTGATGGTCTGCGGAGTCATCAGCCACTCGGCCTTGTTCACAGGCTTGTTCACCTTGCGTTCTATGTAGTCCTTGGTCATATAGGCCGACACACGGCGCATGTTCTCGTAGAGCGAGAGCGAGTCGTCGATGACGAGACTGCTGTAGTCGCGCCACTTGTCGGGGTAGCCTATCTTTATGATGAAGTTCTGCAACTTGTCCTTGGCCATGGCCTTGGTGGCAGCACTCATCCATGTGGCCGCGTCTATGCGCTCGGCGAGGGCCGCCTGGAGGTTGTGTACCATGGTGAGCACGCGCTGCTTGCTGCTCTCGGGGAAGTATTTCTCCACGTAGAGCTTGCCTATGGCCTGTCCGAGCACGCCGCTCACGGCTCCCACGCTGCGCTTCCAGCGCGGACGGTCTTGGCTGACACCGCTCAGCACCGAGCTGAACTTGAAGGCCACGGCGCGGAAGTCATCGCTCAGAGTGCCCGTTCCGCTCGATGCCACACGTGCCTCAGCGTAGGCTTTCAGGTCGTCGAGTGATGTCTCGGCATATATCTTCTCCACCTCATGCACGGGTTCGGGCTGCCCAACGTCTACCGACTCGAACTCGGGGAAGCCCTGTATGAAGAAGTACTGGCCCCAGTCGATGCCCGGGAACTCGCTCACGAGCTGACTGTACGGCATCTTGTGGTAGTTGGCATCTATGTCGCGGAGCTTCACACGGTCGTAGCTGGCCTTGGCAATGCGCGTCTCTATGGCCATGACGGCCTCCATCTTCTTGGTGGCGGTGGCCTCATCGTTGCCCACCATCATAAGGAGCGACTTGAGGTATGCCTTGTATGCCTCGCGCACCTTCACCGTCTGGTCGTCGTCCTTGAGGTAGTAGTCGCGCTCGGGAAGCCCTATGCCGCCCTGACTGATGCCAACGATGTTCATGGAAGCGTTGCGCTGGTCGGCACCCACGCCCACATCAAACATCGATACGCCTATGCCCACCTTGTCGAGCTGTGCGCTCACGAGCTGGAACTGGTGTATGTCCTTGATGGCCGCTACCCTGTCGAGGTACGGTTTCAGCGGAGCGTAGCCGTCCTTGTTGAGTTTCACGCTGTCCATCATCATGCGATAGATGCTGCCTATCTTCTGTCCGAGCGTCCCTTTCTGCTGAGGCGTGTTGGCATACTCCTCTATCAGCGAGCGGATACGCTTCTGGTTGAGCTCGTCAAGGTCTACGAACGCGCCGTTCATGGGGTGCTCCGCATCGAGAGGGTGGCTCTTCAGCCAGCCGCCAGCGGCATAATGGTAGAAGTCGTTGCCCGGCTTCACACTGAGGTCGAAGTTGGCCTTGTCGATACCCGACTTCAAGTTCTGCTGCGCGAATGCCGACGTGGCGACAAGCGACAGCGAGATTAGAAACATTCTTGCTTTCATTTCGTATTCTGAATAAAAATATTACGATATCTGCCTGTTAGACGCTGCAAAAGTAATAATTGCTACAGAATCTGACAAATATTCGGGTCACAAATGTCTCCACGGCGCGATATGTGCCGTGGAGACTGCGGTCATGCCCCGGTGGCGGTGCTGTTCCATGCACTCACCACCTCGTCTATCCCTATGCCGAGGAGCCTCATCTGGCGCAGCATGGCGGGCAGTGTGTCGCCGAGGAAGGCACGCCTGCGCTGCTCCATGATGGTGGCACGCGCCCCGGGCGTGACGAAGTAGCCAAGCCCCCGGCGGTTGTATATCACCCCATCGCGTGCAAGGGTCTCGTAAGCCTTTACCGCCGTGTTGGTGTTCACCTCCAGAGCCACGGCATACTCGCGCACGCTGGGCACGCGGTCGTCGTCGGCGTATGTGCCGGCCAGTATCTCATCGCATAGCCTGTCGGCCATTTGCAGATATATAGCTTTGTCGTTGTTGAATGTCATATAGCGTGAGTTTAGAAGTTGAGCCAGCGGCCTCCGCCCACCGTCAGGCGGCAGAACAATCTGTACGAAAGCCACACATTGAGCAGACCCTCTGCCACCAATGCGGCGGAAAAGACATAAGCAAACGTCGTCATGTGGATGTCGGAGCCGTCAAGCCACGCGAATATGCTGTCGGATACGAAACTGAAGCAATACATGCCTACCAGGAACAGGCTGGCGGACACCACAAACGACATGAACGTAGGCATGCGGCGGAACAGCGTGCCCACAAGCATGAACAGCGAGCAGTGCCACACCAGCCATACGTTGAAGAGCACAGCGCTGGCCATGCCTACGGCAGACACGCTGCTGAACCTGTTGGCCCCGAACGCCCTCATGGGGCAGATGTTGGTGAGGAAGTACTCCATGCCCGTGCCAAAGGACGTGTGCCACCGCAGCAACTGGCAGATGCCCCACCTCAAAGTGTCGGCCACAGCCATAGAAACAAGCGCGGCCACCGCGCCTATCACCACCGTCCACACGAACATGGCCACGAACTTCTCGGCATTTGTGGCCGGGAGCATGAGCATGCCGACACGCTTGCGCTTGTCGCGCATGCCGCCCAGATAGCCAGAGAAGAACGACAGCACTATGAAGAAATACGTAGCTGCGCACATGCCCATCATAAATTCAATGACCCAAGGGTTGTCATAGTCGCCCATCATCAGCAGGAGCATCAGCTCCATGAGCAGGAACACCGCCGCTATGGATGCCGCCTTGCGCAGGAGCTGACTGCCCTGCGATACTGCGAGCCAGCGCATGAGATTGCCGAAACGGCCGAAACAGAAAACTTTGTCTTTCATATCTTTTCGTTTTTTCATGTATCACTTACCCGTGCCGAGACGGCCTTCCGCCACGGCGCTGAACAACAACTCAAGATTCACCGAGGTCTCATCGTCGCCCTCGCGGCGCGGAGCCACCACGGCGTTGCCCTGCAGCGAGTGCTCCACATAGAGCGCGTCGCTGACATCATCGCCCGGCTTGCGCACCTCGAAGCGGTAGCTCCCGCTCAGCTCTGCCATGGAGGCATCAAGCAGGGTGTGCCCGTCGCCGATGACGACCACATGGTCGAGCAGCGACTCCACGTCATGCACCTGGTGCGTGGAGATAATCACCGTGGAGTCGTCGGCCATGTTGCTGGCCACCACCTTGCGGAACTGGCTCTTGGAAGGTATGTCAAGGCCGTTGGTAGGCTCGTCCATGAGCAGGACGTGCGTGCGTGTGGCAAGGGCGAAACTCACGTACACCTTCTTCTTCTGACCCATGGACAGCGTGCCGAGATGCACGTCGGCAGACAGTCCGAAGTCGGCAAGCGAGCTCTCGATGACCTCGCGGCTGAAGCGCGGATAGAACGGACTGTTGGTGCGTATGAACTTCTCAAGCGTGATGTCGGGCAGGTCAAACTCCTCCGGCACGATGAACACGTCGCGCAGCATGGCCACACTGCGCCGCCGCGAGTCCGCGCCATCCACGAAGATAGTGCCGTGCTGCTGGCGCAGCAGACCGCTGATGAGGTAGAGCAGTGTGCTCTTGCCGGTGCCGTTCTTGCCGAGCAGCCCGTAGACACCACCCTCCTTGAAGTCAAGGCTGAACCCATCGTATATCGGGGTCGCCGCCTTGTAACCGAAAGTAATGTTGCTGATTTGTATCATATCATAATATGTTATGTTTGTGAATGTACGTGAACGAAACTCCTGCATGACAACAGTCGAGACGTAAACAATAGTGTACTACTATATTAGTACACTGCAAATATAATACAATATTTACTTTTCCGCAAACTTTCCGCCACTTTTTTACGCTGAGACCAGCATTTTCCTGATCCACGCCACTGCGGCAAGCACGTGCCGCACCAGTACGCGCTGCTACACATTATTATATATACTCATGCGAGCGTAGACACATCTCCGCACACGCCAATATCCTTTGTCAGAAGCGGCTTGGGCATATACGCGCAACACATTGACACACAACGCGTTGCAAAACAGGCCATTTCAGACTGCGAAATGGGCCGTTTTACAGTGCGAAATGGGCCGTTTC
Source organism: Prevotella sp. (assembly GCA_022775985.1). Lineage (GTDB taxonomy): Bacteria > Bacteroidota > Bacteroidia > Bacteroidales > Bacteroidaceae > Prevotella. The sequence continues at coordinate 9,556 of JALFIM010000139.1, forward strand.
GCAGTCTGAAATGGGCTGTTTCGCAAACCGCCACGGCCCATGCCACCACATCACGCCGCCACGGCATGATGCGAGGTGCATAATAATTGGCGTTTGTGTTCGGCAAATCCGATTTTTTAGCGTATCTTTGCAAGCATGATTGACGAGAAACTTAACAAGGAGAAATGGAGCGAGAACGTAATCATCGCCGATGCCGACTACGTGGACAAGGTGGCGTTCGACCTCATAGTCAACTTCGAGCGGATGATAGGACGGCGCATACCACAGGCCGACATGGCGCGGTGGATAGACTGCGTGGCCCTGGACGGCGGACTGCGCGAGGGCAGCCAAGAGACGCAGGTGGTGCTCATACACAGCAAGAAGCGCACGGCCATGGACAACTTCAGCCCATCTGACTTCGAGAGCCAGCTCAACGGCAAGGCGTTCAGCGACAATCTGGGCGAGTTTATCATCAGTTCGCTGCCCATAGAGGACGTGGTGGCGGCCGACGACATGTTTCTTGACGTGCTCGCCATGGTGTGCCGGCAGGACGACGTGAAGCGCGTGATGGTCATACCCGACACGTCGCGCGACGCGCTCTGCGACAACATACGCCACACGCTGCGCACGGTGAGCGACGACAAGCGCGTCACCGTGTTCGCCATGCAGCCCATGCAGGGTGGCAACTTCCGCCAGGAGATACTGGGCTACTCACTGATGAACGCCCTCGGCATAAGGGCCGACGAGCTGAAGTAGGAGCCAAGGGCCGACGCGCAATGCCTAATCGGCAAAGCATAATCGCCGCCCTGCCACAACCACCAATTCAAAACTCAAAATTCAAAATTCAAAAATCACAATATGGGAAAAGTACTCATGATAGGCGCAGGAGGCGTCGCCACAGTAGCAGCGTTCAAGATAGCACAGAACGCTGACGTGTTCACGGAGTTTATGATTGCCAGCCGCACGAAGTCGAAGTGCGACAAGATAGTCAAGGCAATAGGCAATCCCAACATCAAGACGGCACAGGTAGACGCCGATGACGTGGAGCAGCTCAAGGCGTTGTTCAACGACTTCAAGCCCGAGCTGGTCATCAACCTCGCACTGCCCTACCAAGACCTCACCATCATGGAGGCTTGTCTGGCATGCGGATGCAACTATCTCGACACGGCAAACTACGAGCCCAAGGACGAGGCTCACTTCGAGTACTCATGGCAGTGGGCCTACAAGAAGCGTTTTGAGGATGCCGGCCTGTGCGCCATACTGGGCTGCGGATTCGACCCTGGAGTGACGAGCATATTCACGGCATACGCCGCCAAGCACCACTTCGACGAGATACAGTATCTCGACATAGTGGACTGCAACGCCGGCAACCACCACAAGGCTTTCGCCACCAACTTCAACCCGGAGATAAACATCCGCGAGATTACGCAGAAAGGTCTGTACTGGGAGGACGGCAAATGGGTGGAGACGGCTCCGCTGGAGATACACAAGCCGCTCAACTACCCCGAGATTGGCCCCAAGGAGAGCTACCTCCTCCACCACGAGGAGATAGAGAGCCTCGTGAAGAACTACCCCACCATCAAGCGTGCCCGCTTCTGGATGACCTTCGGACAGCAGTATCTCACCTATCTCGACTGCATACAGAACCTCGGTATGTCGCGTATCGACGAGATAACGTACGAGGCTCCGCTCGCCGACGACCCCACGAAGAAGGTGAACGTGAAGATAGTGCCGCTGCAGTTCCTCAAGGCCGTGCTGCCCAACCCGCAGGACCTCGGGCAGAACTACGACGGACAGACATCCATAGGCTGCCGCATACGCGGTATCAAGGACGGCAAGGAACACACCTACTACGTCTACAACAACTGCTCACATCAGGCCGCATACGAGGAGACTGGCATGCAGGGCGTGAGCTACACCACCGGCGTGCCGGCCATGATAGGTGCCATGATGTTCTTCAAGGGCCTGTGGCGCAAGCCGGGAGTGTGGAACGTGGAGGAGTTCGACCCCGATCCATTCATGGAACAGTTGGGTAAGCAGGGGCTGCCCTGGCACGAGGTGTTCGACTGCGACATAGAACTGTAACGGAGGAGTTGGAGTTTTGAGTTTTGAATTGTGAGTTTTGAATTGTCGGCTTCGCCGATTATGAATTGACAATTACGATTTTTAAATCCACAACTCATAATTCAAAAACCTCAATTCAAAATTCAAAACTCCCAAATAAAAATTGCGGCAAAGCCGCAAACAACTCAAAACTCAAAACTCAAAACTCAAAATTCACCTCACAGTCCTGCCGTGACCAATTCAAAACTCAAAATTCAAAACTCAAAATTCAGTAACATTTATGGCTAAGACAGAAGAACAGCCCACGGCACAGGAAGGCAAGCTCAAAGCCCTTCAGGCCGCCATGGCAAAGATAGAGAAAGACTTCGGCAAGG
>JALFIM010000027.1 GCA_022775985.1 Prevotella sp.
GGCCGCTACTATCCACTTGCTGGGCGTGGCTTCATTGCTACACCTATACAATAAACATTATATTCTGTCCGTATCACGTCTCACGCACGCGCAGTTGATGTGCCACAGTGCATTAGAGTATGGTACGGTATGGGCCACACGAGCCTAAGACACGCACTCGCAGCTCTGGCAGTCGTGCGAGCACTCGTCCTGCATGCGGCGGCGCTTGCAGTAACGCTCGCACTGCATGCAGATGTCATAGCCGAGAAGTGCGCCGAGTATGAAGTCCTCCTCGGGAGTGAGCTGATGCAGCGGACGGGTGACTATCAGGCGTATCGCATCGAGACACTCGCGGCGGCCGAAATACAGGTTCAGCACGTTGTCGTTGACAGTCTGCACTATGTAGTCTATGCCATAGCTCTCAAGACGACGCAAGGCGAAGTCGGCATACCGCTTGTTGAAGTGAACAGCACCATGCGGCGCACGCCTTTCTGATACTCATATATGTGGTTCATGAGAACCTTCATGTCGGTAGGGCAAACTTCTGCTTGTGTCATATATCGTGATATTTTGGATTTACGGTTGCAAAATTAGCCCAATGTCACGACAATGGCAATACCTAAATCAGATGATTTTCATGCTATTACCTCTCATGCAGCATAAACTCATATCCCATACTGCATACATTTATCTATTATGCAGCATGCTTTTATCTCTCATGCAGCATAGTTTTCGCCAGACCGCGTACACATTCTACACGACAATACGTCCAAGACCAAGTCAGGCTTACCGCCAACAAGTGTAGCGGTAAGCCTTACTTTGTATAGATATCGTGCGTATGCGGTGTGGCATCAGTATGCTTCCTTGTCGCCCCTTATCACATTGGCCACGGTACGGTAGATGATATACAGGTCGAGCCAGAAGCTCCAGTGCTCTATATACCAGATGTCGCCGTACACGCGTCCTGCCATCTGCGACAGTTCCTTGGTCTCGCCACGGAAGCCAGTCACCTGACTCCAGCCAGTTATCCCGGGCTTCACTATGTGGCGGAGCATGTACTTGTCTATGAGCTTGGAGTATTCCTCGGTGTGCTTCAGCATGTGCGGACGCGGGCCAACGATGCTCATGTCACCCTTGAGCACGTTGATAAACTGCGGCAACTCGTCAATGTTGGTCTTGCGCATGATGTCGCCCCACTTCGTCTTACGGGGGTCGTCCTTGGTACACTGCACCTTGTCGGAATCGTCGTTCACCTTCATGCTCCTGAACTTTATGCAGTAGAACTCCTCGCCATTGAGCCCATTGCGCTTCTGACGGAAGAACACCGGGCCGGGCATCGTGAGCTTGGTGATTATCGCCACGGCTATGTATATGAACGGGAACACCGTACACAAGAACAGCGACGACACCACTATGTCGAACGTGCGCTTCAGTATGCGGTTGTGTACGTCAAGCAACGGGTCGTTGTAGAGGCTCAGGTAAGGTACGTTGCCGAGCATGTTGAAGTACATTCGGTTGTGCAGGTAGTTGGAGACATTGGGCACACTGTAGAAGTGTACGAGGTTGTTGACACAATAGTGTATTATGCCGAGAATCTCGTTCTGGCGGTTTGATGTCAGGCAACAGTACAGCTCATGCACGTCGCGGTGCTTGCTGAGGTAGCCACGCACGTCAGCCGGTGTGCCGAGATACTTGCACTCCGCAGGGAAGTTGGGGTTCACATGGTCGTCGAAGTAGCCGAGCGGCTTGTAGCCGAGCGTTATGTCGCGCATCTCATTGTACAGGGCGATGTTGTTCTCGGTGCTTCCCACGAACACCACCTTATGCCCGTACCTGTTAGTTGAGCGGTAGGCTTTCACCGCCCTGCGCACCATCAGGCGGAACATCGTGAGAAACAGGCACAGCAAAGCCCAGTAGCCGAGCGACTCCACGGCCCCGAGGCGGCAGAACTTGCCTACCCTGAGCAACACGAAACTCACCACAGCGTACTTCAGAACATTCTGCACCACGCGCAGCATAATCCTGAAGTCATTGACCTTGCGCATGTACAGCACCACTCCTGCGCGGCCTGTACACACGAGATAGATGATGGATGATGTTATCAGTGTCCTCATCACTGCTCCCAAAGGGTAGTCACCCTGTATGCTGAGCATAAAGAACAGCAGTACGTTCACAATAAAGAAGTCGCCCAACAGGACAAAGCCTATGAGCAGCGAGTTCTCATGAGTCGTGTAGTATTTCTCACCCATACGTATAGTTTTCTATATATTCCAATGCGGTTCGTGCCGTTACGTCGCCCGGCAGTCAGCGGTTGCCATACATGTTGTCGTAGTATCTCTGGTAGTCACCGGACGTAACGTTGTCCATCCACTCCTGATGCTCCAGGTACCACTTCACGGTTTTCTCAATACCTTCCTCGAATTGCAGGCTCGGTTCCCACCCAAGCTCACGCTGCAACTTGCGCGAGTCTATGGCATAGCGCATGTCGTGGCCCTTGCGGTCGGTGACATGCGTGATGAGATTGAGGTCCTCTCCGTCCTTGCGTCCGAGCAGTCTGTCAACGGTCTTGATAAGCACGTGTATGATGTCTATGTTCTTCCACTCGTTGAATCCGCCTATATTGTACGTGTCGGCGGTCTTTCCCTCGTGGAATATCAGGTCTATGGCCCGTGCATGATCCTCCACATACAGCCAGTCGCGCACGTTAAGTCCCTCGCCATACACGGGCAACGGCTTGCGGTGACGGATGTTGTTGATGAACAGAGGTATGAGTTTCTCTGGGAACTGGTACGGCCCGTAGTTGTTGGAACAGTTAGTCACGATGGTGGGCATGCCGTAGGTGTCGTGGAAAGCACGCACGAAGTGGTCGCTGCTCGCCTTCGACGCAGAGTACGGAGAGTGCGGATTGTACTTCGTCTCCTCCGTGAAGAACTCCGTGCCATAGGCATGATGGTGCTCAGAGCTGGCCTTCGTGGTGAACGGACTCTCCAGTCCCTCGGGATTGGTGAGCCTCAACGCGCCGTACACCTCGTCCGTAGAGATGTGGTAGAAACGCTTGCCCTCATAGCCCTCGGGCAGACTCTCCCAGTACTCCTTGGCAGCCTGAAGCAGTGTAAGGGTGCCGATGACGTTGGTATGGGCAAAGGTGAACGGGTCCTTTATGGAGCGGTCTACATGACTCTCGGCCGCAAGGTGTATTATTCCGTCCACGTTATGCTCACGCATGAGCTTCTGCATCAAGGCATAGTCGCATATATCGCCCTTCACGAAGGTGTAGTTTGGCTTGTCCTTGATGTCATCAAGATTGGCAAGGTTGCCCGCATAGGTGAGCTTGTCGAGATTGATGATGTGGTACTCTGGGTATTTGTTCACGAAAAGTCTTACGACATGCGAGCCGATAAAGCCGGCACCGCCCGTGATGATGATGCTTCGCATAATAATCAACTGATAATGACTGATGAATAATTATTTAACTATCACTCTGCCGACACGTGCATTACTTGCCGGCAGCGAGCTCCAACTGCTTGATGCAGACCTTCAGAGAGTCAGTCCAGTAAGGCACTTTCACTCCGAATGTCTGCTTCAGCTTGGTCTTGTCAAGCACCGAGAAGTGCGGACGCGTCACCGGGCTCGGGAACTCCTCGCTGTAACATGGCTGTATGTCGCAGGTGTTTCCGCTCAACTCACAGATAACCTTCGCGAAGTCAAACCACGAGCACACGCCCTCGTTGGAGAAGTGGTAGATGCCCGTCTTGTCCGTCTGACCAGTCTCTATGATGTGTGCTATGACATCAGCGAGGTCGCCTGCGAACGTAGGAGTGCCCACTTGGTCGAACACTACCTTCAGAATGTCGTGCGATGCGGTAAGGCTCTGCATCGTCTTCACGAAGTTCTTGCCCCACTGCGAGTAGAGCCATGCCGTGCGTATGATTATATGGCGGCACCCTGTGGCCTCGATGCTCTGCTCGCCGGCCAACTTGGTCTTGCCATACACACCCAGAGGATTGGTAGGCCAGTCCTCGCGGCACGGCGTATTGCGGTCGCCCTGGAACACATAGTCGGTAGACACGTGTATGAGAGTGCCCCCGACCTCCTTCATAGCGGCAGCCAGATTGCCGGCGGCCGTGTTGTTGAGCAGGTTGGCAAGGTCGTAGTCGCCCTCAGCCTTGTCCACATTGGTGTACGCAGCACAGTTGACGATGATGTCAACACTATGCTCCCTCACCATCTGCCGTATGGCGTCAAGGTTTGTTATGTCCAGTTTCTCGTAGCCCTCGGCCACGTCAGTGAACACGAAAGAGTGCCCGCTGTTTTTTGCCACGCGCTGCATCTCGTGCCCGAGCTGTCCGTTGGCTCCTGTTACCAATATATTCATATATTCTATTACGTATTAAATCTCACCATTGAAGAGGAACGGACTGTCGAAGTCCTTGAGCATATCGTGCTTCGTATCTTTCTCCGACAGTATGGCATGCTGCGTGGGTATCTGCCAGTCTATGCCGAGACTGTCGTCGAGTATGGATATGCCTCCGTCGGCCTCGGGGTGATAGAAGTTGTCACACTTGTACTGAAACACCGCCGTCTGGCTCAGCACGGCGAAGCCATGGGCGAAGCCCTTGGGTATGAAGAACTGGCGGTGGTTGTCCTCCGTAAGCTCCACGGCCACGTGCTGACCGTATGTGGGCGATCCCTTGCGTATATCCACGGCCACGTCGAGCACCGCACCGCGCACACACCGCACCAGTTTGCTCTGCGTGTAGGGCGGACGCTGGAAGTGCAGCCCCCTCATCACGCCATACGATGACATGCTCTCATTGTCCTGCACGAAGTCTATGTGCCCCACCTTCTCGTCGAACTCGCGCTGCGAGAAGCTCTCGAAGAAATATCCGCGAGCATCCTTGAAGATGCGCGGCTCTATTATCACCACGCCGTCAATGGCTGTCTTTATCACTTCCATAGCCGTTACTCCTCCAGACTCTTACGGTACCACTCATACAGTTTCTCCACTCCGTCCTCTATCTCCACCTTGTGTGTCCATCCGAGCGAGTGCAGTTTGCTCACGTCTATGAGCTTGCGCGGCGTGCCGTCGGGCTTCGACGCGTCAAACTCCACGGTACCCTCAAAGCCCACGGCTTTCACCACGAGCTCCGACAGTTGCCGTATGGTAAGCTCCTTGCCCGTGCCTACGTTGATGTGGCAGTTGCGTATCTCGCCAAGAGCGGGTATAGCACCGCCGCGTCCCTCGCTGTTGTTGCGGTCTACGGCACCATCGGTCTTCGCCCCATAGAACACAGAGGAGTACTTCTCTATGCCGATGACATCCTTGAAGTCTACATTGAGCAGCACGTGTACGCTCGCGTCGGCCATATCCTCGCTCCACAGGAACTCGCGCAGCGGCTTGCCCGTGCCCCACAGCACCACCTTGTTGTCGTATATGCCGTAGAACTCCAGAGCCTTGAGTATGCGCTCATGCGGATTGCTGCCGTCCACGTTGCCCTCGCCGATGAGCTCGCGCAGCTTGTCGGTGGGGTTTATCGGCCGCTTGTTCATGTCCACCTCTATGCTGTGCCAGTCGCCCTCATGAATGAGTTTGGCGAGGTATATCTTGCGCATCATGGCCGGCATGACGTGCGAGTTCTCCAGATGGAAGTTGTCGTTGGGCCCGTACAGGTTTGTGGGCATCACTGCTATGTAGTTGGTGCCGTACTGCAGGTTGTAGCTCTCGCACATCTTCAGTCCGGCAATCTTGGCGATGGCGTACTCCTCATTGGTGTACTCCAGCGGCGATGTGAGCAGCGCGTCCTCGCTCATGGGCTGGGGAGCGTTCTTGGGGTAGATGCATGTGCTGCCGAGGAACAGCAGTTTCTTCACTCCATGTGAGTAAGCGTTGCTTATTACGTTGCACTGCATCTTCATGTTCTGCATGATGAAGTCGGCGCGGTAGAGTGAGTTGGCCATGATGCCTCCCACGAATGCGGCAGCGAGCACCACTGCGTCGGGGCGCTCGTCGTCAAAGAATTTCTGCACTGCATACTGGTCTGTGAGGTCAAGTTCCTTATGAGAACGGCCTACCAGATTGTTGTAACCTCTGCTCTTGAGGTTGTTCCAGATAGCCGACCCCACGAGTCCGTGGTGTCCGGCCACATAAATCTTACTGTCCTTGCTTAACACTTTATCTAATGATTAGTTATTAATTATCAATGATTAATCAGTTGCCAGTTTGTGGAAAGAGCTGCAAAAGCCATGCTTTTACGCATAAGCAGCTCGCCGCCCTCGCTCATAAATAATCATTAATAATTAATCATTAACAATTACTTCACGATGCCCTTCTCCAGATACTCCACGAGGTTGCAGCGCACTTTCTGTCCTGCGTCCTCGGCGGCCACCTTGGCCATGTCGCTCTCCACCATGATTTTTACGAGCTCCTCAAACGATGTCTTGCTCGGGTTCCATCCGAGCTCCGCCTTGGCCTTGGTGGGGTCGCCCCAGAGGTTCACCACGTCGGTGGGACGGAAGAAGTCGGGCGACACCTCCACGAGCACCTTGCCTGTGGCCTTGTCTATGCCCTTCTCGTTGACACCCTCGCCCTTGAACTCGAGCTCTATGCCCACATGCTTGAACGCATAGTAGCAGAACTCACGCACGGTGTGCTGCACGCCGGTGGCGATGACGAAGTCCTCGGGCTTGTCGTGCTGCAGAATGAGCCACATACACTCCACGTAGTCCTTGGCATATCCCCAGTCGCGCAGCGAGTCGAGGTTGCCGAGGAGCAGCTTCTCCTGCTTGCCCTGCTTGATGCGTGCGGCGGCCAGCGTTATCTTACGCGTCACGAAGGTCTCGCCACGGCGCTCGCTCTCGTGATTGAAGAGTATGCCCGAGCAGCAGAACATGTTGTAAGCCTCGCGGTACTCCTTCACTATCCAGAAGCCATACTGCTTGGCCACGGCGTAGGGTGAGTACGGATGGAACGGCGTGTTCTCGTTCTGCGGCACCTCCTCCACCTTGCCGTACAGCTCCGAAGTGGAAGCCTGGTACATGCGGCAGGTGTCAGCGAGTCCGCACTGGCGTATGGCCTCAAGCACGCGCAACACGCCCGTGGCGTCTACGTCGGCGGTGAACTCGGGAGAGTCGAAGCTCACCTGCACATGGCTCTGCGCCGCGAGGTTGTACACCTCGGTGGGGCGCACCTTGTTCATAACCTGTATTATGCTCATGGAGTCGCCGAGGTCGGCATAGTGGAGGTGGAAGTTGGGCGTGCCCTCGAGGTGGGCTATGCGCTCACGGTAGTCAGTAGACGAGCGGCGTATGGTGCCATGCACGTCATATCCTTTCTCCAGCAACAGCTCAGCGAGATACGAGCCGTCCTGTCCTGTGATTCCTGTGATAAGAGCTACTTTTCTTTTTTCCATTGCAATGTATATTTGATTTTCCTTATATTCTCTTCGTCATCAATGTCAGTCCGTGCTATATCCATGCCTATACACGTGCATGGCATGCGTCGATAAGCGTGTTTTCATTATTCCAGTTAAGACCAGTCCTTTGCTCTGCAAAGTTAATGAAAAATAAGCAGAAGTGCAAAACTATTTCCACATTTTATATATGGTGGAGGGAATGGCGTGTATATCACGGTCTGCGCAGCTGTATCGCGGCACTACGGGCGCGGCATCATGAGCGGCAGCGCGGCATGCCTCCGTGCCGTCCTTATATCAATAAATCGGCGCCACGCGCCACATTTGTCGTGCCACGGCACAGTGGTGTAGCGGATTTTTGCTACTTTTGCAGCGTCCAACGCCGCCATGACGCTCATGTCCCTGGCGGCGGCGGACATACCGCTACAAGCATACTAAAAGTTTTATCTGCAATTATGGACTCGACACACAAAATCAACAAAGTAGAGCTGCGCAACCTCCGGATGGAGGACTACGACCAGCTTGCAGGCTCATTCCACCGCATCTACGCCGACCACGACGTGTTCTGGACGCACGCCCAGATAAAGAAGCTCATCACCATATTCCCCGAGGGACAGGTGGTGATAGTGGTCGATGACAAGATAGTGGGCTGCGCCCTGAGCATCATCGTAGACTACGACATGGTGAAGGGCGACCACACCTACGCCAAGGTCACGGGCAATGAGACCTTCAACACCCACAACCCCAACGGCAACATACTCTACGGCATAGAGGTGTTCATACATCCCGACTACCGCGGGCTGCGTCTCGGACGGCGCATGTACGAGTACCGCAAGGAGCTGTGCGAGAAACTCAACCTCAAGGCCATAATGTTCGGCGGCCGCATACCCAACTACCACAAGTACGCCGACACCATGCGCCCGAAGGAGTACATCGAGAAGGTGCGCTCACGCGAGATATACGACCCCGTGCTCACGTTCCAGCTGAGCAACGACTTCCACGTGCGACGCGTCATACGCAACTACCTGCCCAACGACGAGGAGTCGAAGCACTGCGCCACGCTGCTGCAGTGGGACAACATATACTACCAGCCGCCCACGGACTCGTACGTGGAGAAGCGTCCCACGGTGCGCGTAGGACTCGTGCAATGGCAGATGCGCACGTACAAGAACTTGGACGACCTGTTTGAGCAGGTGGAGTTTTTCGTCGACTCCGTGAGCGACTACAAGAGCGACTTCGTGCTCTTCCCCGAGTACTTCAACGCACCGCTCATGGCCAAGTTCAACGACATGGGCGAGGCACAGTCCATCCGCGGCCTGGCGCAGTACACCGACCAGATACGCGACCGCTTCGTGGAGCTGGCCATAAGCTACAACATCAACATCATCACCGGCTCCATGCCGTACGTCAAGGCCGACGGCGGACTCTACAACGTGGGCTTCCTCTGCCGCCGCGACGGGTCGTACTCCATGTACGAGAAGATACATGTCACCCCCGACGAGCAGAAGAGCTGGGGCCTGAGCAAGGGCAGCCTCGTGCAGACTTTCGACACCGACTGCGGCAAGATAGGCGTGCTCATCTGCTACGACGTGGAGTTCCCAGAGCTGTCGCGCATCATGGCTGAGGACGGCATGCAGATACTCTTCGTGCCCTTCAACACCGACACGCAGAACGCCTACGCCCGTGTGAAGGTGTGCGCACAGGCGCGTGCCGTGGAGAACGAGTGCTACGTGGCCATAGCCGGAAGCGTGGGCAACCTGCCACGAGTACACAACATGGACATACAGTATGCCCAGTCGGCCGTGTTCACGCCCTGCGACTTCGCCTTCCCCACCGACGGCAAGCGTGCCATGGCCACGCCCGGCACCGAGCAGATACTCGTAGCCGACTGCGACCTGACGCTCCTCAATGAGCTGCACACCTACGGCAGCGTGCGCAACCTGCGCGACCGCCGCTCCGACCTCTATGAGCTGCGCATGAAGAAGTAGCCAAGCACATTTACGAAACGGCCCGTTTTACGTTGCGATTCGGCCCATATCGCAGCGCGAAACGGGCCGTTTTGCATTGCAATATGGGCCATTTTACAACGCATTGTGTATCACTGTATTACGAAGTTATATCTTTATGCGCCACGAAAACAGATTTTAGCGTTAACTGAATCTACCACGACCACCGTTTCTTAAAATATATTTAATGAATGCGCCCGACTGCAAAACAGTGTTAAATCATGGCGGCCACATATCTTTTGCGGCAAAAACGCCTTATCTTTGTGGTCATTAATGATGAAGAATACGTTTGCGAGCCGTCAAGTTATAGCAAACACGACACACATATCAAACCGTAGCCTCAGCATAGCAGTCTGAGGGACATATACCTACATAGCAATATGTACTTATGGGGATTACCGTACCCGTAAGCCTGACATGGTGTCTGCATATACTATCCCGACAACAACTTATTTATTAACTGGCGACAGCCACAAACACCAACATTCTATGAAGAAAAGTATCATTGTGCTTATCGTCTGCGCCATGCAGGCAGCTTTCGTCTCGTGTGAGTACGACTCACCCGAGATAAGGTTCCAGCAGACCACCAACATCACCAACGATTACAGCGAGATAGTGGCCGCGCTCCGCGACCAGACACTGACCATCGCCCAGAAAATGAGCCTCATAGAGGAGGCCATGAAGATGCAGACGCTCACCGTATCGGAGAAACTGGCCCTACTGGAGCAAGCCCTCAAAGACCAGACCATGACGCTCTCCGATAAGATGACGCTCATGACGAGGGCCTATGAGAGCGGTGTGGTGAAGTACGAGGAGCTTACCGACAAGCTCATCAGCGAGATAAAGTCGGCCGGCACCACCACCGCCGAGAAGCTCGAGGCCATAAAGAGCGTGGTGGAGGCGCAGACTACCGACCTCAAGGCGAAGATGGACTTGATAGAGAAGGCCATGACCCAGCTCTCCGAGACCACCGAGAAGGGCTTTGACAAGAGTGCCGCGGCCTCTGGTCTGGTAAAGGCCGCCATAGAGTCGCTCAAAGGTTCGGTAGACGAGAAGCTCGCCGCCATAAGCAGCGCCATATCATCACAGACCACCACCCTCGCCGAGAAGATCGCCCTCATCAAGGGTTCGGTAGACGCAGGGCTCGTGGGTGAGAACAGCACCCTGGCCCTCGTACAGAAGGCCATAGAGGCCCTCAGCGGGTCGGTGGAGGAGAAACTCGCCGCCATCAACGGCGCGATAACATCGCAGACCACCACTCTCACCGAGAAACTCGCCCTCATCAAGGGCTCGGTGGATGCAGGGCTCGTGGGTGAGAACAGCACATTGCTCTCGTGAAGAAGGCCATAGAGACCCTCAGTGGGTCGGTGGAGGAGAAACTCGCCGCCATAAGCAGTGCCATATCCGCACAGACCAACACCCTCACCGAGAAACTTGCCCTCATCAAGGGGGCGGTAGATGCCGGACTTGTGGGCGAGGACAGCACGCTGAGTCTTGTCAAGAAGGCCATAGAGGCCCTCAACTCCACGGCGGCAACGGCCAACGAGAAGCTGGAGGCCATAAGGAGCGCCATAGACTCTCCTGCCTCAAGCATCAACGTGAAGTTGGAGGCCATAAAGTCGGCCGTGGCACAAGGAGTGGTAGACGTGGCCGCGAAGCAAGACCTTATCATCACGGCTCTGAACAGCATGTCGTCATACACCTTCACCAAAGACGAGCTCCTGGAGACAGCCGACGACCATCTGCTGGTAGACGCGGCCTTCTGGGATGCCAACCACGACAACTACGAGGTGGCAAGGGCACTCAAGGCACTGCTCCCACTGCACCTGTCCCATAGATACAAGTTCTACTACAAGCAGGAGTCCGGCAGATATCCATTGTCCGACTATGAGCCTACGAGCTTCTACGGTCCGCTCTGGGAGGAGGGCAAGATACTGAAGTCTATCCTCAACCCGGGTGAGGTAATCCTCGCGGCCGACCTGGCCACCAACTCCACAGCCCCTGTCTACAAAGACGTGAGCGACCACAGGTGCTACTATCTGAAGAAGGTACACAAGAGCTGCACCTACGTATTTCAGGTGAGCATAGGCGCAAGGGCCAAGGGCAAGACGCTCAAAGTGAAGTCGATGAGCGCCGACGACACCATGGAGCAGGAGTCAGACTACATCGTGTACAGCCACAAGTCCGAGGCGGAGAAGGCCACTACTGGTGTCTGGGGATTCAAGGGTCTGAAATATGACCGCAATGCCTATCCCAGCAACTCAGTGGATTTCTTATTCGTCAGTGCCAACTAACAAGTCCATCAGCTATGAAAAAATTTCTTATCATAATATTGCTTGCGGCATCGCCCGCCCTGCTGTCCAGTGCCGTGGCGCAGGAGCAGGACGACGGCGTGGGCCGTACACGCCCGTGGAGCGTGTACGTGGAGGAATGAGCCACAATGGTGCATGGTGTAGCATGGCAAGCATAGACGCGGCACCCGGTATGGGAGTATCGCCCGAGGTGGGCGCGGGAGTGTCGCTGGGCATACGTCCCTGGCTACGCGTGGGTGCCAACTACGACTTCTCGAAGTATGCCCGCGAGCAGCGTTTCTCCGAGCTCCAGCCCCTGTCCGACACCTATGGCGGCAGCGAGCCCACCGAGCAGTACGGTGGCAGGGCGTATGCCAAGCTCACTACCCAGTACCATGCCGCCGACCTGACGCTGGAGTGTGACGTGCTCGGGCTGTGTAGCAGCCGCTCCGCAAGGCGTTTCGCTCTCTATGCCGGTACGGGTTTCGGGTGGCTCTTCGCCAGAGCCAACAGCTACGACATATCATTGGGGCACGAGCGGTGGAGCGAGTCGTACAAGGAGACGATAAACACGTGGCTCAATGCCGTCAACACCCACCGCAATTTCGATGCCTGCTACATACCCCTGCTGCTGTCGGCAGAGTACCATATAAGTAAGGTGGTGACCGTAGCGGTGCGCGGCGACTACAAGTGTGTGCTCAACCGCAGCACAGACAACGCCCCCAAGGGCATAGGCACGGCCTCGGCAGTGCTGAGGATAAACTTCTGACCCGCGGCCGTGCAGGATGTCCGCAAGGGGCATAGGCACGGTTTGTGAATATGTAAAAAGGCTGTGCGGAACAGGTTTCCACACAGCCTTTCTCTGTAATGTATGCTATAAGATATTGGCACTTCGGCCAGTATGCATTCGTATTCACTCCACTGCTTACTTCTGCTTGTCGTAGGCGTGTACGGGATAGTCTATCGTGTAGTGCAGACCTCGGCACTCCTTGCGCTCTATGGCCTGTCGGGTGATGAGGTAGCCCACGTTTATCATGTTGCGCAGCTCGCAGATGTCGCGGCTGGCCTTGACGTGCTTGAACAGGGCCTCGGTCTCCTCATACAGCAGGTCGAGGCGGTCCCATGCACGCTTCAGGCGCAGGTCACTGCGCACTATGCCCACATAGTTGCTCATACACTCGCCTACCTCCTTCACGCTCTGCGTGATGAGCACGCGCTCCTCGTTGGTGAGTGTGCCCTCATCATTCCATTCGGGCACCTGGGTATTGAAGTCGTACTTGTCGACAGCGGCCAGAGAGTGGCGTGCTGCGGCATCGGCATACACCACGGCCTCTATGAGTGAGTTGCTGGCAAGGCGGTTGCCGCCGTGCAGACCTGTGCATGAGCACTCTCCTATGGCGTAGAGGCGGTGTATGGACGACTCGCCGTTGAGGTCTACCTTTATGCCGCCGCACATGTAGTGGGCCGCAGGACGCACGGGTATGAACTCCTTTGTGATGTCGATGCCTATGGACAGGCACTTATGGTAGATGTTGGGGAAGTGGTGTTTGGTCTCCTCGGGATTCTTGTGCGTAACGTCAAGGCACACATGGTCTATGCCGTGTATCTTCATCTCCTTGTCTATGGCACGCGCCACGATGTCGCGCGGGGCGAGAGACAGGCGCTTGTCGTACTTCTCCATGAACGACTCGCCGTTGGGCAGGCGCAGTATTCCGCCGTAGCCGCGCATGGCCTCGGTGATGAGATAGGCCGGATGTGTCTCGCCGGGATGGTAGAGCGCGGTGGGATGGAACTGCACGAACTCCATGTCCTTGACCTCTCCCTTGGCACGGTACACCATAGCCTCGCCGTCGCCAGTGGCAATCACGGGGTTGGTGGTGGTCTGGTACACGGCACCGCAGCCACCGGTACACATCAGCGTCACCTTACTCAGGTAGGTGTCTACCTTCTGCGTGTCGGGGTTGAGGATGTATGCGCCGTAGCACTCTATGTCGGGAGTGCGGCGTGTCACCTCTATGCCGAGGTGGTGCTGGGTGATAATCTCCACGGCAAAATGGTTTTCCTTGACTTCGATGTCGGGGTTTGAGCGCACTGCCGCCATGAGTCCGCGCTGTATCTCCGCGCCAGTGTCGTCGGCATGGTGCAGGATGCGGAACTCGGAGTGGCCGCCCTCGCGGTGCAGGTCGAACTCGCCATCGTCCTTCTTGTCGAAGTTCACGCCCCAGTTCACGAGCTCACGAATCTGCTCGGGGGCATTGCGCACCACCTGCTCCACAGCCGCCGGGTCGCTGATATAGTCGCCGGCAATCATCGTGTCCTCTATGTGTTTCTCGAAATTGTCTACAAGCAGGTTCGTGACACTTGCCACACCGCCCTGCGCGAACTTGGTATTCGCCTCGTCAAGAGTGGTCTTGCATACCAGACATACTTTCCCTTTGTGAGCACGCGCTATCTTCAACGCATAGCTCATGCCGGCAACTCCGGCACCAATGATTAAAAAGTCGTATTTGTAAACCATAATAATGGAGAATTTGTGCAAAATTATAAAAAATCCCGTTTACTGCATTCTGTTTGGCAATATTATTGTAACATGCGTGCCATTTTTAAAAGTTGTTAAGACAACAGTTTTGGCATCTGCCGCGCAGCAGCCGCAGTCTGGCGGCACTCAGCGGCCATGCTCACGGCACGGCATGGGCATTCTCACCTACGTAATAGATACATTCACACCACGACACGACCGTAGCATGCAGACAGCGCCCCCGTCTCTACTCATGAAATAATGGTTTAATAATGCTTAATAAAAGGACAAAAGGAATAGGAAAATACGAGAAAAAACACTAAATTTGCAGCATCAATAAAAAACTTTCAGACAATTATGTGCCAGACAGCATTCATATCACAGAGTATTATAAGACTTGGTACGAGGTCTTACAGACATAGTCTGGAGGCTTTGGCCCCAAACGAGTACAGTGTGTTGCAGCTTCGCCGCTTGAATCGTGACCTGAATGCGTTCTACGAATTTCTTTATAGCCAGTGCAATACTATCACAGAGCAGGACTATAATGTGTTCGGCCAGCAACTGACCTCGATGCTTAACACGCTTAAAAACCTTTACACTTCGTGCAAACGTATAATTAAGGAATGTGGAGCAAGAGCCGAGGTAGAGAAACTGAAGATGAACTACAATGCCCTGTATGAACTGAATAGTGACATATTGAATTATCGCATTAAGGCTTCAAACGATGCGGAATGGACAGCACTCCTGTCGGATGCCAGCTTGGCTTTAAAGAAAGTCGCAGCACATGATTAGTTTCAAGACCATCAGTTCGTTTCGTACTCGCCTGTCTGACCTACTAAAAGTCAGACGCAAAGTCTATGCCAATGTAGAGAACGAAATCAAGCGCGAGTTCACAGGCAAGCCCATAGACAATATCCGTCAAAACAACGACATGATATTGTTGGAGGGTGAAATGATTATCATAAAACTACGTTTGCCTGACAAGAAGCAGCATCTTTCCCGCAAGGATGGTTTCCGTCTGATTTATTTGGTTTCCAAAACAGATGAGATTGTCGTATTCTTGGATATTTATCCCAAGAACGGCCCTCTCCAACAATTGGATATTGCAGACAATGAACTGAAAATGCTTGTTATACAGTTCATCAATGAGGCACAGTCGGATGCGCTTGAAGATTATTCCATATAATTTATTTTCTTATGATGCCTCAGGCTCGCCTCCTGCCTCACATGACAGATATTTCCGCGCGAAATACTTGTGTATGTCAAAAAAAAGTGCGAATATTGCACATTATTTCATACCGTGGCAGCAGCCACAGCGGCCACGGAGCCATTCCGCCATGTGTGCGGTCAGCACGCGTGGCGGCCTAACAACACACTCGTAATGAAGAAAAAGGAATACTCATCGCACAAGGTTTCTGTCATAGTATCTACATACAACCGTCCCGACGCGCTCGAGGTGTGCCTCCGCAGCCTGTTCTGCCAGACGGTGTTGCCGTATGAGATAGTCGTCGGCGACGACGGCTCCGGCGAGCCAACACGCCAACTCATAGAGAAGATGAAGGCCGTATCGCCCGTCCCCATCATACATGTGTGGCACGAGGACTGCGGATTCCGCCTCGCCATGATGCGCAACAAGTCCATAGCTGCCACCCATGGCGACTACATCATAGAGATGGACGGCGACATATTCGCCCATCCGCATTTCATAGAAGACCATCTGCATGAGGCCGCCCCGGGCCGCTACGTCAAGGGCGGCCGCACCAATCTGGGCAAGGCTCTCACCGAGCGCATCTGCCGTTCGGGCATGCCCACACGCATACACTACTGGACTAAGGGCATAGAGAGTAAGCCCGAGAACTCCATACACTGCTCATGGCTCGCGCATATGCTCGCCCCACGCTACCGCAAGCACCGTTCGGCGGCACTGGGCTGCAACATGTCGTTCTTCAAGTCAGACATCATACGGGTCAACGGCTACGATGAGTTCTACGAGGGATGGGGCGGCGAGGACGTAGACTTGGGCTACCGCCTGCAGATGTCGGGCCTGAGCAAACGCTACCTCAAGTTCGCGGGCATCGTGTATCACCTGTGGCACGAGGACAAATACATGTACAACAAGGACAAGAACATAGCCCACGGCTACGAATGCGAGAAGCGAGGCAAGTGGCGTTGCGACAATGGTCTCGACAAATACCTGCCGTCCGCCGACACCAAATGACCTCCGTCCGTGCGCATACGGCCACGGACTCACCCCGACACTACCACACAACACACGAATGAATCCTACTTTCAGCCTCACAAGCGGCACCGTGCTGACAAGCCGCAACTGCCAGTACCGCATAGAGAAGGTGCTCGGACAAGGCTCCTTCGGCATAACATACCTCGCCACCGACATCGTGGGCGACGACGACGTGCAGCAGTATTTCTGCATAAAGGAGTTCTTCATGCGCGACATCAACGGCCGTTCAGACACCAGCGTCACCGCCGGCAACAGCGAGGGTATGTACGACTACTACCGCCGCAAGTTCGAACAGGAGTCCGACCACCTCAGCCGTCTGCGCCATCCCGGCATCGTAATGGTGACAGACGCGTTCCGTGCCAACAACACATCATACTATGTCATGCAGTACATCGACGGCGAGAGCCTCGATGACTACATATCGCGTCATGGCCGTCTGGCCCCCGACGAAGCCGCAGACATAACGTCAGAGATAGGCTCCGCGCTCTCGTACATGCACTCACAGGGCATGCTGCACCTCGACGTGAAGCCCGCCAACGTGATGATGACGGCCGATGGGCGGGCCATACTCATAGACTTCGGACTGTCGAAGCAGTACGACAGCGACGGACACCCCGAGTCAAGCACCACCATCGGGGCAGGGACGCCGGGCTACGCGCCCATAGAACAGGCATCACACAGGGACGGCAACGGTCTACCCGTGCAGATGGACGTGTACGCTCTGGGCGCAACACTCTTCAAGATGCTCACAGGCCAGCGTCCGCCCGAGGCTTCAGACATCCTCAACTACGGTTTTCCTGCACACGAACTGCAACGCTGCGGCGTGCCAGAAAGCATGGCGGCCGTGGTGAGCAAGGCCATGTCTCCGCAACAGGCCGGGCGTTACTCCACCGTGAGCGGCATGCTCGCCGACATGGAGTCGGCCATACACCCGTCACCCCAAGGCAGCAGCGCATCACAAGGCGGCGATGACTCCGAGTCTACACGACGCGACAGCAGCGCAGGAAGCAGCGAATCTGCTGAGTCAAAGGCCGACAGATACAGCTATGCCGTGGTGAGATGGCTTGCGTGGATGCTGGTAATATCTGCCGGGAGCAATGTCATCGGCTGGCTTTACCGTGGCGATGGCTACACTATACCAGAGATGGCAGCAAGCTACAGTCTCTTTGCCATAAAGCCGCAAGTGCTGCTCGGCATCATAGGAACGTGCCTGGTATGCTCCATAGTGGCATGCCGATGGTTCAACAAGCGGTGGGACTGCATGATAACCGAGCGCAAGCGCATAGACTACATCAAGATGTTGGCGGTCTGCGTGGCGTTCAATGCCATAGCATCAGTCACCGTCCCTGTACACACCGACGACACGCTGTGCGCCTCACTCTTCCTCATACACGAGGCGCTATGCGGCATCACGGCATACCTCACCGTAATATACGACTGATCGAACGGCCATCAGCGACACGCCCATTGGCCCATACATACTTATATAATAGCATCACATACTCACCCCTTCCGCACCGTTGTCGGCCGACATCAGCACATGCCGGCCGACAACGACATACACTAAAAACCCCACTACGACATACGCTAACTGCCGTATTTTATACTTTTTACGTCCAAACTGTACCGCTGTTTGAATAATAATTATTATTTTTGCATGGTGTTTGTACCGTGCGGCAATGCGGTACGGCATCATTCGAATAAGAAACGTCATCTCCATAAGCGCATAAATCGCAGACCTTATGAGCACACTCAAGCCCTACACGAGCCTACACGGCAAAGCCTACACCATAAGCAAGATTCTCGGACAAGGAGGATTCGGCATCACGTACCTCGCCTCCGACAACGCGAATGGACGCTATGTGGCCATAAAGGAGTTTTTCATGAAGGATTTATGCAACCGCGCCAGCGACGACTCCACCGTGTCCGTGCCCTCCACGGGCAGCAAGGAGGCCGTGCATAGGTTCAAGCAGAAGTTCCTCAAGGAGGCACGCACCATATCGTCGCTCAGCCATCCCAACATCATACGCATATACGACGTGTTCGAGGAGAACGCCACCGCCTACTATGTCATGGAGTACATAAGCGGCGGCAGCCTCAACGACTACATCAAGAAAAACGGCAACATGTCCGAGTCCGTGGCGCTGCGCTACGTACTCCAGGTGGGCGACGCGCTGCACTACCTCCACGGCATGAGCATAAACCACCTCGACATCAAGCCCGACAACATACTCAACGACAACGGACGGGCCGTGCTCATAGACTTCGGACTGGCCAAACGCTACGACAACGACGGCCAGCAGACGAGCACCACGCCCGTAGGACTGAGCCATGGCTACGCCCCACTCGAGCAGTACAAGAAGGGCGGAGTGGCGGAGTTCTCCCCCACCACAGACATATACTCGCTCGGGGCCACACTCTACAAGCTGCTCACCGGGCAGACACCGCCCGATGCCAACTACGTGCTGGAGAACGGCATCAACACGAAGGAGATAAACGCGTCGGCCGCCACACGCAAGGCCATAGCCGCCGCCATGCGCCCGGTGCGCAAAGACCGTCCGCAGAGCGCGGCAGCATTCATCAAGATGCTCTACCCCAACTGGAAGCCCGCCGTCAGCGACGACGACGTGGAGGTGATAGATGCGGAGACCGCCGACGGCAATGACGTGTACGTAAGCAGCGCGGACAGCAATGACGACAAGCCCAAGAGCACAGGCAGTGGGCAAAAGGGCAATGGCGGCGGCAGCAATCCCAAGTCCGTATCGTCTGACAGTATAATAATATGGTGGATTCTGCTCCTCGCCGGCATAGGCACAGGCATATACCTCGCATGCAACGGCGGCGGCATGCCTAACTGGTACAAGGGCGTGATGATAGCCATAGCCGCAAGCTACAAGGCATTCAAGTAGCACACACCAGTATCAATGACATCATGAACAAATTGCAATCCATAGACCGTGAGATAGCCTACTGGCAGCGTGAGCGGCTGAAGATAACGCATCCGCTGCGGCAGCTCTTCTGGGAGTGTACGCTGCGCTGCAACCTCGCATGCCGCCACTGCGGCAGCGACTGCCGCACCGACTCCGCCACCGCCGACATGCATCTCGACCGTTTTCTGCCCGTGCTCGACGAGATAAAGAGCCACCAGCCGCACACGCGCACCATAGTGTACACCGTAGGCGGAGAGCCGCTCGTGCGCAAGGACATCATAGAGTGCGGACGCGCCATCACCGGGCGCGGATTCCTGTGGGGCATGGTGTCCAACGCCTACCTGCTCGACGGCCCCATGACCCGCGCCCTCTGCGATGCCGGCCTGCGCTCGCTGGCCATAGACATCGACGGCCTCCGCGACGACCACGCGTGGCTCCGCAACAGCAGCAAGAGCTTCGACCGCGCGTATGACGCCATCGGCCACCTGCGTAAGGAGCCACGGCTGCTGTGGGATGTCATCACGTGCATACACCGCCACAACATCAGTCACCTCCCCGAAATAAAGCGCATGCTCATAGAGGCGGGCGTGAGGCAGTGGCGGTGCTTCACCATCATACCCATGGGACGGGCCGAGGGGCAGGACGACCTGTCGCTCACCGATGAGCAGTTCAGGCAGCTCATGGACTTCATAGCAGCCACGCGGCGCGAGGGCAAGATAGCCCTGTCGTACGCGTGCGAGGGATTCCTCGGCGACTACGAGGGCCTCGTGCGCCCATACCACTTCTCATGCCACGCCGGACTGACGGTGGCCTCGGTGCTCAGCAACGGCGACGTGTCGGGATGCCTGAGCGTGCGCAGCAACTACCGCCAGGGCAACATATTCACCGACGGCGGCTTCTGGCGCATCTGGAACGACAGGTTCGGCCCATACCGCGACCGCGAGTGGATGCGCCGCGACGACTGCGCCGAGTGCGACATGTGGCGCTACTGCCAGGGCAACGGCATGCACCTGCGCCGCGACGACGGCTCGCTCATGCTGTGCCACCTGAAGAAACTGCGGCGGTAATGGGCAGCCACGCGCCGCACACCACACCATTGTCACGACACAACAAAACACTGCATATATGAACAAAGACACCTCCAAACGCGCCGCCGCCACCGTAGGCAGCGCAGCAGCGGGCAGCGCCGTGGGCGCGGCAGCAGCCGCCATGGCACCAGGCATGGCCCAGGCAGCACAGCCCACCACCGATGCTGATGCCGACATCACGCCCGAGCCCGACTCCCATGAGCCCGAGCCTACACACCTCACGGCCGCACCCACACCCGACACGGCCGCACACGACACCACACCCGTACCCGAGCCGACTCCAGACACCCCAACGCCCGACACTGACGACAACACGCTCGACACGTCATACATCATAGACAGCATAGCCGACCACTTCCCGCCAGTAGACACCATGGTCTGCGTCTACGGAGGGCCAGACCTCACTGACCCTGTGTGGCACATGTACGATGATGGCTTAGCAGACCCCATAGACGTAGTGCATCCCACAGACCCCACGGAGCAGCAGCTGTATATAGACACACAGCCAGACGTGTACGGAGGGCCAGTGATGCCCGACAACGTAGGCCCCGACTACGACCCGCTGTCAGACGGCAGCGTGATGCCCGACGATACCGACACGACGCCGGCATAAGCCTGTGCCGCCACGCCGCGCCACAGACCGCACGCCGCCGCGCCACAGCAAGCAGAAACCAATGTACAATGGCCCGCACACGGGCACAAAACCAATTATAATGAACGAATACCTTTATCTCAACAGCCGCGACGAACTGTACAAGATCGACATAACGCGCATAGTGTTTTTCGAGGCCGACGGCAACTACACCGGCTTCACTCTGTGCAACGGACAGAAAGGGTCGGTGTGCATGAACCTCGCACAGATGCAGAAACTCATAGCCGAGAACCTCAGCGACTCCGCGGCTACATTCGCACGCATCGGCAAGCGGCACATCATAAACATGAACTACGTGTTCCACATCAGTCTGCTGAAGCAGCGCCTCACGCTCAGCGACGGCGCGTCGTTCGCCTACGACCTCGACATATCCAAGGAGGCACTGAAGAAACTGAAGGACATATACACCACATCGGTGAGGACACTCGCCAACAGCAAGAAGTAAATATCATAAACATACAAGCATAAATGTACGAGAACCTACGCGGCGCCACCATCGTCATAGGACGTGAGGAGGGCAAGAGCCGCCTAATAGTAGCCGTCAGCAAGGACGGCAAGACATACACAGGAGCCATAGGAGCTGAGGGATGCGTGCCCAACTGCGTGAGCCGCTACAAGCCAGTGGAGCAGTCGGGCCACTGCCAGATAGCCGTGGCCGCCGACGGCACGCTCACCGTAAGCAACCTGAAGGCCAACAACAGCACCTACATCAACGGCGTGGAGGTGCTGTCCAAACGCGCCAGCGCCGGCAGCACGATAGAGCTCGGCATGTTCAGATTCAAGGTATCGCTCACCGCCGTGCTCAATGCCGCCACCAAGATGGTGCCGCAGCCCGTGAAGGAGGTGGACATACGGCCGCTCGAGAAGGTGTACGATGAGTACCACGACAACCTGCTCGCCATCACCAAGCGCACGCAGCGCATCAACAACGCCCGCAACTTCTCCACGGTGCTCACCATGGGTAGCGGTATAGCGCGGTTTCTGCCGAGCCTCAATCAGTTCGCCGACATATTCATGCTCATGTTCTTCACCGGTCTGGTGATACTCCTCGTGTGCGTGTATCTGCTCTTCGCTGACAAGAGCGCGGAGAAGCGCGACAGGGTGACACTGGAGTTTCAGAAGAAGTACGCATGCCCCGACTGCGGCTACTTCCTCGGCAACCGCCCCTACCACCTGCTCATACAGCAGGACAACTGCCCCAACCCCAAGTGCCGCGCCAAGTTCATAAAATAGGCCGCGCCGCCCACATGCCGCCGCCACGGTGGCGCATACTGTGCTGACGCAAGCGCGGGAGCGCGACGCATATTATCTCACTCAACAAGTATATACATAGATAATCGGTATCATTACTATGTCAAGAATTGGAGAATCCTCTAATTCTTGACATGATATATGCGAATACCACTTTAATATAAAATCAATTCTGAATACTTTTTTGTAATGGAAAGACTTCCCGAAGACCCAATGATGCTGTTCTCAGCCGTCAACATGCTGCTGAGAGACGAATACGGCTCGCTCGACGAGCTGTGCGATGACATGAACGTAGACCGTGCCGGCCTTGAGACGAAACTCGCCGCTGCAGGTTTTGAGTACAACGCCAAGCAAAACAAGTTCTGGTAGGCCCATCGGGCCACACCGCCACGGTGTAAGCAAAACGTCCATAAAACTACCATAACGTCACGAAACGACCGCATCTGCTGGCGGCAATTATTAACACATGTTAATCACTGCTCAGTATTGCGATTCGGGCCGTTTCGCGTTGCAAAACAGGCCATATCAGGTTGCGAAACGGGCCGTTTCGCAACCTGATATGGCCTCTTTCATTTTGTCATATATCAGCATTTTATGACATCATGGGCCAAAAAACGCCGTCATGCTCACTCTTTTATCAGAATCTTTCGTAATTTTGCAACCAGCAATTATTAAATTCTTATTTACTATGAAGAGAAATTTCTACTTTTACCTTACCGTGGCATCGCTCATGTCGCTACCGCAGGCCATGTCGGCACAGGCCAACGCCGACATCGTCTACAAGCAGACATTCGACTACCAGACCGACCTGGATGCGATGACCATAATCGACGGCAACGGCGACGGGCAGACGTGGGAGTGGGAAGCCAACGGCTTCCACCAGGGCTACGTCATGAACCACCGCTCCGCCGACCTCGAAATCAACGACTGGATCATCACACCAGCCATCGCACTTGAAGGCGGACGCGCCTACATCCTCACATACGGGGCACGTGGCAACGGAGTCATGGCCAACGACACGCAGCGGCTCAACGTGAGCTTCGGACAGGGCGACGACTACAGCACATACACCAAGCTGACAAAAGACCCCACGGTCAAGCCATCGTACACGTTCCTGCCGTTCAAGCAGTACTTGCACGTCACCACGTCAGGCGACTACCACGTGGCCTTCAACGACATAAGCCACTACGATACCTACCCCACATACCTCGATGACATATACCTCTGCAAGGGCCCGCTGCTCGTAGCCCCCGACAGCGTGTCGGCGTTTACCGCCACGGCGGGAGCCAACGGAGCAGCAGAGGCCACGCTCACATTCACCGCACCCACCAAGCGCGTTGACGGCACAGCCCTCTCCGCGCTCACCAAGATAGAGGTGCTGCGCGGCGACGTGGTGGTAAAGACGTTCTCCGCCCCGGTCCCGGGCACAGAGCTGTCATTCACAGACAAGAGCGTGGAGAGCGGCGACGTGACCTACACCGTGGTGGCATACAACGCCGAGGGCGACGGCATATCCACGCAGCGCACGCTGTTCGTAGGCGAGGACTTGCCCGGCAGACCTGAGAACACCGCCTCCACCGACGAGGGAGACAAGATACTGCTGTCGTGGGATGCCCCCACAAGCGGTGCCAACGGCCACTACATCAATACGGCCGCACTGAAGTACAACGTGTACGTGGTGTACGGCTATGCCAGCAAGAAGCTCGTGGCACACGACGTAGTGGGCACGTCGATAGAGATACCCAACAACTTCGAGGGCGAGCAGACACAGAACGACTTTGAGGTATCGGCAGTGTCGTCGCGCGGCGAGGGCAAGTCGGCCACCATACCGGCCGTGATTCTCGGTACGCCCTACACCCTGCCATTTGCCGAGAGTTTCCCCAATGGCACCCGCTCCACCATGTGGTGGCGCAACGACGGCTCCGTGTACGGCGGATTCAACCTTGAGAAGGGCCGCTCCTACGACGGCGACGGCGGCTGCGCCGTGTTTACTCCCATAGAAGAGGACACGTGGGCGGAGTTCTGCACCGGCAAGATATCACTCAAGGGCAGCAAGCAGCCCACACTGAAGTTCTGCTACCTCTTCGACACCTACGATGAGTCGAAGCTGCAGGTAGCCGTCGACGCGCCGGGCATGAAAACGAAAATCATAGGCGTGTACCGCCGCGACCCGCTGGAGATAGACTGGGGACGCGACGTGCTCGACCTCTCCGCCTACAAGGACAAGCCGTACGTCATAATACGTTTCCGCGGCACTGGCGGCGATGGCCATGACATCTGCTTCGACAACGTGGCCATCAGCGACGGCGACTACGACACCGACCTGGCCGTGAGCATCAACACCACCACCGAGAAGGTGGGCGGCGAGAATGCACACGTCAACCTGCAGGTGGCCAACTTCGGCAATGCCGACGTGCGCGGCTACTCCGTGCAGCTCTACGCCGACGGCGAGCTCGTGGGTGAGGCACGCGAGACCGGCACACTCGAAGCCATGCGCTCCGCCACCAAGGTAATAGACTACCACCTGCCCGTGGGCAAGCAGAGCGTCACGCTGCAGGCCAAGGTGGCATGCGACGGCGACCAGAACCTTGCCAACAACACCAGCGACGAGAAGGCGATAAGCCTCTCCGACCCCGTGCTGACACCCGTCAGCGGACTCGGCATGACGCACACAGGCACCACTGCCACGCTGAGCTGGACGGCCCCGGCCGCCAACACCACCACCGTGACGGAGAGTTTCGAGGACTATGAGCCGTTCGTCATACCGCAGAACGATGTCATCGGCCCGTGGAATCTCGTAGACGGCGACCAGAGCTGGACACAGGGCATACCCGTAAGGAGCAGTGAGACGGGCGAGGTGGCTGCCTACCCCGGCGACACACAGGAGGAGGCCTTCGCCTGGATGGTGTTCGACCCGACGCTCACCACACCTGCCGTGAGCACCATGTACCCCGGCACATTCGACGCTCACACAGGCAAGCAGTACGCCATAGCGGCCTGTGCCACCGACATAGCCACCACCGCCACCAGCAACGACGACTGGCTCATATCGCCGCTGCTCACAGGCGAGGCACAGAAGGTGTCGTTCTACGTGATGAGTCCGTCTACCAACCTGGCCGAGAGCTACGAGGTGCTCACCTCTGAGGCCACTGACGACACCGCCGACTTCACCGTGGCGGCATCGGGCATAGTGAAGGGCACTGACGGATGGAAGCTGGTGGAGTGCGAGCTGCCGGCCGGCACGAAGTACTTCGCCATACGCTACTGCTCATACGACATGTTCATGATGGGTCTCGATGACATAACCTACTCTACCGGCGACGGCAAGCTCACGGGCTTCAACATATACCGCGACGGCAAGTTCATAGCCACCGTAGGTGCCGAGGCCACCTCGTACGACGACACCGAGGCCGGAACCGCCACGCACGCATACACCGTGACGGCCCTATACAGCCGCGGTGAGTCGCTGCCGGCATACATCTCCACAGGCATCGGTGCCGTGACGGCCGACGACGACGCATCCGCCACGCTCTACAACGTGGGCGGTCAGCGCATCGGCAACGCCCAGCGCGGCGGTGTGGTGATAGTGCGCAAGGCCAACGGCCAGACATTCAAGATGCTCAGGAAGTAATCACTGCACGCACGCATGGGCCGCACGGCCCTGCGTGTCATAAAGCGTGGCAGCCCATCGGATGCCACACGACACCACGGAGGGGTGACACCGCTCCTGCTATACGGGCCGAGAGCCAGCACAGCAGGAGCAGTGCCACCCCTCTCTTTTGTACGTGGCCGCATGCGGTGAGGGCCGCCACACGGCACGCGTAGGCATGCCCTGCCTGTCTTTTTGCCACTATTTTGCATAAAAACTCACATTAACGTAACATTTATCAATATTTATTTTACTTTTTATCGTATTTATTTCGTTTTTTCAAATAAATTAAATAAATTTGCGCCTTGTAAACATACTATTACAGGAAGTCATATTATATATATAATGTATAGGCGAAACCAGTGGGCCCACGGCATAGTGCGGCAAGCCACTAAAGCAGAAGCATAGAAAACATACGTAAAACACAGCATACTGTCACGGATTGACTCTATTCTTATTATTAATATTTTTCTAAAACACGTTAGCTTATGAAGAAAATCAACTTCTTATTAGTTTCCCTGTTGGCACTGCTCACAGGGTTGACGAAAGCCAACGCCGAGGTGACGTATCCATACCTTGTGGACTTCAACACCGCCATCGACGTGAGCAGCGAGACGTTCGTGCCCGCTGACGGTTGGGAGCACCGCACTGACGGAGCGAACAAAAACATGAATGGTGATCTCTACTATCCCACCTACACCTACAACGCCACCGGCGGTGTAGACGGCAGCGGATACCTTGAGGCCGGCACACAGAGGCTCAAAGACAAGGCCTACAATGAGGACTACGACTGCCAGGACATGCTCGTGACACCAGAGATTACTGGCAAAGCCACCATCTATGTGAAGAGCAACGGCAAGTCAAACTCGTTCTTCAATGTATATGTAATGAAGAAGAACAAGTTTGACAAATGGGCACCGTCTGGCAGTGCCATCATGGCCAAGTCGAGCTCCGACCTCGGCGACGGATGGGTGAAAGTGGAGATAGGCGACTTCACTGAGGCCACATACCTCGGTCTGCACGCCTCCAACATGGGCATGGACAACTTCGAGGTGACACAGGCTGCCGCCGTGAAGAAGTCGGTGAAGCTGAAAATACTTACCGCAGCATCCGATGACCTCAGTCCGCTCACCGATGCCGACCGCAACTATAAGTTGAAGTTCACGCTCACCGTGGTCAATGACGGTGAGGCCGACATCAAGGCCGATGATGCTGATTGCACCATCACCCTTATCAACTACGACACCAATGCAGAGATTGCCACCATCCCCCTGGGCGCAGACATCGCAGTAGGCGAGGAGAAAGAACTGCCCATAGAGTTCACCCTCAGCTACGACAAGTATCCGAAGAGCGCATATTACAAGCTGCGCGACAACCTCAGCAACACCACAGCTACATGCTGGTCTACATTCAATCCGAAGCTCAACGAGCCGCAGATAAGCGTAGGCCGCTCATCAGGCTGGGGCACATACGACATACCGGCAGACCTTACCTGGGACTTAGGATTCATGCCTAAAGGCGACACCCTGGAGCTGCTCGTAGGCAACAAGGGCCAGAAAGAGCTGCACGTCACGGAGATTCTCACCACCGGCGACATCACGGTAGCCAGCGCAGAGCCGTTCAGCGTGGCCAAGGACGGCAAAGACGTGCCCCTGACCGTCATCATGAACGGTGACAAGGTGGGCGACAAGGCCGGCACACTGACCATCAAGTCAGACGGCGGTGACTTCACCGTCAACTTCACCGGCACCGTAATCAACCCCGCCACCACATGGTACGAGGGCTTCGAGACAAGCAGCAAAATACCTGCCGGCATGGAAGCTGTTGGCACTCCGCAGATATCAGCGAAGTCGGCTGTGCTGAAGACCACGAACAACCTCAAGCATTTCTACATGTACAGCTACAGTTCTCCGGTAGGCGTCATCACCCCGCTGCTTGACGTTGCCGAGGGCGACGTGCTGCACTTCATGGCAAGCATAGCATCATCATGGAGCCCGAAGAGCCTGTTCGTGTACTACTCTGCCGACAAGAAGGACTGGACTCTGGCCAAGGAGTTCACCGCCGATGAGCTGACGAGCACGGCCATAAGCTCATACTATACGCTCAACAGACATGAGGTAAGCAACATACCCGCCGGTAAGTACTACGTGAAGTTCGAATCTGCCGGTGCATACATCGACGACATCTGCGGTATCAAGGCCGTGGAGCTCGACCACAACATGAAGCTCACGGCCACCAGCCTCCCCACCACAGGATCCGTGAACACCACCATAGAGCTGAGTGCTACATTCTACAACGACAATCTGAAGGCCGAGAAAGCCGACGACTACACCGTGAAGTTCTACCTGGACGGTGAGGCTGTGGCCACAGCCCAGTCCAAGGACATAGAGTCTGGCGCGGAGGCTACGTTCCCGTTCAGCTACACTGCCCACGAGCCCGGCTCACACGAGATGTACATCGAGTTCCTCGCTGGCGACTACTCAGTGAAGACCGATGCCGTGACAGTAGAGTTTGCACCCGAGTCTGCCGACAAGGACGTGGTGACAGGCACTGCCAAGCAGCTCGCCAACTCTGCTCCTGTGAACGTATATAGCGAGCAGTCGAGCGGCGTGGTGCTCTATCCCGCCAGCAAGCTGGCCGGTCTGAGCAAGGGCGACAAGATACAGAAGATTGTATTCAAAGGCTGGGGAGCATGGGGTTCCACAGGCACTCCGTACACCTCTCACCTCACAGTGTACATCCAGAATACCAAGTCATCGTTCATCAGTGAGCCGATCGGATACCCGACATCCACCACTGGCATGACCAAGATATACGACGACGACTACACATGGCCCGTGACCGCCAAGTCGGCCAGCGACCAGTCCAACCTCAATGCTGCCGAGCCTATGCTCACGCTCAACCTTGCTGAGCCGTTCGAGTACGACGGTGACAACATCAAGATGACATTCGTGAACATGGGTGAGAGCTACCGCAACGTGAAGTTCGAGCTTGAGGAGTCGGCATCAAACCTCTGCTGGGTAATCAACGGCAACAACATAGAGGACATCGACTACGACTACGGCCCATTCTTCGAGAAGCAGGCTCTGCCTGTGGCACACTTCATAATGGAGGGTAAGCCCAGCATCGTAAGCGGAACCGTGAAGGACAAGAGCGGCAACGCTATCGCAGGTGCCGACATCACGCTGAAGAGCGGTGAGGTAGAGTACTACGGCAAGTCAGACAATGAGGGCAACTACACCGTGAAGGCTCTGAAGGGCGACCTCAGCTATGAGGCCACCACCACTGCCGAAGGTTATGACGCTGCCACGGCAAGCGTAGCACTCGACGGCACACCTGCCGACGTAGAGCTGGCACTCGCCGACAAGACATACGCCGATGCAGCCAAGGAGGCAGTGGTTCTGCCTATCAGCATCGATGGCGAGACAGCCGCACAGTTCGGTAAGTTCTACTATCTGACGAGCTATGCCGAGGGCGTGGCCACCTTCAACCTGGCCAAGAGCGTCACGGCATACACTCCGTACATCTTCGTTCCGAACAAGGATGTCAAGCTCTCTGACCTTGAGGCACTCATCGCCGAGGAGCCCAAGAGCTTCAACACGCTCCTCGATGCTACGAAGCTGAACGACATCACCGCCGAGGGTCTGACCTTCGCAGGTATGCTCAACAGGCAGAGCATCGTGTCGGCTGCCGACAACAACGTGCTGACATTCGACGGAGAGCAGTTCGTAAAGACCGCTGCCGAGAACGCATACAGCTTGCCTCTCTCTGCCGTGCTGAAGACAACTGCCGACGTAGAGACCGTGACGGTAGTGCTCTCTGACGTAGCCACTGGCATCAACGGTGTGAATGCCGAGGCTGCCGGCGACGGTAAGATATACACTATCAGCGGCATCGAGGTAGGCAAGAATGCCAAGAACCTCCAGCCCGGCGTATATGTGAAGAACGGCAAGAAGTTCATCGTAAGATAACACAAGCCATATCATAGCGGCGGCTGGCCACGCTGGCTGCCACTTACTACAACAATCCCGGCCGCGCACTGCGTGGTCGGGATTGTTGTTTCTACATACTTGCATGACACTTTTTTGCCATGCCAATATGACATGGCAAAAAAGAAAAGCGTGCATGGCGCAGCCTAAGCTGTCGTCATGCACGCTTCATGTTGTCATACGGCGTGTATCGCCGATATGTCGGTGCTGTCAGAGCAATGCGTCGAAGTGCTCCTTCAGCTTGTTCTTGGGCATAGCGCCCACGAGCTTGTTCACGAGCTCACCGTTCTTGAAGAAGAGCAGCGTGGGGACAGACATCACACCATACTCTGCTGCAATGTCATCGTTCTCCTCAACGTCGCACTTGCCCACTACTATCTTGCCGTCGTACTCCTTGGCAAGTTCTGATACTATGGGGCCGAGCATGCGGCACGGGCCACACCATGTAGCCCACAGGTCTACCACCAGAGGCTGGCTGCCATTCTTGAGGGCTTCGAAATTCTCTTTAGTGATTGTTACTTCCATTATTGTTCCTTTTATTTGTTTTTATTATTTCTGTTGTTTGTCTTGATTATTCCTGTTGTTTGTCTTGATTATTCCTGTTGCTTGTCTTGACTATTCTTGCTGCATTGCCTTGACCATTCTTGCTTTTGTATTGACTACTCCAGCAGTTTCGCCTTGACTATACAGGCTGTTTGCATTGACTGTACTCTTCATTCTGCAAATAGCATGCCACCACTATGCAGTGCCGCACATTGTCAGTTGACTGTAAAACTCAGCGCGGAGTCTGACTCTATGAAATCGGTAAGCTCACTTACGAGGTTCACTCCGCCTATCGTGCTGCGCATCATGACGGTCTCGGAGGAGCCGGGCTGCAAGATGTTGAAGTACACCTGCGTGTTGCCGGGATTGTCCTTGACTATCGTAGAGAGCTCTTCCACGGTGATGTCCGTCACCATTGTCGGGTCAACGTTTATTGTTATGCGGTCAATGCTCTTCTCCTTCACGGTCTGAAGATAGCTCACACTTTCTATTCTCATGTCCACGAAGTCGCTGCCCTGGAACTTCTGGCTGTATGATATAGCCATATACAGCGAGCTGCCCACCTGGAACCATCCGCTGTACTTGCCCCAATCGTCGCCGAAGAGAGCAAGCTCGCCGTCGCCGTCGTAGTCCTCCATCTTCACGATACCGTAAGGTTTGTTCTTCTTTGTCATGCCGGTGCGCACCCCTGTGACTATGCCTCCCACCGTGACCCTGCTCTTCTTCAGCAGCTCTTTCTTGTCATCCAGCTCGCTGCAATGGGTGTTGCACAGGTTCTTCAGCACCACGCTGTAATCATCGAGAGGATGTCCTGAGATGTATATGCCCACGAGGTCGCGCTCGCGGTTGAGTCTTTCGAGCGTACTCCAAGGCTCTGCGTCGGGCACGGGCGGCGTAGCTATCTCCACGGCCTCGCTGTCGCCGAAGAGCGAGTTGCTCGCCTCCGCCTTCTCAGCCTGATAGAGCTGTCCGTAGCGCACGAGCGAGTCGAGGAACACATCGCCCTTGCTGTTGGCACCGAAGTACTGCTCACGCTTTATGCCGAAGCTGTCGAAGCCTCCACAAAGGGCAAGACTCTCAAACGCCTTGCGGTTGACCGCCGACAGGCTCACGCGCTCGGCGAAATCGAACACCGACTTGTACGGGCCGTTCTTCTGGCGCTCATCTATGATAGCCTGGGCCGCAGCCTCGCCCATACCCTTCACGGCGGCGAGGCCGAAGCGTATCTCTCCGTTCTTGTTGGCGGCGAACTTCTGCCAACTCTCGTTGACATCCGGGCCAAGACACTTCACGCCCATGGCCTTGCACTCGCTCATGAGCTTCGTTATCTTGCCTATGTCGTTGAGACATCGGCTCATGTTTCCGGCCATGAACTCGGCCGGATAGTGCGCCTTGAGATACGCCGTCTGGTACGACACCCATGAGTAGCAGGTGGCATGCGACTTGTTGAAGGCATACGAAGCGAACTTCTCCCAGTCTGTCCATATCTTGTCAAGCACCTTAGGGTCGTGTCCGTTGGCCACGCCTCCGGCCAGGAACTTGCCCTTCATGCTGTCTACTATCTCCTTCTTCTTCTTACCCATGGCCTTACGGAGAGCATCGCTCTCACCACGGGTGAAGTTGGCAAGCTGTCGGGAGAGGAGCATGACCTGCTCCTGATACACCGTGATGCCGTAGGTGTCCTTCAAGTACTTCTCCATACACGGTATGTCGTACTTTATCTCCTCCTGCCCGTTCTTGCGGCGGATGAACGACGGTATGTAGTCCATAGGGCCCGGACGGTAGAGCGCGTTCATGGCTATGAGGTCCTCAAACACCGTGGGGTGCAGCTCACGGAGATACTTCTGCATGCCGGCAGACTCAAACTGGAAGGTGCCTATGGTGCGTCCCTCCTGGTAGAGCTTGAACGTAAGCTCGTCGTCTATGGGTATATTGTCGAGGTCGAGGGTGAAACCGTGCGTTATACGTATGTTCTCCACGGTCTCCTTCATTATAGACAGCGTAGACAGACCGAGGAAGTCCATCTTTATAAGTCCCGTCTCCTCGATGACATGTCCGTCATACTGCGTGGCGAGCAACTTATGCCCGGGGTCTGACTTGTCGTCGGCCGTAGACACAGGCACCCAGTCGCTGATGGCATCGCGGCAGATGATGGTGCCGCAGGCGTGTATGCCCGTGCCGCGCACCGTGCCCTCAAGCATCTTGGCGTACTTTATAGTGTTGCGCATCTGCGGGTCGGCACTCGCCTCAGCGTCGCGCAACTCAGGCACGCACTTTATGGCATTGGGGAGGTTCATCTTCAGACCGTCGGGCAGTTTGTCGGGGATTGCCTTGCAGAGAGCGTTGGAGACGGGCAGCGGCAGCTTCTCCACACGAGCCACATCCTTTATGGAGTTCTTGGTGGCCATGGTGCCGTAGGTGATGATGTGCGCCACCTTGTCGTGCCCATACTTGTCCTCCACCCACTCAAGCACACGTCCACGGCCATCGTCATCGAAGTCGGTGTCGATATCAGGGAGCGAGATACGGTCGGGATTGAGGAAACGCTCGAACAGCAGGTCGTACTTCATCGGGTCTATCTTGGTGATGCCGAGACAGTAGGCCACCACCGATCCTGCGGCCGAACCACGTCCCGGGCCCACCATTACGCCCAGTTGGTCGCGGGCGGAGTTGATGAAGTCCTGCACGATAAGGAAGTAGCCGGGGAATCCCATGGTTTTCATTATGTGCAGCTCAAACTTCACGCGCTCGTCAACGTCATCGGGCAGCGGGTCGCCATAGAGCCTTCTGGCACCGTCGTAGGCCAGTTTGGCGAGGTAGTCGGCCTCAAACTTTATGCGGTATATCTTGTCTATGCCCCCAAGACGCTTTATCTTCTTGTCGGCCTCTTCCTTGGGCAGCGGGTTCTCACCGTTCTCATCGGTGGTGAACTCACGGTATATGTCGTCAGGGGTGTACTTCTTGCGTGTGTCGTCCTCGGTGCCGAACTCCTCGGGTATGGGGAAGAACGGCATGATGGGGGCGTGGTCTATGCTGTACGTCTCCACCTTATCGAGTATCTCCACGGT
This sequence comes from Prevotella sp., assembly GCA_022775985.1. GTDB lineage: Bacteria > Bacteroidota > Bacteroidia > Bacteroidales > Bacteroidaceae > Prevotella. The sequence goes on from JALFIM010000027.1 coordinate 33,613, forward strand.
GTTGGCGAGGGCCTCGGGGACATCGGCGAACACATCGTTCATCTCGCCGCGCGTCTTGAACCACTCCTGCTTGGAGTAGAGCATACGCTTGGGGTCGTCGAGATCCTTGCCTGTGGCCAGGCACAACAGGTGGTCGTGGGCCTCGGCGTTCTCCTGGTCTACGAAGTGGGCGTCGTTGGTACACACCACCTTGATGCCGTACTCCTTGGCCAACTCAAGTATCACGCGGTTGGCCTTCTGCTGCAACGGGAAGGTCTCGCGGTTGGCCCTTATCGTCGGGTCTTTCACCTCATGCCGCTGTATCTCAAGGTAGTAGTCGTCGCCGAACACCCGCCTGTACCACTCTATGGCCTCGCGTGCCCCGGCCACGTCGCCGGCGAGAATCTTCTTGGGCACCTCACCGGCTATACAGGCGGAGCATACTATCAAGTCCTCGTGATACTTCTCGAGGTCGGCACGGTCGGTACGCGGACGCATATAGTAGCCGTCCACCCAAGCGCGTGACACCAGTTTTATGAGATTCTTGTATCCATGGTAGTTCTTGGCGAGCACTATGAGGTGGTAGCCACTCATGTCTCCGTTCTCCTTCACCTTGTCCTCCTTGCGGTGATGGGCCACGTACATCTCGCAGCCGAATATGGGCTTGAACAGCTCCTTACCCTCCTTCTCGAGCTTACCGTTCACCTTCTTGCAGTAATTGTAGAACTCCTTTATGCCGAACATGTTGCCATGATCGGTGATGGCCATGCCACGCATGCCGTCGCCGATAGCCTTGTCCACGAGTTTCTGCACGCTTGACTGACCATCAAGAATGGAGTAGTAAGTATGAACGTGTAAATGAACGAAATCTTCCATGAAAAGTTACAATTTGGAAGTCAAAGTTAAGGTTTATATTCGAGATACGCAAAAGAATGAGATGATTTTTTTGCCAGACTGACAAAAAACATTTACCTTTGCAAAACAATTACTGTTTCGACTACTATGATTAAAAATATAAAGAAATTCAAGAAGATACGCTTACACCGCGAGGGTACGGACACACTGCTTTACGGCTTCATCTTCATAGCAGCCATCGCCTTGCTGTTGTGGCGCTACATCGACAACAAGGCCCCGTTCTGGTGCTTCACGGTAGTAATGACGACAGTATATTGTATCGTAGTGAATTTCTTCAGGTGCCCCATACGCTTCTTTCCCCAGGAAAATACAGAGAACATAGTCGTCGCACCGGCCGACGGACGCATCGTGGTGATAGAGGAAGTGGAGGAGAACGAGTACTTCCACGACCGCAGACTCATGATAAGCATATTCATGAGTCTATTCAACGTGCATGCCAACTGGTTCCCAGTAGACGGCAAGGTGAAGTTCGTGCATCACAAGAACGGCAACTACCACAAGGCATGGCTGCCCAAGGCCAGTGAGGAGAACGAGCATGCCGACATCATGCTCACCACTCCCGGCGGCGATGACATACTCTGCCGCCAGATAGCAGGAGCCGTGGCCCGCCGCATAGTGACCTACGCCAAGGAGGGAGAGGACTGCTACATAGACGAGCATCTGGGCTTCATAAAGTTCGGCTCACGCGTAGACGTGTACCTGCCGTTGGGCACTGAGGTATGCGTGAAGATGGGACAGGCCACCACCGGCGACCAGACCATCATAGCGAAACTGAAGTAAACCCATGCCACGGCGTGCCTTCACGGCACCGCATACCCAAGACATACCGCAGCGGCGCGGCCACAGCGCGTGCCGCCGCTTACATCACAAAAGTCAGAATTAGGAGGATATTGACGTGAGAGCTATTACAAGAATCATACCTAACACCCTTACCTGCTGCAATCTCGTGTCGGGATGTGTCGCCACCTCGTTCGCCTTCAGCGGCAACGCGAGGCTCGCCCTCCTGTGGATAATCATAGGAGCGGTGTTCGACTTCTTCGACGGCATGAGCGCACGACTGCTCAACGTATCGTCACCGATAGGCAAGGAGCTCGACTCACTGGCCGATGACGTGACGTTCGGAGTGGCTCCTGCCACCATTATTTTCTCTGAGCTGAAGGTCATGGACTACCCTGCCATCATGGAGGCCACGCGCAGCTGGCTCCCCTACTTCGCCTACGTAGTGGCCGCTTTCTCCGCGCTGCGCCTCGCGAAGTTCAACCTCGACGAGCGGCAGACCACCTCATTCATCGGTCTCCCCACCCCGGCCAACGCGCTGCTGTGGGGCTCTCTCATCGCCACACGCACCGACTGGGTGGAGAGCTCCACCATGATGGTGCCCGTGATGCTGCTGCTCATCTGCCTGTCGTCATGGCTCTTGGTGTGCGAGTTGCCAATGTTCGCCCTCAAGTTCAAGCACTGGGGGCTGAAAGGCAACGAGATAAAGTACAGCTTCATGTGCGGATCGGTCATAGCATTCACCGTGATAGGGCCGCTCGACAGCTTCTGGCTCATCATCATAGCATACATTGTGGTGTCGGCATTGCTCCACGTCAACACGCTGCGCAAGGCCGGCTGACGAACAGGCCCGGGCCGACAGCATGGGCAAGCATGCCACGAGCCACGGCTAAAGCATGCCACGAACCACGACTGAATGGGCCACGAGCCACACTAAATGCACCACAAACCACGACTAAAGACAATACAACGATGTTCAAGTTTCTCATTATATTCACGTTATTAGTATTCGGTGTGATATTCCTGCTTGGCGGTGTCACGTTCCTTACCATATTCAGAGGCATGACACACATAAGCAGACGCGCCGGCCATAATGCCTCACGCCGCAGCCGACAGCAGCAGCACGACCGCGACCATGACCGCTACTGCGTGATAGACAAGCGCACGGACAAGGAGAAAAACCAGAAGATATTTGACAAGGACGAGGGCGAATACGTACACTTCGAGGAGTAGACCGCACGTGCATGATACCCCTGCGCGGCACACACGAAAGCCTCATCGCATCAAGCCCCCTGCCATACACACATGCGAAACGGCCCATTTCGCATCACGATTCGGCCCATTTCGCAGCCTAAAACGGCCCATTTCGCACTGCGAAATGGGCCGTTTTGCAATACATTATATATCAACGCATTACGAGAGCACAACCACACCTGTCACGCATAATGTGCAGAACACTCGGCGACATACGCTGTCGCCCTGTTTGCCACGCCCTCGCCTCAGCCACCGTTGGCATACTCCTTGGGCGTGACACCAGTGTGCTTCTTGAACATACGGCTGAAATGCTGCGGATAATCGAACCCCAAGGCGTATGCCACCTGGGCTATCGACTCGCCTGACGCAAGCCTGTCCTTGGCCAGCTGTATGACATAGCCGCGGATGTAGTGGCTTGCCGTATCGGCGGTAGACTTCTTTATCAAGTCACCGAAATAGTTGGCCGACAGGCACAGCTTGTCGGCGCAATACTGCACCGTGGGGATGCCCGACGACAGTTGTCGCCCCTCATCGAAATAGTCGCGGAGCAGTCGGTCAAACTTCCTAAGCAAGTCTGTGTTCTCTACCTTGCGCGTTAGGAACTGGCGGTTGTAGAAACGGCGGCAGTAGTCGAGCAGCACCTCCAGATACCCCACCACTATGGAGTCCTGAAACTCATCGCGCCTGTTGCCACTTTCAGGACCACGGCGGCATGACGATAGGCGACAACTGCCAGATAGGCCACAACGTGGTGTTCGCCACGCTCAACCACGGCACGGCCCCAGAGCACCGCGCCGACACCTACCCTGCCCCCATAACGCTCGGGCGCAACGTGTAGATAGGCTCCAATGCCACCATACTGCCAGGCGTGACGATAGCCGACAACGCCATTGCAGGGACCGGTGCCGTAGTGACGAGGGACGTGGAGCCCGGCACCGTGGTAGGGGGAGTACCTGCAAGAGTCATCAAGAAGATATAGCCATACCACTTATCAATATCACTAACAGACAAAACAAATGCCGATGCCTCAGGATTGATTTTATATCCATCTGAGAAACAACCCGACTATTCACTTACACTTAACCTCAGCCTTATGTACGCCCTGTCATCGAAACTGCAATTGCCTTCGACAATGCCTTTGGTGGCTATGAACTCACTAACGTTCTGCGGGTCGCGTTCTATCTGCCGTGCGAGCGCGGCCTCTGACTCACAGAGCGTAGGCAAGAGGACTGGATAGCCGTCGGAAGCGAGTACTACGGAGTGCGCGGCCGGCACTACTATCACTCCCGGCATGTACACAGTAGTACCGTCTATGACGGCATACTCGCGGTTCTGGCCCTCACGCATGGCGGCTATCAGCAGCGGTTCTATGGCGCGGCGTGCCTCCACGGGCGGCATGCCCGACAGTATGAGGGCGGCACGCCGCCTGGCTATATCCTGCTCATAAGGCTTGGCGTTGTCGTAGAACGCGCCGTCTACAATGGCCTGACAGTCGCCCACCATCCACACCTCGTGCCGCACGTCGCTGTACACAATGGCAGACGCGCAGAGACGCTCCTCTGGATGCGCCTCCATCCTGTCGTGTACGCCGGCGCGACGGTACTCATCGGCGATGACTTGCGTTATGCCTTTGCAGAACTCCTCGCACGTGGCATTATACGGCATTGCGCCTATATACTCTGATATCAGGGTCATGGCATAGCGTCCGTTCCTCATCGTAGGCGACAGACAGAACGGTGTCTTGCTGGTGCTGCCGTCTATCACGGCGGCATAATGCGGCGTAAGCACGATGCCGTCCTCACAATGTGCGGCATCGCGCTTACCCTTTATGAATGTCTCTACTATATTCATCATAAACGAGAAAAGGCCATTAACGAAACAAGGGTTAGAATGTCAGTACCAACATTCTAACCCTTGCAAGGTCGGGATGACAAGACTCGAACTTGCGACCTCACGCCCCCCAGACGCGTGCGCTAACCAACTGCGCTACATCCCGTGCTTCTTAAAAGCGAGTGCAAAGTTACATACTTGTATCGAAACGGCCAAATTTATCGGTGACTTTTATTCAAAAAAAGTTCATTTCACATGTTTTTCCGCCATTTTTCGCACCAAAACGCGGTATTCTCATGCCTTAACTGCACTGCATACGCAACACATCCGTGCGGCAAACACGGAGCATGGCGACACATTTTCAGGCAATAGTGCATGATTTGTCAGCTATTTTTGTAACTTTGCATACACATTATTAGATATACATACGGTACCTCACAGACCCGTAGACAGCAACATATAAGACAGAGGACAACAACATATAAATAAAGGACAGCAACATGTCCGATACATAAACAGCAATATGCAATACCAAATAAAAGCCCCACAGACATTCAATGCAGACATCAAGTTGCCGGCATCCAAGAGCATCAGCAACAGGGCACTCATCATACACGCCCTCTCCCACGGCTCCATCGCGCCACGCAACCTGTCAGACTGCGATGACACCGAGGTGATGATAAACGCCCTCCGTGACATGCCGCACACCATAGACATAAAGGCTGCGGGCACGGCCATGCGCTTTCTCACGGCGTTTCTTGCCGTAGAAGGCGGCGACCACGTCATCACGGGCACGGAACGCATGCGCCACCGTCCGATAGGAATACTCGTAGACGCGCTCCGCTACCTCGGAGCCGACATCGCGTACGACGGTGAGGAAGGCTTCCCCCCGCTGCACATACGCGGCAATGCACTCGACGGCGGACACCTCGAGATACCGGGCAACGTGAGCTCGCAGTACATATCGGCCCTGCTGATGATAGGGCCCGTGCTGCGCAACGGCCTTGAGCTGAAGATGACGGGGGGCATAGTGTCGCGCCCGTACATCGACCTCACGCTGTGGATGATGCGCGAGTTCGGGGCAATAGCCGACTGGACAGACGCAGACACGGTGAAAGTGGAGCCGCACCCATACTCTCAGCACGACTATTTCATAGAGAGCGACTGGAGCGCGGCATCGTACTGGTACGAGATTCTTGCCCTCTGCGGCGACCAGGAGTCGGCGTTCCGTCTTGACGGACTGATGGATGGCTCGAAGCAGGGCGACTCCGTGGTGAGGTACATATTCTCATTGCTCGGCGTGAAATCGGCCTTCCACGACCGCAACGACGAGATACCCACCACCGTATGCACACATAAGGTGCCGTGTCTGTTGCCGCGTCTCGACTACGACTTCGTCAGTTCGCCCGACCTCGCACAGACAGTTGTCGTCAGCTGCGCCCTCATGAACATACCGTTCAGGTTCACCGGGCTCGCAAGCCTGAAGATAAAGGAGACCGACCGCATAGAGGCACTGAAGGCAGAACTGCTGAAACTGGGCTACGTACTGCACGACGAGAACGGCGACACGCTCTACTGGACTGGTGAGCGATGCACTCCCACCATGCAGCCCATAGACACCTACGAGGACCACCGCATGGCCATGGCGTTTGCCCCGGCCGCCATCAAGTTCCCATGGCTGCGCATCAACAACCCAGAAGTGGTGTCGAAGTCGTACCCCGAATACTGGGACGACCTGCGCAAGGCAGGATTCACCATCACCGAATTACAGTAAACATATAGAAACGACAACCACTACACTATAATGGCAGCACTTGTCATCATAATACTGGCATTAGGAACTATCGTGGCCCTGGCAAGCAAACTGACGGGAAAAGGCCACGACACCCCCATCGTAGAGAAGCAGACGTGCTCCACATGCAACGGCGACAACGCCAAATGCGAGCAAGACTGCATGATGGAGGCGGCCACACAACCCATAGAGTACTTTGAGGATGAGGAGCTCGATGCGTTCCGAGGCCGGCCCTCTGACAGCTACACCGACGACGAGGTGGAGATGTTCGCCGACACGCTCTACACCATGCGCCATGACGAAGTGGCGGCATGGTGCCGAAGCCTCAACCTCAGAGGCATACAACTACCCGACCAACTGAAGGACGAAGTCGTGATGTTGGTCAGTGAATAGTTTTAGTTATTAATTATTAGTGATTAGTTATTAATTGTCAGTGATTGTGGGGAGACTGATTATTGGATGCTGATTGATTAATTATTAGTGAGTAGTTATTAATGATTAGTGATTACTTATTGATTTATTAGAGATTAGTTGTCGCCTGTTATTTGTTGCGAGATGAGCATATTTGAATATACATTTTTCCAGAACGCGCTGGCCGGTTCGCTGCTCGCCAGCATCGTGTGCGGATTCATCGGCACCTATATCGTGAGCCGCAGGCTGGTGTTCATCAGCGGCGGCATCACCCATGCCTCGTTCGGAGGCATAGGCATAGGCGTGTATCTCGGCATCAACCCAATACTCTCGGCCATGATATACGCCATGCTGTCGGCCTTCGGCGTGCAGTGGATGTCGCACAACGCCAAGGTGAGGGAGGACTCAGCCATAGCCCTGTTTTGGACTTTCGGCATGAGCATAGGCGTGCTGTGCAGTTTCCTCACGCCCGGTTTCATGCCCGACCTGCCGTCGTTTCTCTTCGGCAGCATACTCACCATCACCACCGCCGACCTCATACTGCTGACAGTTGTCACGGCCATTGTGCTGGCAGTATTCGCATTGCTCCGCGACACCATCACGAGCATAGCGTTCGACCCGGCCTTCGCACGGTCGCAGCATCTGCCCGTAGATGCCGTGGAATACCTCATGATGGCACTCATCGCCATGACCATAGTGTGTACGCTCCGCATGGTCGGCATAGTGCTTGCTATCAGTCTGCTCACCATTCCGCAGATGACTGCCAACCTATTCACATTCAGTTTCCGACGCATCATAGCCCTGAGCATAGTCATAGGCTGGGCCGACTGCCTGGCGGGCCTCGCCATATCATACTGGCTGAACGTACCCTCCGGGGCCTCCATTATTTTCGCCGGCATCATCATTTATGCCGTTCTCAGGACAATAAAAACGCTTGTTGTCAAGTTTAAATAGCAGTGAAGCACAACCACCACATACATATAGCCCTCATGATGGCGGCCGTCCTGGCCTGCATCACCATCGGATGCTCTACGCAGCGCAACACCGCGAAGAGCAGGTGGTGGCATTCCTTCAACGCACGCTACAACACCTACTACAACGGTTCGCTGGCATATATCGACGGCTCGTTGGAGAAAGAGACCGCCAATAAGGACAACTTCACCGAGATAATCCCCCTCTACACCGTAGGCAACAAGGCCAACCGCGAGACGGGCAAGGCCAACTTCGACCGCGCCATAGAGAAATGTCAGAAGGCCATAAAGCTGCACAGCATAAAGCGCAGACCCGAGTGGACCAAGAAGCGCCGCAAGACCGAGCGCGACATAGAGTGGCTTCAGCGCAAGGAGTACAACCCTTTCCTGTGGAAGGCATGGCTGCTGATGGGACGCTCACAGTTTCACAAGGGCGCGTTCGACGAGGCAGCGTCCACCTTTGCGTACATGAGCCGCATATATGCCACGCAGCCCGCCATATACGGACGCGCACGAGCATGGCTCGCCAAGAGCTACATAGAGGAGGGATGGATGTACGATGCCGAGGACGTGATACGCAACATGCAGCGCGACTCCATACACTGGCGTGCCCAGAAAGAGTGGGACTACACCCTCGCCGACTACTACATACACACCGCCGACTACCCCAAGGCGGTGGAATACTTGCGCAAGGTCATCAAGCATGAGATGCGCAGCAAGCAGAGAGCACGCGAGTGGTACCTCATGGGGCAGCTGCAAGCCGCCATGGGACACAACGACCTGGCCACGAAGGCATACAAGCGCGTGATACGACAGAACCCGCCCTACGAGGTGGAGTTCAACGCACGCATAGCCCTTACGGAGGTGTTGTCTACCGGCGGACAGGCCAAGAAGATGATAAGCCGGCTGAAACGCATGGCGGCATCCGACAAGAACAAGGAGTATCTCAACCAGGTGTACTACGCCATAGGCAACATATACCTCAGCCAGAAAGACACCGCCAACGCCATCACGGCCTACGAGCGCGGCAATACCAAGTCTACCCGCTCGGGCATAGAGAAGGGAGTGCTGCTTCTCAAGCTCGGTGACATATACTGGAACAAGGAGAGATACAACGACGCGCAGCGGTGCTACGGCGAGGCTATAGGCCTTCTCGACAAGGAACGCCCCGACTACGATGAGCTGTCTACACGCTCCAAGGTGCTTGACGAGCTTGTGCCGTACACCGACGCGGTGCATCTGCAAGACTCGCTGCAAGCCCTCGCCAAGGCCGATGAGAAAACACGCAACGCCGCCATAGACCGCGTCATAGAGGCCCTGAAGAAGAAAGAGAAGGAGGAACGCGACCGTATGGCGGAGCAGAACGCTCAGGATGTGATAGCCAAGAACAGCGGTGGCAACGTCAACACCACCGGGCGTGGCAATAACACGGCCTCTTCTGCCGCCACACAGCAGAAAGGCGCGTGGTACTTCTACAACCAGATGGCCGTAAACCAAGGCAAGAGCGACTTCCAGAAGCGGTGGGGCAAGCGCGAGAACACAGACAACTGGCAGCGCATCAACAAGACTGTGGTGGCCATGGGAGGAGGCGGCGTGCAGCCCGACGGTGCACAGACTGACTCCATACCGCCACAAGACGCGGCCACCGACAGCCTGGCGGCGGCACCAGACAGCGCACAAAACGACCCGCACAAGCGCGAGTACTACCTCGCGCAGATACCTTTCACACCCGAGCAGGTGGCCGAGAGCAACCAGACCATCATGGACGGGCTCTACAACTCGGGCGTGATATTCAAGGACAAGCTCGACAACCTCGCCCTCAGCGAGAAGGCCCTGCGGCGCATCACCGACCAGTATCCCGACTTCGAGCGCATGCCCGACGTGCTCTACCACCTCTTCCTACTCTACTCGCGCCGCGGAGAGACCACCGTGGCCGACCGCTACGTGAGCATGCTGAAGCAGAAATACCCCGACAACCAGTGGACTACGCTGCTCACAGACCCGTACTTCAAGGAGAACGCGCGGTTTGGCGAGCACATCGAGGACTCACTCTACGCCGCCACATACGATGCCTTCAAGGACGCACGCTACACCGTGGTACGGGCCAACGCCAAGCTGTCGGCCACGCGTTTCCCCGTAGGTGCCAACCGCGACAAGTTCATGTTCGTGAGCGCACTGGGCCAACTCAACGACGGCAACGCCGACGCATGTGTCAGCGAGTTGAAAGACATGCTCCAGAAGTTCCCGCAAAGCGGACTGGCGGAGATGGCAGGAATGATAGTAAGGGGCGTGGACGAGGGACGGAAGCTGCGCGGCGGCTCCTTCGACATAGGCAACGTGTGGGAGCGACGCTCCACCGTGCTCAACGACAACGACTCCACTGCCGCTAAGGCCCTGTCTGACGAGCGCAACACCGACTTCGTGTTCATGCTGGCCTATGCCCCCGACTCCACCGACGAGAACAAGCTGCTGTTTGAGCTGGCACGCTACAACTTCACCAGTTACATGGTGCGCAACTTCGACATAGCCATTGACGACGATGGCGGACTGCACCGCATGCAGGTGAGCGGATTCCGCTCTTTCGACGAAGCACTGCAATACGCACGCCACCTCTACCGCCAGAGCCGCATCATGCAGATACTCGGCAAGGGCCGCGGCATCATCATAAGCACGCAGAACCTGCCCCTGCTCGGACGGCAGTTCAGCTACGACGACTACGACGCATTCTACTCCAAGCACTTCGCTCCGCTCAAGATAAGCACCGACGAACTGCTCACGGAGCCCGACATCATAACCACCGAGGGCAGCAAGGACGACACGCGCCGCCGCGACGACACGCCCACACCTCCCACCGACGGCACTGTGATACCCGACGAGCCGGCCGCCAAGTCCGCCACCGACGGCACCGTGATACCCGATGAGCCAGCCGCCAAGCCGACGGAGAGCGGCACCGTGATACCCGACAGCACGCAGACCGTGCCTGCCGACGATGGCACCATAGTGCCCGACACACCGCAGACCGAGCCCGCAGACGACGGCACCATAATACCCGACGTAGAATTGCCACACGACGATGGCGGCACCGTGATACCCGACGACAGCGCAAAGCCACAGGAGGCGAAGGCGCAGCCGAAAGACACGAAGGCGCAGCCTAAGGACAACAAGCCGCAGGCCAAGCCCACAGCAAGGCAGCAGACTGCCAAGCCAAAGCCCACGCCCACGGCCCGCCCCGCATCTGGCTCCACGGCCAAACCGAAGCCACAGCAGCCAGCTACGGCCAAGCCCACCAAGGGCGCGAAGCCACAACAGGCGAAGCCGCAGCCCACTCCCACGCCCAAGAAGAAGGAGAACGTGGAGGATGAGTTCTACTTCGACGACGACCAACCCACTCAGGACAAGAAGAAGAACGACAGCAAGAACAAGAAGAAGGAGGACAAATCAGACCTTGAGGACGAATACTACGACCTCGACGGTTTCTGACCACGCCACAGGCACGCGCCTGTGACGCTCCCAAACCACAAGTCCACGCCACGGCCCGACGGCCAGCCGGCATAGCGAGGACACCATAAACACGCAACGAAACAATGAGCAACGGACTGTTATTATGGGTGGATGATGAGATAGAACTGCTCAAGGCACACATCATCTTCCTACAGAAAAAAGGCTATGACGTGGAGACCGTGAGCAACGGTACCGACGCCATAGACAAGTGCCGTACCACCAACTACGACCTCATACTGCTCGATGAGATGATGCCTGGCATCACAGGTCTGGAGACACTGCAGAAAATCAAGGACATACAACCTGCCGTGCCCGTGGTCATGGTGACGAAGAGCGAGGAGGAGAACATCATGGACCAGGCCATAGGCTCCAAGATAGCCGACTACCTCATAAAGCCTGTCAACCCCGTGCAGATACTGCTCACGCTGAAGAAGAACATACACCAGAAGCAGATAGTGAGCGAGGTGACGCAGACGGGCTACCAGCAGAGTTTCCAGGACATTGCCGCGCAGATAGACTCCTGCCGCTCCATAGACGAGTGGAAGGAGCTGTACCGCAGGCTCGTGCGCTGGGAACTGGAGCTCAGCAGCACCGAGAGCCCCATGAGGGACATGCTCACCATGCAGAAGGAGGAGGCCAACGCCGCCTTCGCCAAATACATACGCAACAACTACCTCGGCTGGATGTCAGCCGACGGCGGCACGCAGCGTCCGCTCATGAGCACCGACATATTCAAGCGCAAGGTGTTTCCGCTCATCAACGAGGGGCACAAGGTGTTTCTCATAGTCATCGACAACTTCCGGTACGACCAGTGGCGCACCGTGGCAAAAGACATCGCCGAGCAGTACGACATCGATGATGAGCTGTACACCAGCATCCTGCCCACCGCCACGCAGTACGCCCGCAACGCCATATTCAGCGGACTGATGCCCAACAAGATAGCGCAGATGTTCCCCGACCTGTGGGTAGACGAGGAGGCGGAAGAGGGCAAGAACCTCAACGAGGAGCCGCTGATAAGGACGCAGATAGAGCGATTCCGCCGCCACGACACGTTCTCGTACCACAAGATAAACGACTCCACGGCCAGCGACAAGCTGTTCGAGCACTTCGGCAGTCTGCTGAAAAACGACCTCAACGTCATCGTGGTGAACTTCATAGACATGCTCTCGCATGCCCGCACCGAGTCGAAGATGGTGCGCGAGCTGGCCAACAACGAGTCGGCATACCGCAGCCTCACGCTCAGCTGGTTCCGCCACTCGGTGATGACGGAGCTGCTTCAGCGGCTCGCACAGCACGACTGCCGCATCATCATCACCACCGACCACGGCAGCATAAGGTGCTCCAAGCCCGTGAAGATAATAGGCGACCGCAACACCAACACCAATCTGCGCTACAAGCTGGGCAAGAACCTCAACTACAACGCACGCGACGTGTTCGCCATCAAGGACCCGCGACAGGCTCACCTACCATCGCCCAACCTGAGCACAAGCTATGTGTTCGCCACAGGCAACTCGTTCTTCGCCTACCCCAACAACTACAACTACTACGTGTCGTACTACAAGGACACGTTCCAGCATGGCGGCATATCACTCGAGGAGATGCTCATACCGCTCATCACGCTCACGCCAAGAGGAAGGAAATAGGAAGGGAAAAACGAAAAGCGAAAAATAAAGTGAAGAACTAAGAGTGAAGAGTGAAGAATCCTTTAGCCTTTGCACGTTGAGATTATCTGTCTGACTTTGGCACATGCGACAGCAAGGACATGAGGAGGCTCACTGCCGCAAGGCGGTGAGTGTACACGACTTTAAAAATACAGAATATATGGAAATAAGAATCACATCATTAGACACCATTCGTGATGCCGCCAAGGAGTTTGCCGCCAACATGGGCGACAGCCGCGTGTTTGCCTTCTATGGCAAAATGGGAGCCGGCAAGACCACATTCATCAAGGCACTGTGCAGGGAGCTCGGTGTGGAGGATGTCATCACGTCACCCACATTCGCCATTGTCAACGAATATACCGCTGCCGGCGGCAACCCCGTCTACCACTTCGACTTCTACCGCATAAAGAAACTCGAGGAAGTGTACGACATGGGCTATGAGGAGTATTTCTACGACGGCGGACTGTGCCTGATAGAATGGCCTGAGCTCATAGAGGAACTGCTGCCAGAGAATGCCGTGAGGGTGAATATCAGCGAGCAAGCCGATGGCACACGGCTCATAAAGTTCTGACTACACTACTCGCTGCGCTGCCTTTCACATTGCTCCGCAGCCACCACCAAGCGCACGGCAGGCAGTGCCGCAGCACGGCAGCGCATACACACAGGCACAAACGCATAGAGCGTATAGCCAAGCCACACAGGCTTGTCTATACGCTCTATTTTTTCATCCATGCCTACGGGTTTTGCGAAACGGCCCGTTTCGCAGTCTGAAACGGCCCATTCCGCATTGCGATTCGGCCCATTTCGCAGCCTGAAACAGCCCATTTCGCAGGGCCGGGCTACATATCCCGTAATGCATTGTATATCAATACGCTCAGTTATGCACGAGAGTTCCTATCGGCTCTCCGTCCATCACCTTCTTCAGGTTGCCCACCACGTCCATGTTGAACACGTATATCGGGAGGTTGTTCTCCTTGCACATGGTGGTGGCGGTGAGATCCATCACCTTCAGTCCGCGCGTGTATATCTCATCGTATGTTATGTCGCTGAACTTCACTGCCGCAGGATCCTTCTCGGGGTCGGCGGTGTAGATGCCGTCCACACGCGTGCCCTTGAGCATCACGTCGGCCTCTATCTCTATGCCACGCAGCGATGAGCCGGTGTCGGTGGTGAAATACGGCGAGCCTGTGCCGGCCGAGAATATGCACACATATCCTGCCTCCATGGCCTCTATGGCCTTCCACTTGCTGTAAAACTCGCCGATAGGCTCCATGCGTATGGCAGTGAGCACCTTGGTCTTCACGCCCACGGCCTCGAGGGCCGAGCTCAGGGCGAGCGAGTTGATTACCGTAGCACACATGCCCATCTGGTCGCCCTTCACGCGGTCGAAACCCTTCGACGCGCCGCTGAGGCCACGGAATATGTTGCCACCGCCTATCACGATGCCTATCTGCACACCCATCTCGCTTACTTCCTTTATCTGGTCGGCATACTGCGCGAGACGCTCAGGGTCTATGCCGAAGCTCTGCTTGCCCATAAGGCTCTCGCCACTGAGCTTCAGAAGGATTCTCTTGTACTTTGTCATATCTAAATAAGTACGTGTTTAGAATTGATTATATTTTAAAAAGTTCTGTCATTATCATTAATGTAAAGAATCAGAGAGACAGCGTTCAGCGACCGAAGTGAAAGTCTGTCAGAGGGCCTACCCTACTTGGATTTTTATTAAGACTTAGGGACATTACAGTAACGGCAAACCGTCACGTTTTCTCTAATTCTTGATTTTACACCTCCCTATAAAAGGAAAATTCTCTAATTCTCTAATTCTTGACACAAAAAATTTAATTATCTGTCAGTTCATATTGCCGTCAGTCATTGACGAACGCCACCTCCTTGAAGCCATACTCACGCAGTCCGCCTCCTACTGCACGGAGCACGAGACAGCCCTCATCGGTGACATCGGCAAACTCCGCCTCAAACAGTCCCTGCGCGTCCCTGTACCTGTGTACGCCCTCGCGGCGGTACAGAGCCTCCATATACGAGTGGCGTATGGCGGCATAGCTGCCGTCGAGCACGAGCTGGTAGTAGCGGCGGAAAGCCTCCAACACCTTGTCGAGGAGATGGTCTACCGACACCTCGCGCCCCAGTATGTGGCAGAGCGACACAGGATTGGGGGCAGAACTGAGAAACGTCTCCTGATTGACGTTGATGCCCGTGCCGAAGATGCACTGCCGCACCGACTTGCCAGAGAGGGCCGTCTCTATGAGCGTGCCGCTTATCTTGTAGTCGCGCCAGTACACATCATTAGGCCACTTCAGACTGATGCCGGCGACATAGCCGCCGAGAGCCTCGCGCAATGCGAGGGCGTGGGCCATGGAGAGCACGAACTGGTGCGACGCGTCCACACCCTGCGGACGGACGAGTATGGAGAAGAGCAGGTTGGCGCCGTCCTCACTCTCCCAGTGATTGGTGCCCTGTCCGCGCCCGTTGGTCTGATATTCGGCAGTCACCACCACTATGTCGTTGTCGCCGCAGTCGCTGTGGTGGCACAGAAAGTCGTTTGTGGAGTCTACCTCCTTGAGTCTGATGATGTTTGTATTCATGTCTAATAGTGAAATAATTGTCAGAAAAACAGCACCGGGTTGAACGCATCGGGTATGTGCTCAAACCGCATGGCATCGGGCGACGTGCCCACGATGGTGATGACATCGAAGCGCAGCGGGCCGTCTATGCCGTGCATCTTCACGTAGTTGTCGGCAGCGAGCCCTATGTTGCGCACCTTCCTTGCGTCTATGGCGTCGGCAGGAGACGTGAGCACATCGGAGCGGCGCGTCTTCACCTCCACGAACACGTAGGTCACGCCATCGGGTGTCTTGGCTATGATGTCTATGTCGCGCTTGCCCGAATGCCAGTCGCGCTCCATGATGATGTAGCCCGCAGCGTGCAGGAAGCGTGCCGCCTCCTCCTCGCCCCATTTGCCCAAGTCGTTGTGTTCCGCCA